>CAZVWV010000126.1:0-11162 GCA_964631745.1 uncultured Bdellovibrionales bacterium
AGATTCAGCCATATTCGCCACCGTAGTAGATTCAACTGCTCTTTCTAGGTTTAAGCACTGAAGTTCCATTTCGGTAAGACGTTTTGGAAGAAGAGTGTACTGGCTTTATGGAATCTGACACCTTTCTTCATGGTGGCGAATCTGTCTGAAACTCTTGAATTTCTGTAGGAATTGTTGCTCACTCTAGCGCCGAGCCCTGACCACCAGCCCCCTACCCTTTCCAGCCCCAAAGCTTTCAGATATATTCTTTAAATATGACCGCCGAGCTTAGTGCCAACGAGATCAAAGCGAAACTTTTGGAAAGTGAAGAGCGCCTGGCTGCGCTTAGGAGGTTTCTTTGACATCGCAGGAAAAGAGTCGCGTTTAGCGGAACTTCAGGCGCAGTCTACTGGTGAAGATCTTTGGAGTGATGCCGACAGAGCTAAGCTTGTTCTTAAAGAGCGTTCGGATCTTCAATTTACCGTCGATTCATTTAACGCTTTAGTATCCTTATTGAGTCAGGCCCAAACTGCTTACGAGTTGGCTAAAGAAGCTGACGATCCGGAATTTTTGGCCGAAGCCGCAACTTCGGTTACTAAACTGGGCAAGGACCTTAGCGCGCAAGAGTTCCTTTGCAAGATGAGCGGGCCATTTGACAAATCAAACGCAATTTTGGAAATCAACTCGGGCTCTGGCGGCACTGAGGCTCAGGACTGGGCTGATATGCTTCTTAGACTTTATTTGCGTTGGGCCGAAAGAAAAGGCTTTAAACTCGAAGAGTTAGACTATCAGGCTGGCGAAGGCGCTGGTATTAAGAGCGCCATGATCTATGTTGAGGGCCCCTACTCTTACGGGCATTTACGCTCTGAGCAAGGGGTGCACAGGTTAGTCAGGATCTCTCCTTTTGACTCAAATGCCAGGCGGCACACCTCATTTGCTTCAATTAGCGTAACGCCAGATATCGAGGAAGAAATTGAAGTGGTTATCGATGACAAAGATCTGCGAGTCGATACGTATCGCTCTTCGGGCGCTGGTGGTCAGCACGTCAACAAGACTGACTCGGCAGTCAGACTAACCCATATTCCTTCTGGTATTGTGGTGGCTTGCCAAAATGAGCGCTCGCAGCATAAAAACCGAGCCACTGCTATGCGAATATTAAAGGCCAAACTATTTGAGAAGCAGCGCCTTGAACAACAGGCCAAGCTAGATTCTATTAAGGGCGAACGAAAAAAGATCGATTTTGGAAGTCAGATTCGCTCCTATGTAATGCAACCGTATAGAATGGTAAAGGACCTTCGCACCGATTATCAGACTAGCTCGGTGGACGACGTCTTAAACGGCGAGATCGACGGTTTCATTGAAGCTTATCTTTTGAGTGACGAGAATATTGCTTCTGAGTAGATGTTCCACGTGGAACATTTGTATTTTCTCAAGAGCTTCGGGCGTCTATCGGTGACCTCCGTGTTCTCTGTGGTCAAATTCAAATCGCGAAAACCATTGCTGTCCGGTAGAACATTGCAATTTGGGTCTTTAACCACGGAGGTCACGGCGAACACGGAGAAAACATTGAGGATTTCTCTCTCCGTGACCTCCGTGTTCTCCGTGGTTAAATTCAAATCGCGACAACTGCAAACTCCTGTTTTTCCTTTTGAAATCAAGAAATTACAGCATCACCTCGTACCTACTCATTAACGCCGGGTGGGAATTGGCCCGCTCCGTGTAACTCCGTGACCTCCGTGGTAAAAAATCCTGAATAATTTCAGCACTGAGGACACGGGGTTTAACGTAGGGGCCAATTCATATATGGAGTTACCCGGCGTTAATGAGTAGTTGCCAACATACTGCCATTGCAGCGCCCTGCTAGCTAAGGCACCAGCGCAAAGCTCTCTCTCAGAGTCTTTGAGCACTTACGAAGCCCAGCTCGCTAGTGCTCTCGGCTTCATATTAACTTTGAATGAAGTCCCGAGGCCATGATTGTTCCACGTGGAACATTTGGCGTCAGGGCACTCCCTATTCTATCCTACCCGCCTTTCCCGTTGTTCCACGTGGAACATTTCAGCACCGAAGACAGCCTCCAAGCAAATCCATCTCGCCATCCAAATTGTTCCACGTGGAACAATACTCTTCGCTATCCCGGAATTTGTTCCACGTGGAACAAATTTCTTGATTTAATCTTCCTAAACATGGTACCTCTCTCCTCGTGGCGCACACAATTGCAATTTCGAACCAAAAAGGCGGAGTCGGGAAAACTACCTCTGCTATAAGTCTCTCATACGAACTGAGCCGCCTCGGTCGGCGGGTGTTGCTGGTAGACTTCGATCCGCAAGGAAGTGCATCCTCCGGTTTGGGCGTTGAAGGTGCTGAAGAGGGCAAAGACCTTTACGACATGTTTTTTAAACGAGTTTCTCTCTCTGATATTATCAAAGAGAGCAAATTCAATGAGCTCTCGGTCGCTCCATCATCTAAAGACCTTATCGGTATAGAAATTGAGTTGGGAAAGACCCCAGGCCGCGAACTAATCCTAAAATCCGAGATAAGTCTACTAAAGACTAGGTTTGACTATATCTTAATAGATTGCCCACCATCTTCTGGACTACTTACTCTCAACGCCTTGGGCGCAGCAGGATCGGTCATTATTCCTCTACAAGCTGAATACTATGCGCTAGAGGGACTTACCGCCCTGATGAGCACAATCGATTTTGTGAAGCAGACGTTTAACCCCGAACTGACCGTCGCTGGCCTATTCCTCACGATGTTCGACGCAAGAACAAACCTGTCTAATCAGGTAATGGAGGAAGCTAAGAAGCATTTCGGTCCTGTCGTGTTTAAATCAGTAATTCCGCGAAGCGTTAGGTTGTCTGAAGCGCCGAGTCATGGGTTGCCAATTGGATTATATGACCCAAGCTCGGCTGGAGCTGTGGGATACCGAAATCTCGCTGCGGAATTAGAAGATCGATGCGCAGAGTCGTCAAAGAGAGATACAGATACCGAAATTTCGAGGGTAGGGAACGGATAATGTTCCACGTGGAACATTTCATATTTAAAATTTTAGGAATCAACTATGAGTGGACAACTAGCAAAAAAACCTATGCGTTCTGCTTTAGGGCGCGGACTATCTGCCTTAATTTCATCGCCAAGCATTCATCAGGCACCCCCGGCGGCGCAAGAACCCCCAGCTAACAACGCTATTCTCAACCAAAACAAAGATGACCGAGGAATTAAGCTCCTTAACATCTCGGAGATCACGCGAAACCCTGAACAACCACGAAAAGACTTTAGCGATGCGGAGCTTCAGTCTCTAGCAAATTCTATAAAGTCAGTTGGTATCATTCAGCCAATTACAGTAAGACCAAATACGGGGGCCGATGGCTATCAGATTGTTGCTGGGGAAAGGCGCTTTCGAGCAGCACAGATTGCGGGACTAACGCAAGTCCCTGTAATCATTGATTCTTTTTTCGATAAAGATGCGCTCGAAGTCGCTCTAATTGAAAATATACAGCGAGAAAATTTAAACCCAATTGAAGAGGCGCTCGCGTACAAAAAGCTAATGGACGAGTTTAGCTACACCCAACAGCAGTTAGCTGAACGCGTGGGCAAAGAGCGCGCAACTGTTGCTAATATTCTGCGGCTTCTCTCACTTCCAGACCAAGTTGTACAGATGATTCGGGAAGGCAAGCTCTCTATGGGCCATGCCAAAGCGGTTTTATCGGTAAAAGAGCCCTCCGCCCAGATTAGTTTAGCCAAAAAGGTCCTTTCGGAAGACCTTTCGGTTCGGGCCCTAGAGGGAATTGTGTCTCGCGTGGTGGTTTTAGACACTGGCAAGAAAAGTATTACTTCGCTACCGGCCGCGCAGTCCACAGAGCTTGAGCCGAGATACTCTGAGCTTTTGGAACGGTTACGACGAGAGCTCGGCACCAAGGTGGCTCTTAGGCAACAGAAGTCTGGCAAGGGCAAGATAGAGATCGATTATTTTTCAGATCAAGAGCTTGAACGATTAGTTGATCATCTTTGCCGCTGAATAATTACTGATTTATTTACTCCCGAAGCAGCCACTGTTTGACCTTTCTTACTGAAAAGGCTAAGTTTTTACCACAAATTCGGGTCGGATTGTGCTGTTCACCTCTTCGTTTCGACAGACACGGTGGATGGAGCGATTTAGCTTACATCGACCTTAATTTTATTCGCCTTAATTATAATGGTTTTGAACATGGCTTTTGGAAAATCTTCAGAAGAACCTCGGCAGGAAGATGCTGGTGTACGCTCAGTGTATCCAAGCGCACAAAAAAACATCGCATTCTTGGGGCAGGGCTCCAAGGTGGTCGGAACGCTCCAGTTTTCCGGCCCGGTTGAAGTGGATGGGCATGTTGAAGGGGAACTAAATGCGGACAAACTTGTTGTGGGGGAATCTGCAACGGTAAACGCCAAGATAACAGGCGGAGAAATTATCATCAAAGGGACAGTTACTGGTGACATCGTGGCCTCGAAGAAGTTAACGCTTCAACGACCGGCAAAGGTCCACGGAAATATCACTAGCACAAACCTCAGCATCGAAGAGGGTGTGGTTTTCGAAGGACAGTGTTCGATGGCGACAGCGCCGGGACACCAAACTAAAGCGGGGGTTTCTTCAATCACCCCTCAGAAAGTCGCTGTCTAAAATTGCTGTTTTATCTGTTAGTTGGATTATATCAGTTAACTTTTAACAGTGAGATGAGAAAAGTTACTTTTGGGTCTGCCGGTGATTTTTTTGGTTCAAATGAGACGAGTTTTTTGAGGTGAGCTAAATGCAGGAGTTTTTACGAAATTTCGATTTAACTACGCTGGACGGTACCATGATTCTCGTTTGGGCAGCGATGTTCTTCGTGATTTGGCAACTCTTGGCGTCATACCTCTTTAGGCCTTATCTTCGATTAATCGAAAAGCGTGAATCTCTAACATCGGGAGCAACCGCTGTGGTCGCGGAGCGACAAAAACTCGCCGATGATCTCACAAACGAATACGAACAAAAACTGCTTGATCACAAAGTAAGTTTAATGAAAAGGAGAGCCGAGCTCCTTGCGGTCGCAAAGACTGAGGCGCAACAAATTTTAAGCGCTTCCGAGGGTGAGGCGCAGAGCATGGTTGCTCAGGCGCGAGACAGAATTCAATCCGAGATTATAGCGATTAGCAAAACCATTCCGCACGAAGCCGGAATATTGTCGGACCTCTTAGTGCAAAATTTTGAACGTTCACTCGGGGAGATTAGAGATGTACAGTAGACTACCGTTGGGATTACTGTTGGCTCTTACAGTGTTCGTCCCGTTAGATTCGTTTGCGGCAGAGCACGCCCATCACGCCAGCATCGCTGATATCATTCCGTTTTGGGTTAACTTCGTAATTTTTTCGGCGGTGATGTTTCTGATTCTGCGGCGTCCAGTTCTTGCCGGTTGGGCCAAGCGTCGTCACTCCATTGAGAGTGCCGTCGTAGGCGCGAAAGAGGAGCTTGAAGCAGTCGATGCAAAGTATCTTCAAGCACAAGCAAAATTGTCGCGTCTTAGCATCGAGCTGAATCAACTTACAGCGGAAGTCGAAAAGGACATCGAACTTGAGTCGAAGCAGGCCAAAGAGTTTGCACTTGCCGGTGCCGCAAAAATTATGCAAAGAGCCAAGGAAACAATTTTGGCGGAAGAGAAGGCTGCGATTTCCAGGATTCGGCGTGATATCGCGGAAACCGCGCTACGAGTTGCGCAGGAGAAGCTAAAAACTTTTGTAACCCCGGATAAGGACAAGAGATTACGAGACCTTAGTCTTGAACGTGTGAGGGGTTTGCTGAATTAGAAAAATCGGTTACTAAGCTTTTGCGGGTTGCGCTTTAGAAATATGTTGAGCGTTGGGATTGATGATAGAGACCACGGGAATAATGATCGCGGGAAATAGTGAGAGATGGAAAAAGGCATAGTAAGATTAGCTAGAAGATATTCACGCTCTCTCTTTGAGATCAGCGAGCTGTCGGCGGTTGAAACTCTTGAAAAATCGTTAATCGAGTTCACGAATTGCTGGCTTCAAAGCAGCGAGCTCCGAAACGCTATACTGAATCCCGGCTTGCCTATTAAAGAAAGAGAATCAGTATTGGATGATTTAGCTAACCAGATCTCGAAGGATTTCGATTCGGGTTCGAAAACACCTCATTTCACAAACTTTCTTAAGGTGCTGCTTGACAACAAACGCATGCAGCTCTTGCCGATTATCACCAAGGAATTTTCCGCTTTGGTCGCGGAGATGAAGAAGCTTTTAGCGATGGAACTTACCTCCGCGCACGAGCTGAACGAGCAGGAACGCGCGCGCATCCTCGAAAAGGTGCAACAACAGTGCGGTTCTGGCGCGACTATCACCTGGAAGGTCGATAGCAACTTTATCGGTGGCATGTCGCTAAAGATTGGGGACAGACTTTTGGATGGAACCGTCAAGGGATCGCTTGAAAAGTTGCGTGAACAGTTGATGGCGTAGCATTTTAGAAAATTTAACCAGAGAATTGCGATAAGCAAGAAGTGAGTAAAAGGGAAAGCAATGGAAAATAGAGCAGAAGAGATAAGCAAAATCCTAAAAGAGCGCATATCCGGTTTCTCGGTCTCGCAGGATTTAAGCGAAACCGGCACTGTTATATCTGTTGGCGACGGTATCTGTCGTATTCACGGCTTACAAAAGATAGCCGCCGGTGAGTTGTTGGAATTTGAAGGTGGCGTGCGAGGCATAGCCCTTGATTTAGAAGAAGACAACGTGGCCGCGGTTATTATGGGCGACACCTCATTGGTGCATGAAGATTCCTCGGTCAAACGTACCGGAAAAATCGCTGAAGTTCCGGTAGGGGATGCGTTGGTGGGCCGCGTGGTGGATGCCCTTGGAAACCCGATTGATGGACTGGGCGAAATCAAAACCGACAAGACCAGACGTTTAGAATTTAAAGCTCCCGGTATCGTTAAGCGTCGCTCTGTGCATGAACCCATGCAAACCGGCATCAAAGCCATCGATTCGATGACACCGGTGGGCAGGGGACAACGCGAGCTTATTATCGGCGATAAAAAAACTGGTAAGACCGCGGTCGCGATTGACACTATCATCAATCAGAAGGGGAACGGAGTGATCTGTATCTACGTTGCTATCGGGCAAAAGCGCTCATCCGTAGCGCAGGTAGTCGAAAAACTTAGAGAGCATGATGCTTTGGGTCACACAATTGTGGTGGCGGCCACCGCTTCGGAACCGGCGCCTATGTTGTTCTTAGCGCCTTTTGCAGGTTGCGCCATGGGTGAATTCTTCATGGAAAACGGCAAACACGCGCTAGTAATTTACGACGATCTTTCAAAGCACGCAGTCGCGTATCGCGCGGTCACACTGTTGCTTAGACGCCCACCAGGTCGTGAAGCCTTCCCGGGAGATGTTTTCTATCTGCACTCTAGACTCTTAGAGCGTGCGGCTAAACTGAACGATTCCTTGGGTGGCGGCTCGCTGACCGCACTTCCGGTAATCGAAACTCTAGAAGGGGACGTCTCTGCTTATATTCCCACAAACGTGATCTCCATCACTGATGGGCAGATCTATCTTGAAGCCGATCTCTTCAATTCGGGTATTAGACCTGCTGTAAACGTTGGTCTATCGGTGTCGCGCGTGGGCGGTGCCGCTCAAGTTAAAGCGATGAAAAAAGTTGCGGGAACTTTACGACTCGATCTTGCCCAATACAGAGAGAAGCAAGCTTTTGCTCAGTTCGGTTCAGACCTTGACGCCGCCACCAAAGCTCAATTGGCGCGCGGTGAACGACTAATTGAAACGCTCAAGCAAGGTCAGTACGCGCCCATGCCGATTGAACTCCAGGTCTGCTCGATTTTGGCTGTGAATCTTGGTTGCACTGATAAACTGCCGGTCTCACAGGTGAGGGCCTTTGAAGCGGCCTTACACCAGTTCCTACAGGCAAATCATCGAGATCTGTTAGATACCCTTAAACATAAGGGCAGCTTGGATGCCGAAGGTGATAAGACTTTAAATCAAGCTTTAAAGTCTTTTGCTGATAAGTTTGCTGCTGGCATCTCAGTGGTTGGGGGGCATACTAACGGCACAGCTCCTAAAGCTGTAACAAAACCAGCCGTTCAACAGGCGCATGCGTAGAGCTCAGGTGTGATTTTAAGTATCAGGAGAACTAAACTGTGGCAGGTCTTAAGGAAATTCGCAGAAGACTTCTTTCTGTAAGAAATACTAGAAAGATCACGTACGCGATGAAGCTTGTGTCAGCGGCTAAATTGAGAAAAGCCCAAGAATCTGTGCAAGAGTCGCGAAAGTACACCGAAGCTATCAATAGCCTCTTAGGGGAAGTGCTCGCTGAACAGTCCGGCTCCGATCTCTCGCATCCCTTGATGCAAAAACATCCTGAGGCCCAGACGGGTCAGAAGCCAGTGGGTGTGATCGTTTTCGGTGGAAGTAGGGGGCTTTGTGGTGGCTACAACACGAATATTAATCGCAGAGTTGAAGCCTTCGTAAGAGAGAACCCGGGATTTTCCATTGATTGGCTGCTCCTAGGCCGAAAACCAGCGGAGTATTTTAGAAGGACAGCTCGAAAACACACGCGCTCTTTTGAGGAATTACCGGAAGACGCCAACCGTTGGCCAATCGACGAGATCGCTTTTGAGGTTGAGAATAAATTTCGAAAAGGCGAGATCCACGAGCTGTATGTGATAAGCACTCGCTTTCGTTCTGCCATCTCTATGACGGTTATCTGCGAAAAAGTTTTGCCGTTTGAAGCCAAAGAGATTCAAGCCAGTGGCCACACCGCAAGTGCTTCGGGAGTGACTTTATTCGAACCATCGGCTAAGCAGGTTTTTGACGCGTTACTTCCAAGAATTTTACGCACCAAGCTTAGACAGGCCGCATTAGATGCTAAAGCCAGCGAGCATGGAAGCCGCATGACGGCCATGGACTCCGCTACTAAGAACGCGGGGGATTTGATCGATCGGTTGCAACTGACGCATAACAAACTTCGACAAGAGCGCATCACTAAGGAGCTTCTTGATATCGTGGGAGGAGCAGAGGCGCTCAACTAGTGATTGTAGGCCAAAGAAATAAAGATCTCATAAACAATGGAGTGATTAGATGACTAAAACCAACGGAATAGGAAGAAAAGGCAGGGTGGCCCAGGTGCTAGGCGCCGTGCTGGATGTGGAGTTCCCAAAAGAAGCGGGGATACCTGCGATTTACGATGCGCTTTTGACCACAAACCCAGCCATCGATAATAATCCCAATAATTTGACGCTTGAAGTGGCGCAGCATTTGGGCGACCACCTAGTGCGCTGCATCGCCATGGATTCAACAGATGGAATGGTGCGCGGCCAAGAAGTGATAGACACCGGCGCGCCTATCTCTGTTCCAGTGGGAGCAAAGACATTGGGCCGCATCATGGACGTAATTGGACGCCCGGTGGACGAGATGGGGCCAATTGATACGGACACCCGCTGGGCTATTCATAGACCGACACCGAATTTTGAAGATCAATCAACTTCAAAAGAGATTCTAGAAACCGGTATTAAAGTTATCGATCTTCTCGCTCCTTACGTAAAAGGTGGCAAGATCGGATTGTTTGGCGGCGCCGGCGTTGGCAAGACCGTTATCATCATGGAGCTTATTAACAACATCGCCAAGGCGCACGGCGGATACTCTGTCTTTGGCGGGGTGGGGGAGAGAACTCGCGAAGGAAATGATCTTTGGCACGAGATGAAAGATTCCGGCGTTATCGACAAGACCTGTCTGGTTTACGGACAGATGAATGAGCCTCCGGGATCCCGTTTCCGTGTAGGACTTTCAGCCTTAACGTGCGCTGAATATTTCCGTGATACTGAGGGCCGAGACGTGCTGCTGTTTATCGATAACATATTTCGATTTCTGCAAGCGGGTTCTGAAGTATCCTCGCTACTTGGACGTATGCCAAGTGCCGTAGGTTATCAGCCCACGCTGGCAACCGACATGGGGCAGCTGCAAGAGCGAATTACTTCAACTAAGAAAGGTTCGATTACTTCTGTGCAAGCGGTGTACGTTCCGGCTGATGATTATACAGATCCGGCGCCTGCGACCACATTTGCGCACCTTGATGCAACCACTGAGCTATCACGGCAGATTGCCGAGAAGGGTATCTACCCGGCGGTGAATCCGTTGACTTCGACCTCCACGGCACTTGAGCCAGGGATCGTCGGCGAGGAACATTACCGCGTTGCAAGAAAAGTGCAGCAGGTGCTTCAACGTTACAAGGAACTTCAAGATATCATCGCTATCTTGGGAATGGATGAGCTCTCCGAAGAGGATAAGCTCACCGTATCAAGAGCGCGAAAGATCGAGAGATTCCTTTCGCAGCCTTTCCACGTTGCTGAAACCTTCACTGGAACACCGGGAGCTTACGTTAAGCTTCAGGATTCAGTGAGAGGATTTGGTGAATTGGTGGATGGAAAACACGACGACCTGCCGGAACAGGCTTTTTACATGGTAGGTACCATCGAGGAAGCGCGCTCCAAGGCAGAGAAACTTGCGCAGGAATTTGCGAAGGCTGCATAGTTATTCGTCTTGTGAATACGAAGGCTTAATTATGTGCTTGATCGGGGAAAAATATGGCAGCTGACAATTTTGGCGTTAAGATTTATACCCCCAGCGGCTTGGTAGGTGAATACCAAGCCGCTGCTGTGACACTGCCTACAGCGGTGGGCGAGATCTGCGTGCTTCCGCAACACACAAAATATGTGGGAGTGCTTGGCACCGGCATCCTTGAGGTACAAAGCTACAAAAGTTCAGAGAAGATCCGGGTGGTAATCTCCGGCGGATTTTGCACATTCGCAAACGATAGTTTTTCGATACTAGTTGATTCCGTGGATTTTGCCGACAAAGTCGATAAATCAAAATTCCCCTCCGCGCGCGAGAAACTGGAGCACACGCTCTCTGTTGGGGATACCCAAGATCCGGAGTGGCAGAAGGCCCGCACCGAGTTGACTCGGATTGAGGCGGTTGAGCAACTGCTTGGCACACAGCGCTAGCGATTTGACCGGTTTAGCGCAGAAATTTAACAAAGTAAAACCAAGTAAGAGCACTTGAATCGAAGCACAGCGGTGGATTACTAATATTTCGAAGCGCCGACGAGTCGTCCAATGCCACTTAGCCAGGTGAGCTAAGTGATCGATTTTAAT
>CAZVWV010000127.1:0-10994 GCA_964631745.1 uncultured Bdellovibrionales bacterium
CACAAATTCTTAGGCCGATAGGCAGCAGCCGGTGCGAGCAGGTGGTGGCTACGCCCTAAACGATAATGCCACTATAACCACCGGCCGACGAATCGTCGGAGCTACTCGATATCCCTGCTTCGCCCGGGGTTTTTGAGCAAATACGTAATAGATTATCAGCTAGTTGGCCAGTAAATAATTGAGCAGGCCGTTCACACTGCTCTTTTTAGGTTGAACGATTGATTTTCTAACACAGATCAAATAAATATGCGTGCTGTGCAATTGAACAACCGAGCCGGTTGCGACTTGTCGAGTGATACTTTACTGGATTTACATTAAAGGAATTTAGATGAACGCTTTGCCAAAGGAAATTATGAGCAATCAAGGAAACACTCAAGACGGTACAGATATTAAAATTTTATCAGAGGTAGTGAAACGCGGCCATGAGCAGGTCACGGTTTTTAACTATCCACAGGTGGGTCTCAAGGCCATAGTGGCCATTCATAATACAGTGCTTGGACCCGCACTTGGCGGTTGCCGCATGCGTGTCTATCAGAACGAGACCCAGGCGCTTGATGATTGTTTGCGGCTCTCAGAGGGGATGACTTATAAGAGCGCTATCGCTGGATTAGATCTTGGTGGCGGTAAATCATGCATTATCGCCGACCCGGCCATGAAAGAGGGCAGGAAGCAGCTATTTGAGCAGTTCGGTGAGTGTCTGAACCATCTGAACGGGCGCTACATCACAGCCGAAGATATGGGCACAAGCGTTGAAGACGTTATGGTGATGCGTACCATTACGAAATTTGCGGCCGGTTTTGCCCAGGATAAGGGCGGCTCAGGCGATCCTTCCCCCTGGACGGCGCGCGGAGTATTTAACTCCATGCAGGCTGCCTGCGAAAAAACCTTTGGCTCGAAAGATCTAAAGGGCAGGCACGTCGCGCTTGAGGGCGTGGGTCACGTGGGAATGTACCTGCTCAAGATCTTAAAGGAAGCCGGTGCCAAGGTTACTATTGCCGATGTGAACTCGGCCTTTATAGCTCGCGCCAAGAGTGATTTCGGTGTTGAGGCCGTCGAGGCTCAAGCCCTTTACGATGTCGACTGCGATATATACTCGCCTTGCGCCATCGGCCAGACCGTGAACCCCAACACGATTCAGCGCCTGAAGTGCAAGATCATAGCCGGCGCAGCAAATAATCAGCTACTTGGACCTATGATGTACGACCAGATTACAGCTAAGAAGATCATGTACTGCCCGGATTTTGTGATTAACGCCGGTGGCGTGATTTCTGTCGGGGCGGAATACATACCTGGCGGCTGGACCGAAGCTTGGGTGTCAGATAAGGTCAAGAATATTTACAACACCATTCATCGCATTCTGGAGCAATCTGAGAAGCGCGGGAAGTTCCCCGAAGTGGTAGCGCTAGAATTGGCACGTGAACGCATCAAAGAGACCGAAGCTAAGAAACGCCCTCATTAGAGGCTTAGGCCCTTATGCTGAGGTAGAGTGCAGTGGCAGTATATCCCGCAAACGGAGTATACTGCCACTATGCCGCTTCCACCCCCCGAAAGAGTCAACTTTCAGCTACGTTCGGCCTTTGAGCCGCGTGGCGATCAGCCTCAAGCTATTGAGAAGCTTATCACCAACCTTAACGCCGGCGCGCGTTATCAGACTCTGCTCGGAATTACCGGGTCCGGTAAAACCTTCACCATCGCCAACGTAATTCAGAAGCTTCAGCGCCCAACTCTCGTAATTGCTCCCAATAAAACCTTGGCTGCCCAGTTATATGGCGAGTTTCGCGAATTTTTCCCGGAAAACCGGGTACGGTACTTTGTGAGTTACTACGACTACTACCAACCCGAAGCTTACGTGCCCTCTACTGATACTTATATTGAGAAAGACGCTGCCATAAACGAAGAGATCGACAAATTACGGCACGCCGCCACGCGCGCGGTCTTAGAAGGCACTGATACCATTATAGTGGCCAGCGTAAGCTGTATTTACGGGTTGGGCGCGCCGGAAGATTACTTCAATATGATGCTATTTGTGGAAAAGGGCCAAGTCATTGCGCGCGAGGAAGTGCTGCGTAAACTTGTGCAGATGCAGTACAAGCGCAGTGAAGTTGATTTCGTGCGTGGCAACTTCAGGGTCAGAGGCGAGGTAATCGACGTTTTCCCGTCCGATCAAGATTCAAAAGCCATACGGTATGTTTTTTTTGGGGACGAAGTCGAAGAGATTCGTGAGATCGATTCAATTAGCGGGGCCACCTATAGAAAATTGGAACGCGCGACCATTTATCCGATTAGCCACTTTGTGACCGGACGCGAGCGCGTCGACAAGGCCATAGGAACTATTAGAGCAGAGCTAGACGCCTGGCTTCCAAAACTTAGAAACGAAGGAAAAGTGCTTGAAGCAGAGCGGCTTAAGCAACGCACTCTTTATGATTTAGAGCTGCTTTCGGAGATCGGATTCTGTTCCGGTATTGAAAACTACAGCCGCCACATCGCAGGGCGCAAAGCCGGGGAGCCATCGACCACGCTAATAGATTATTTCCCGAAAGATTTATTGTTGGTTATAGATGAGAGTCACGTAACCGTATCGCAACTAGCCGGTATGTATCGCGGCGACCGCTCGCGCAAGGAAACGCTGGTAAACTTCGGCTTCCGTTTGCCGTCCGCGCTTGATAACAGACCCCTAAATCAAGATGAGTTCTGGGCCCGCATGGGGCAGACCATTTTTGTTTCGGCAACGCCTGGCGATTATGAAATTGATCGCAGTCAGCCTTACATCGTCGAACAGGTTAATCGGCCCACGGGCTTGTTAGATCCCGAGGTCACAATCAGACCGGCCGTTAATCAGGTCGATGACCTGCTAAACGAGATTAAGCGCACGGTGGCGGACGGCGAGCGCGTCTTGGTAACCACGTTAACAAAACGCATGTCCGAGGATCTCGCCGATTACCTGCGTGAGCTTGGTATTAAGGCCAAGTATTTGCATTCAGATATAAACGCCATCGATCGGGTCGAGATCTTACGCGGGCTCAGGCGCGGGGATTTTGATGTGCTGATTGGCATCAATTTGCTGCGCGAGGGGCTTGATCTGGTTGAGGTCAGCTTGGTGGCTATCCTGGATGCAGACAAAGAGGGTTTTTTGCGCTCCACTAGGTCTCTGATTCAAACCATGGGGCGTGCCGCTAGAAATATTCGGGGACGCGTGATTCTTTACGCCGATAAAGAGACCAATTCGATTAAGGAAGCAGTGGGTGAAACTAATCGACGCCGAAAGATTCAAGCTGAGTTTAACAAAGCGCACGGCATCGTGCCGACCTCGGCGCGGCGCTCGATTGAGCCCTCGCTCTCGCCTGACATCGAGGCCTACTCTGAAGTGAACCTGGGGGTAATCCCGGTAGAAGTTCCCAAGGATGAAGCCGGGCAGGCCAAGCTTATCGCGGATCTTAAGAGTGAAATGTTACTGGCCGCCAAAGAAAAGAACTTTGAACACGCTGCGCGTCTTAGAGACACGCTAATCAAACTGCAAAATGAGCTGCTGAAGGTTTAGCCATCGATGTCAGAAGAGCTTAGGAATATCGTTGCAACTTTCCCCAAGAAGCCAGGCGTGTATCTTATGCGCGATGGGGGCGGAGAGGTAATTTACGTCGGCAAGGCCAAAGATCTTAGGGCGCGGGTCAGAACTTATTTCGCCGGTGGGGATGGGCGCTCGCAGATTGAGTTCCTTTTAAAGCGCATCGTTTCGATTGAGAAAATTGTGACAGAGGGGGAGCACCAAGCTTTTGTGCTTGAGCGCGATCTAATTAACAAGTATAAGCCGCGCTACAACATCCGCCTCAAAGACGATAAGTCGTATTTGAATGTGAGAATTGATTCGGAATCGGAATGGCCGCGGCTTGAGCTGGTTCGGAAAGTTCAAACAGACGGCGCGCGTTACTTCGGTCCCTACGCATTCACTTACGAACTTTATAACTTGTTGGATATCATTAAACGGGTGGTGCCTCTTAGGACCTGCACCGATACGGTTTTTTACAACCGTCAGCGGCCGTGTCTTGAGTATCAGATTAAGCGCTGCGCCGGGCCGTGTTGTTTGGAGGTCAATAACACGGAGTATAGAAGCTGGGTCAAGCAGGCTATCTCCATTTTAGAAGGGAGAACTGACAACCTAAGAACTGAGTACGAGAAACGTATGGAAGCGGCCTCTACGGAATTAAGATTTGAGGAAGCGGCCCTCTTTCGCGACCGGCTGTTGGTCTTAGAGTCTTTCGCTAAGGGGCAGAAATTTATTTCTTCACGGGCCGAGAGCCGGGATGTCTTTGGCCTCTATCGGGTTGAGGGACTGGTGGCGGTGTCGATCTTGATTGTGCGCCTTGGGCGCATTTCCGACTCGATCAGCTACGCTTTCACCGATGTGAGTGTGCCGGACGAGGAAATTTTAGAATCTGTGCTAGGCCAGTTTTATGTTGTTGGGCGAGAGCTTCCCGAGGAGATCGTGATCCCATTTGAACTTCAAAATCTCTCGCTTATTCAAGCGGCGATCTCAAGAGAAGATCAAACGCAAACTGAGTTTATTGTGCCCGAGCGCGGCATCAAGCACCGTTTGGTAAAGCTAGCCGAATTAAACGCCCAGGAACATTTCACTAGCCGCTTTAATTCCGAGGCCAAATACCTTGAGGTTTCTCAAGCCCTGGCGCGTCAATTCAAGCTTAAGCAGGTGCCTCGCAAAATTGAGTGTGCGGATATCTCTAATTTTCAAGGCTCAGATATCGTAGGAGCGATCGTAGCTTTTTATGATGGCCAGCCGGATAAAGCCTCCTACCGGAAGTTTAAGATATCCTTTCAGGATAAGCCGGACGATTTTGCCGCCATGCATGAAGTTGTGACGCGCAGGTTAAAGGCAGGTAAGGAAAACGGGGACATGCCTGATCTATTGATTATCGATGGCGGCCCCGGGCAGTTGGCCAAAGCGCTGGAGGCCCGTGATCAAGTGGGGGTGCAGCTTGAGATAGTTTCGTTGGCGAAGATGCGCACCCTCTCAGCGCCCTCCGCTAAGGAGATTTCAAAAATCCCTGAACGAATTTATATCGAAGGCAATGAACTCCCGGTCGAGCTTAAAGAAGAATCGGAGGTCACAAAATTCGTGCAGCGCGTGCGTGACGAAGCGCACAGATTTGTAATCGGCTTTCACCGCAACACGCGCAGCAAACGTGTCTTTAAATCGAAGCTTGACGATATCTTGGGCTTAGGGCCCGAACGGAGACGCAGATTGCTGAAAGAATTTGGTAGCGTCGAGGCCATCGCCAAGGCTTCGGCGGAGGATGTAGCGCGTGCGGGCAGAATGCCCAAACCTTTGGCGGAGAAGGTGTTGCGAGTCTTGTCGAATATTTCTTCGTAGCCGTTCAAAACCACCGGGTAAATGGCAAACGCGGCGCATCGTAAGAATATTCGGAGCGCCGACGACTCGTCGGCCGATGTCGCGAAGCGGCACTGCGTGTTAGGCCGACAGGCAGCAATCAGTGCGAGCGGGGTGGTGGCTGCCGCCCTAACGAGCAGTGCCGTTATGACCACCGGCCGACGAATCGTCGGCGCTCCATAATATTTCGTGCTTCGCCCGAGAGTTTTTAACAACTACGGTGCTTCTGTGATTTTGTCTGAAGTGGAACTGAGTGATTAATGTCGAATGGGCTCAAACCCGAAAATTCTACGTCCGCTGCCAATCGCGTCGCGTCGCCTAAAGATCAGGCGGCCCGCTACATTGTTGCCCGTGAAATATAATGAATTTTGGAAGTCCTGGCGCCGCACACCGCTGATACGCCAATTCTCGTTATGGCGATTCTCAACTCCATAGAGGTCACGCCCTGAACCGTTAAAGAATCGCTTGACTACGCCACGCGAACCCCCAGCCATATAGCGCGGGTCCGAGTAATGATCCCCCGGTGCGCGGTAACGAACCTCCGCCGAGGCGGAGACAGCAACGAAAAGAAGCATGAAGATTAGATTGCGCATAGCAGATTATCCTAGAAAGAGCAGTCTAACAGTAGTAGAATCAACTGCTCTTTTTAGGATTATATCAAAGCGCTAAACGCTACTCAAATTGGGGCTAACCTAGTGCAAACGAGCGCCCACGCGCCTGTATATGGAATAGAGTTGTGGCACGCCTTTTAGCCGCTCGCGTATAGATTGCGGCAAAAGTCGATTGCATCTATGCAAAACTGCGCCAAGTTTGCGTTTGACCGTACGTCGCAGGGAAAGCTCGCCTATGCGGTTCATCTCATGCACAAAGTGGCCCCCCAGGGCGCCCGATACGCGATTTAAGTCATAAGTCACGGCTCGCGAAAGACATTCCTCGTACCAGGGGGTTTGCCTGGCTTCTTGCCAAAAAACTTCAGAATAGGCGGTGAAATCAACCAGTGAATTAAAAGGCTTTGCCAGCCAGGCCCCGGTGAAGTGTAAGCAGCCTATATCCTCGCGTGCGGCCTTTATCTGTTGTAGTTCGGCAGCGCTCAGCTGGTCGGCGACTGAATTCAAATAATTATCGGCGTGATTCACCACATTCCAGCGGTAATTTAAAGGAAAGATCTTTTTGTAACAGACGGTGTTCAGAATATCTTGATCCACTCCGAACTGCGGATTTTTTTTGTAAAAGACCTCCAAGAACTGTTTGGTGGCGTTTGAAGCGCGCAGCGCCTTTAAATTAAAGAGCAAGACGCCGGCTTGATAAAAAGTTTCGTCGCTTGCGGGTTCTTGCTCCAAGAGATCGCGATAATACTTACGCAAATTGGAGCGATAGCCGCCTAGATCGTGCTCGTCTCCCTTGCGAAACTCCGCGGTCACAAAGAAGTCTGGAACGCCAGCCAACCATTTGTCGCCCATCTCGACCTTAAATAGTTTGGCGATATCGTCTTGCACTACTAGGTCGCAGTCTAGGTATACAATTTTGTCGTAGGGGAGGATCTCGGCTAGGAGCAAGCGGTTGTAAGTTGCAAACGACCACTGTGCTCGATAGAACTGCGCGTTACCGAGGGAAAAGTTGGGGAGTGTCACGAATCGAATAGCTATATTAGGTCGGTTTTGGACAAGAGCGGAAATTTGGGCCGTTCGGCGGGGACTTAGTCCCGAATCAAGCACAATTATATCGTAGTGGAAATTCTGGGTGGTGCGCGTGATTATGGAATTGATGGTGATGCCCAGCATAGGGGCATATCCGTCGTCGGCAGCTAGAACTATTGGCACGACCGGTTTTTCAACGTCGGCGGTCAACGAAGCGCGCGATGGGCATTCCGAATGCGTGTCGGGCGTGACGTTAGTTGTAGATATCGGTCGGATAAGCTTGTCCTCGGGATTATTAATGCAGGGAACATGCTCGATGCGTATCTCAGGGCGGTGCTTGCTAACGATCTTAAAGAAAAGGCTTAAGATGCGCTCTCCCATGAAGCCGTAAAGCCGTTGATCTTTGGGTAAGATCTGTTCTGGTTGCACTTCGTTTTCAAGCGCCTCAAGGATTGAAAATAGAAATGTGCAGGCTTCATCGAAAATATCCCGACGAGCGATCAGCATATTGAAAAAATATGTGTCAACCTGATCGGGGAACTCCCGAATATCATCTTTATACTGTGGATACAATTTCGCAGCTATATTTAGGGTGAGATCGAACCATTTGAGAGTATGGTGCTTGTGAAACTGGTCACGAATTGATTTGGCGCCCTCAGCCCGCACATCGGTGGCTAGCGGAATAATTAAATCGTACTTCTTGCAAGCCTCTTCGATAGAACGCTGATCGAGTCCGTAATGACCTAAATTATCAATTAGAAAAAACGGTAGCGAGACCGTATTATGTTCATTCGGTGGATATGGGATGGATGCCAGGGCCAACAACCTGCGATAATGAAATGAGCCGATATGGGATGATGCTTGATCGTTCTTCCAGGCCCAGTACAGACCGGTTAGTTCAGCATAGGTCTTATTCTTGTGCGAAATTTGATTTGAAGCCCCGGTATTGTCGGGGATTAAAGCAAGGTTCGTTTGGGCTAACGCGGCGCCCACTTGCACCGGTTTTAGGTAATTGTTCTGTATAATCGGTGCCTTGCGATGGTACCAGAGATAAATACTTGGGTTTGGGTTCGTCATTCCTTCAGTTCCAATCTTACTTGCACTAATAACTCTAATTTAGGCCTAGGGTATTAATACTAGCAATGTGAAAATGGTTCAAGCGTTGCCGCGCGCGCACCGGGCCATGACTTATGGACAAAATCGTGATTTTCACTATAGTACTAACACCCAGAGATGTCCTCGATAATTTGGGTATAATCGGAATCATGCCGTCTTTACTCGCCGCAATTTGCAGCTGGCCCGGAGAACGATGACAAGAATATTAATTAGCTCTTCCCGTCAATGGAACCCCGGGGATGAGTTTATTTTGCGGGGGGCCAGGCGGCTTTTGGAAGCGGTGCTCCCGCAGCCCATCAACTGGGTGCTTTGGAATAGGAACCCCGACCTATTTGTGGATCGTTGGGCCAACCCGCGCTTTAAACCAAATTTCCTGACCAACTCAGCAGTTGAGCCCAGCCTGGATGTGATCGATGCCGTTTGCTTGGCTGGAACCCCCGAATGGTTCGGGCCATCTGTGGAGCGAATATATAGAGAGCTTCTAAGGTTTCCCGATGTGCCGCTCTTGGCTTTGGGTATCGGCGGATGCGGTCCGGGGTTTCAATTTGCCCTACATGAAAGGGAGGTGTTTGCGCGTGAGAATTCACTCATCGTCTGCCGAAACCCTGTCCTGGCTGAAGAGATTAACCAACAGTTGGGAGCTGCTAAAGCAGTGGTCTTGCCCTGCCCGGCATTTCTAAGTGCGGGAGGATTTGTAGCGCGCGCAGAAGATGAATTAGCGAGATGCAAGTTAGGCATTCAAATTCAGGGAGATGTCGTCGAAAATCAGGGTACCGCTACGAAATATGTGGAATGGCTAAAACATAGATTCTTCACGGGTAGTCCAAGGACTTCAGATCTTTCGTTCGTTGCCCACTATATCGACGAATTTTTGAGTTTTGCACGATTAGGAGCACGGCAAGAGATTTTTTATAGTTATGAGCCCTTGGACTATTTAGATTACTATGCCAAGCAGATTCGTGCTTTGGTCGCCTCCCGCCTGCATGGAGCCTTAGCGGCGATGTCTTGTGGCACGCCGGCGGTGCTTGTCAATGTTCAGAGTAAGCGCTTGGTGGATGCTGCCGTGCCATTTGAGGGCCTGCTTCCAACCATGGAATATGAGGAAGCGATGACCTGGCTAGGTGAGGCAACGCCTGAGAGTCTTGCTAAAATTTCGGGTGAGCTGATGGGACTTAAGCAACGTACTTGGGATAAGTATTTGGCGCTTCTTCAGCCGTTTGTTGAGCGCTGCATGTTATAGCGGCAAACTCGCTTCGAACCCGGCCTATTGCGCCCCCATTGCGGAAATGCCTCCACTTAAATAGATTAACGGTATCTAAACTATGTCACAGCCACTTAAGTTAGCCTCTGTATTTCCCGTTCTCGCTGAAGAGGGCGCTCAGAAATCTGGGCGAGTTGAGATTACCGGCCTTCACTCCGGCAATTTGGGAGATATTATATATTCCCTTCCTACTGCCTATGCCT
The DNA here is from genome assembly GCA_964631745.1 of uncultured Bdellovibrionales bacterium. GTDB lineage: Bacteria > Bdellovibrionota_C > UBA2361 > UBA2361 > JBGSMV01 > CAZVWV01. The sequence goes on from CAZVWV010000127.1 coordinate 9,619, forward strand.
TAGGCATTACTCATTACGTTATCAACGTTTGCGCAGATCCTGCTTTTGGTTCCCGCTCTATCAACTCGGATTCGGCTATGGCGCTGGCGAAGCTTTTGGTAGGGCAAGGAAGTCTCTGCCGCGTCAGCGTGATTCAAACTCATGTGCCCTGGGAATACGCCAATCCTAAACAGATAGGGATAGATTACGTATTGGACGCTTTTCGCATCAATTGGATCGAAGAAAAACTACATCTTATTTTTCGGCATGCCTTGCCGTTTGGCATCAAGGTCAAAGCAACTGAGCCCTGGATGGATGTTTCACATTTCAATCCAAGCCCAAGTTTTCCGTCCGCTAAGAAACCGTACCTAGTAGTGGCTCTGACTGAACGGTATCGACGTTTTGACAATGATTTTTACCAAAAATTATTTAAAGACTTACCTGAAGACCAGCTATTTTTTGTGGGAGTGGAAGGGGATCTCCCAAACAAGCACAGCGTGCCAGGGCGCTATCTCAAGTTTGATGATTTGCGTGACCTCGCGTTATTTATTTCCCAAGCTGCGCTGCTGATAGGTAACCCAAGTTTCCCATACGCGCTTGCCGAAGCTTGTAAACTGAAACGCCTTCTGGAGATCCCCGACAATTTGAATGTACATCCGTTGGAAGCCTCAGGCTGTGCCATGCATCTGCTGAGTTTCGACGAGCTGCGTCGCAGAATCTTTGAAGCCTTGCAGCTGCCCGATCAGGCAGTGCCGTTGTTGCATGAACGCCTTGGGCAGTTAGAGCTGCGAATAAGGGAACTTGAGAGTTTAAACGCAGCAGTTCAGGGCGAGCTGGAAAGCACCAGGAATCAGCGCGAGCATGAGCAACTTGCCGCTGCCGAGAATTTTGCTAACTTAAGAAAAGAGATGGACCGGGAGCTTGTGGAGTTACGCTCGCAACTGACACGCGCGCTAGAGGAAAGGGAAAGTCTTAAACATAATACCGAGCGTTTACATCAGGCCGAGAAAGACCTGGAACATGTTAAGGGGTTGGAGAACCGTTACCGCAGAATATTAGAGAGTCCAGGATTGTTATTTCGTAGGTTATTAAGTCAGTCGGCCATGTCATTCGCAGCCGGTAGGGCATTGCACGCGCGTCTTGCAAGATCAGCGCGCTTAAAAGCGCTTTGGAAATGTTGATCGTGCTGTAATTGCTCAAAAACCCCGGGCAAAGCACGAGATATTACGTAGCGCGGCCGACTCGTCCGCCGATGGTTATAGTGGCAGTGCAGTTGAGGGCGAAGCCACCGCCTGCTCGCACCTAGTGCTGCCTGTCGGCCTAAGATTTAGTGCAACTTCGTGGCACCGGCAGGCGAATCGCCTGCGCTCCCTAATCTTCGAGCCCCAAGCCGTACT
>CAZVWV010000128.1:0-10897 GCA_964631745.1 uncultured Bdellovibrionales bacterium
TAGATTAAAATCGATCACTTAGCTCACCTGGCTAAGTGGCATTGGGCGACTCGCCGGCCAGTGCCCCGGAGTGGCACCAATTCTGAGGCCGATAGGCAGCACCAAGTGCGAGCAGATGGTGGCTACGCCCTTACACCGCAACGGCACTACTTACCGCTCAAGTAACCTAATCAAACGAAATTCTAGCCTAACCCGGCACAATCCTTGCTCTTTTAATGTCCTAGCTGGCTGTTAGCCACATAAATATTTGAATATATTAGGATTGTCATGGTAAGTGGGGTTTCTCAAATGTCTTTTTTTCAGTCAGTGACACGCGCACGCTATTGGGTACTGCTTGGCTTGCTCTTTACATTTCAAGTTGCACAGAACGCTCATGCGCTCAGTTTAGTAACTCCAGGTGACGAGCTGCCCGGCGGCGGATCAGACGGCGGTGGTTCTCAACCAACTCCGACGGCTACCGCTACTAGCACCAACACCCCAATCCCGACCGTTACGGAAACCCCCATTCCGACACCCACCGAGACCGCAATTCCGCCGCTTCCGACCCCAACACCAGCCCCCGGGCCGGTGGACCCGCCGCCGCCACAGCAGCCCGACCTGTGCCCAGCCGACCCGCTCAAAATTGCGCCGGGTGTTTGCGGTTGCGGCGCGGCAGATATCGACCTGAATCAGAATTCAATCATGGACTGTCTGATTACAGATGAGTTCGCTTATAGAACCAAACTCGCCCGCACCAACGTTAAGCTGGTAAAGAAGCACATCACCAATAAGATTAAGTCCAAACAGAAGAAGGTAAGGAAGCTTCTAAGGCAACAGCTTCACGAGATGGTGCTCTTTCAGAAGAGTAACGCCGGACTGATACAGATTAGCTCGCCCAAGGTCAATCTAAAGAAGCTAACGCGACGGGCATCCAAACTGACCCGGGCCCTGCTTCGAGCGAGCGAAAGTGATTTCCGCCTAGCCCGCATCCGCTCCAACAAGAGCTTCAAGCGGCTTGCTAAAGGAATCAACGGAACTGTGCAGGTTTTACCGGGGTAGGGCGGTCATCAAGTAACGTCTGCGCTTTTATTCGATGCGTCCGCTCCAAACCCCGGGGCTAAGCACGAACATTAGACCGCCGAGCTATTGCTTCGCCGTTCAAACGTTCTCTGGCCTCACCCAGGGTTTTGTGAGCGAATATTATTTAATCGCTTACTTTATAAGCTGATTGCAAAGCCCCTTCGAGCTTCCGTAGCAACGCCCAACGTCGTCAACCTTTACGCATGTGCTGCCATTAATCTTAAAGTAAGCTTCTGGCGAGCGCGTGTTCTTGACTGCTGTCCTACGAAGTCCGGCTGTGTTCATGGTGCAGCGGTATCGTCCGCCAGCCGTATCGTGAGCAGAGGCCCAAGGGCACGAGCCGATTTTCTTGCTTGCTTTATCGTAAATGTGCGCCGTGCGGCTTACGCTGCCTCGATAGCTCGACATAATAAGAGAGGGCTCTTTTCTGTATCCAATTAAAGGAGTACCAACTCCGCCACTTCTAAGGGGCGCTGAATTTTTATATATAAAGCCGTTGCTAGTTGTCAAAATTCGGCTGCAGGCTGCGAGGCTTGAGACCTTCCGCGCTGCGTAAACTTCGGAGGAGCAGAGCAAGGCAAAAGCAAACATTAAAACTGATAACCTACGCATGATTAAAAATCCTATCTAAAAATCAAAACAAATAGAGCAGCTTCTCCGACCATCAGGGAAGCTCCGTGCACTCATCTTATTATGATGGCAGTTCCGGAAACGCGCAAGGCTCGCCATGACGGCGCTTGTGCCGCTGTTAAGAAGAGGCTGCAAAGCTGCTCATACGTGATGGCTTTGTAGTCGTAGCTTTTCGTTTGGCCGCCTTAGCGGCGAGCTGCTCGAAGTGGTAAAGTAGTGATTTCGTTGGGGAACGCTGGGTAAATAGTATCCGCTCCATGCGTGTCCGGTAGAAAGGTGGCGGTGATGCCGTAAATTCTTGATTTAAAAAGGGAAAACAGGAATTTGTAGTTTCCGCGATTTGAATTTAACCACGGAGAACACGGAGGTCACGGAGAGAGAAATTCTCAATATTTTCTCCGTGTTCCCCGTGGCCTCCGTGGTTAAAGACCCAAATTACAATGTCTTACCGGACAGCAGTGTATCCGCTCACGGGGGCACAAAGATCGCGAGGAACTGAAGGGGCTATAGAGCCCCTATTAAGGGGCCAATTCGTACTCAAATCGGGGTGGAAAAAACTAACCGCCAAAGGGGGTCGACGAGAACCGGTGAGCGTCAGATTCCTCTTTTTATGCAGAAAAACGGAAACCTGATTAGGGTTTTCCATCCCGCGAAGAGCCAAGCCCGGAGCGTGCTTGTCCGCGAAGTTGATTGAGCACTATTTTGTGATATCCTCCCGTGTAATTTCATAAGAGATCTTCAGATCTCTTGCAAACGTGTAGAAGAGTTCAGTGTTGGCTTTGGACCGAGAATAATTTCTTAAATATTTTTTGTCGGGAGTCAGCACAGGTAGGTTTTTTTGGTTTTGCGCTTCTGTTTGGTCGGGCTTTGTGGCTTGATCTGCGTCTATCTATTTTCTAACCCAGATAATTTTTCGATGAACCGGAGAATGGTTACGTGCTTTGCAGCTTGAGCTGAAGAGCAGGTATCCGTTCTCTGGGCGAATGTTTGGGTGAGTGGTGAATAGACCGAAAATAGGGAGGTGCTGGAATGGCGTTACAAAATGGCGAGAGGCCGCGTGGAACTGTCCCTGGGTTGCGCGCGTTGGGCTGTCCCCCCGGGATAGGCGAGGAACCTTTGACCTGGGAAGTCGATATTCTGGGGCTCGGTGTGTTCGAGATTCGAGTCATGAGGATCGGGACTGATAACACAGCGCCGAACACTGCTGAGGGGGCAAAGAAGTCAGAGCCCTTTGACGGGGCCCCAATTTGATTTAGGCCACGCAGCCAGCTCGTAAGCCCTGGCCAACCGCAACCAAGCGCGGGGGTTTTGCAGCACAGCCAAACGTAGGCTGTTGCCACGTTAGGTTTTTGCTGTAGACTCCCGTTCTTTTGTCGCCCAGTTTGAACCTTACCCTAATCTCCAGCTTTCCGTCTCTCCCGCCCAAATTATTTTGGCAGCACACGTCTCCGCGCAAAGAACCGTTGGAGAAATCACTATTCCATACTTAAAGACTCCCCCGCAGAATTTACCTTTCGTTCTTGGCATTTATCACGCTGGCCCTATTGATAGCGCGCTTGATCGGAATGCAGGCCGCCGGTGGTTCGAAAGAGGGTAGCAAGTAAGATGGCATGGCAGTGCTTAAGAAGTGTCAGGATCTTCGATACTGAAATGAGGTTGGGGGTGTGTAGTTTTTCCCGCAACCTGCATGCTCCGGCTTTTGGGCGGAACTTGGAACCTCCTTTTTTTTTGGGGGGGGGGTGGAGCTGACATCGTGGCTAGGAGCTTCGGCGGATGGCGCGCCTGAAAACCGCCCGAATCGTCCAACTCAAAAGTGCGCCCACGAATCCGCCCACTGTGCCCAGCAGGAAACCCATGCCGGTCGAGTGAATGTCTATCAAGCTTCCCTCCTTTCATGCTAACTTGTGAGGCAAAAAAAGTGAGTCACCGGCTGCCCCTTTTGGGGGGTCATGTGGGTTTTTGAAAAGACCGCAAGAGATCCACTAGCCTTTCTCTTAGCCGCGTCTGTTTGCGGCGGTTAGTATCTTGAGCCTGTAGGCTACTACGAAGCTGCATGGCTAAAATGGCTTGCACGATGCATACCACCGCCATAAAGAACGAGAGACCTGCAAAAGGCGCCTCGAAGTCTGAGTTGAGTTGAACATCGCGCTGACTCTTTGGCTTTGGAAGACTGGGAAGCATCTCCTTTAGCCACAGCGCCCCAACGTGGCTTGGTGGACGACCTTCCGTATCCCAGGCTATCAGCCGAACCTCGGCGATTACCGAGTCCATCGGTTGCCAGCGCTCCGTTGGAACTCTTTCAACACTTTCCAAGCATCGCCGGTATTCGAGGTAGGCCCGTTCGAGTGAATTGGGAGTTTGCGCGCGCGCCATGTCGAAGTAGGCGTTGCGCGTTGACCCCCAAGTCCGGTCATCTTCGTCTATGAGTCGATAGGCATTCCTAGTTCTAAGAACGCCGATGCAAATCAACGCGGCGGCCGCCATTACAAACAGCGCCGCGCGGATGCCTTGAGACTTAGGCGTGAGCCAGCTCATCGTACCCCCTTGCTTAAATTGCCTCACGCGCCCAAGCGAGGATTGTAATACCCCACCTGCTTTCGACGCTGCCAGAGTCGCTTGGTTAGCCTCGTTGCTGACAAGGCCAGGGCCGTTAGGAAAGCCAGCGCATCGACCCCAGCTAGGAGTGTTAATCCTGCCGAGTAAATCGAGGACTGGTATTGCACTGTCGCCAGTGGTACTGGCTTCGGCATGCTCCCGTATTTCGTATGCAAATATGCGAGCGCCCAAGTCTGGATATACGGCTCGTCGACGGCCTGAATATACTTGAGCCTGATCGAGACCCACCGAAGTTCGTCGTCGATCTCCGTCCATGGGAAGTGGGGCGAAACCTCGTACGACTTTACGTAGAGGCTTTCGTACTGAATCAGACTCGCCGCGAATTCCTCGACCGTTTTAGCCCCGTTGAGGTCCGCGTAAGCCTGCCTCGCCGCGCCCCAGCGGATCTGGTCGCTGTAAAGCCAATCGCTTTTCAGCTTCTCCAGGTAGCAGCATAGCGCAAGCCCCAGCAGAGCAGCTGCCCAGCAGATAAGATCTGCGCGCGGCCGAAAGCGCGCTTTGCTTCTGTGAATGGCCATGCTGGCCTCCTTTCTGGAACGGGTGTTAGAGCTATTGTGAACAGGTCTAGGAACAGGCGCGGCTTGGGTGGCTCTTCTGCGTCTCCTCCTTGTTCTGTCTTCTGCGGAGAACCCGATGTAGGTATGCCGCCAAGACGTAACCTAGGGCCACCACGCTACCCATATGCCAAACCACGTCACTCAACTGGTAGGGTAAGAAAAAATGGAGGGTAGTATCAAGAAATTCCCCCTTCAGGGAGGATAGGACCAATTCCTCCACATCATGCTTTCTCGGGGATCCCTCATTGTTGTTTCGGAGGAATTCCTGCACGCCAAGCACTTTCAAACGTAATTCCCCAACAGCGTACTTATTTTCAACGCTGACAAGTTTCGTTTTCGAAACAGCGTCGTGGTAGTTGCCCAGCAACACCTCGAACGCATCCACAGACCCAGCCGCCTGGATCTGATACCTGAGCGTCGTGAATTGGGAGATCTCGAAATTTCTCCCTTTTAGAAACATCCCGGCAGCAATCCAGGCCACCACCGCCAATCCAATTCCCACGGGCAGCATCTTCCGCAAAAAATTCGCAAACATCTCCGACTCCTTCTCCAGGCCACGCCTGGTTAGTTAGAATCTTGCGTAACCGCGATCAAACCTTCAAAACTACAACCCCCTTCCATCCTAGCCGCCACGCAACCTCCACGCACATTCTGCCATCGCGAACATTCCGGCCACGACGGAAGGGGGATATACCTCAAACAAAAATTATTAAAGAGCGGCACTCTTTTACTGCCCAAGTCCGCGCTAAACAAATTGCCAGACCAAGTAAAAAAGAGTGTGAGTGCCTGGCATTATAACTGCTTTATATCGCCCTATTCAACACTCGCCAGCCGCTGTCCTTCCTCGCCCCATCTCGCAGCGCTTGTTTCTCGCTCTGCCATAATGTTACACTCGCAGTTCATAAATCTTAGGAGGAGCCATATACCGTATGAAAGACAAACCAGATCACCATGATGCCGAACTCGTACTTAAACTTTACGACTTACGCCGCGAAACAGTTATGCGCGAATCGCGTAACAGTATTAACGCCAAATTCTGGCCCAAAAACTACGATGAGTTTTTGGCGGTAGCTTCAGATATCAAGCACCCCATGAACGCCGCCTGGCGTCAGGTATCGACCTATTGGGAGATGGCTTACAGCTTCGCGCGTCACGGAGTCGTCAACGCGGATTTCTTCGCCGAGAACTGCGGCGAGGGATTATTCTTCTTTGCAAAGATCAAACCCTACTTAGAACAGTATCGTAAAGACATAGCTCCCACGGCCTTTACAAACTCGTCTTGGCTAGTAGCCAATTCAGGGATTGCAAGAACCCGCATGGAGCTACTTGAGTCACGTGTGAAGACCATGCTGGAGTCGATGAAGTAGGGAGTAGCTTCGGAGCGTCGAGCTCCACGTAAATAATCTATAAAAATATCGGTGTCTGCCAAAATTACCGCCACCTAGCTCGGAGCTCCGAAGATGCATTATGAAGGCTGCTGCCTTCCTCATCAGAAACGCAACCTTTCATCTCGAGCGCGCGCTCTACAAGCAGCGCTTCTTCAGATTCGCTGTGGTAGGCGAGGTAATATTCGATCGCGTCCTGAATAACCGGTGAGATTCCGTTAAGACCGCGCGACGAGGCAATCTGACGAGGCAATCTGGAGTAATCGAGCATGTTGCGAGTGCAGAATATCAACAGTGGTTCTAATGTTTTCCTGTTTCATTTAGATATATTTTGCACGGCATGCATATCCGGCGGGTACAGCCTCGGAAACCAATCTTCAACCACGGCGTGCGGGATCGCGAGCTTGAGCGGAGCACGAGGGGAGGCGGAAACAAGTAATTCCCGTTTAATTAGCGCTTGCACTATCGAGCGGCTTTGGCGCTCTTGGTATCCTGTTACGTCAGCAACTTTGCCGCGCTCAAGTTTCCCGGCAAGAATGAGTTCGCGTAAGACCGTGAAAGTTCCGCGAGGCAGCTTCTTGGCGCTTATTTCGTTTTCGCAAAATTTTCGTATGCGCTCCACTAGCCCTGCCGGTTCAAGCAGAGATCCCATAAACTCGACCTGGTCAATGCAGACTTTTAAGAAAAAAGCGCAGAAATTTACGAGGCCCGCTTGAGTCAGGTTGCCTCGCCCATCAAGATCTCCTCGTCGCCACTCATCCGCGGCCGCCAAGCGTTGTTTGTATTCGTGGACATTACGTGCCAGTCCGCGCGCGACTGACCAGAGGTGCAGCATGCCCGCAAGCTTTGAGGCCTTTGAGAGGAGGTCAAAGGCTAGATCCTCCAGTTACCGTTCGCCATCGGGAGGTAGCAGAGGTTCCATGAGTGAGGGATTTTCAATTCGGTCCATGTATCTAAACAGTTATTAAACAAATTGCCGCTTTGAAGCAATCATTTTACTGATTAGTTTAAGGTGTTTATAACGTTCCGGCAATCAATTATTGCCGGTTTTTTTGCCGGTAGTGTTGCCGGTGGTCCCGCATGGACTCAGCCTTACCCCGCCCGACCCTCAACCAGACCTTTAAGTTTCGACAGCCCCTTCTCAAACTCCCCGCCGATCATTTCATCGCAATTTACGAAGACGCCAATCAGCCGGAAGAAATATCCTTTGTGTCCGCTTACGCTCCAGCTCACTATGGTTCCTATATCAACTGGAGAGAGGGAGATCTCTGCCAGTTGTGACATCTGAAAGGGCTTAGTGTAGCTGAGCTGAGTTTTTACGACTTGATTCGTGACGCTCTGGACCACAAGCGCTTCGCCTGTTCCCATCTGGCCTTTGCTGTCCCAGCTGGATCGAGAACCGACGCCTTCCTCCGGACCGGAGTATGTCATCCGCACTTCAGGATCGGAATCCTTCCAAGGCATCCACTCATTGGCCTTCTTTGAATTATTTATATACGGGAAAATTACCTCGGCCGGCGCTGCTATAACGATCTGTCGAGAGACCATCATCTCCGAGGGCTGCAGGGCTACGTACACGGAAAAAATCGCTAGAATAGCTACGGCAAATAAGATAATTCGTTTAAACATAGAGCCCTCCTAAACATTGCAGAGAAATTACTCTCCTAAGTTTACGCCAACTGTCGAAAAAGGCAAAAACCAACGCCACAAACCATGTTCCCTATGAGCGTTATCATAACGACTACCGCTTATTTTTGTTAAGCTTCAATTCAGCTGATTAGGGAAATTAAGATTTTTTTAGAGATTTAGGAATTATGCGACACAAACATCTCCTCTCGGTATTGGTAGCTATCTCGCTTTCAGGCTGCTCCACATGGAATAAGTTAAACGACACCGAAAAGGGTGCCGTCATTGGTGGCGGCACCGGCGTTGCCGTGGGGAACGCTGTGGCCCCTGGGGTTGGCGGCACTGTACTGGGCGGTGCAGTGGGAGCCCTTGGTGGTGGTGTAATTGGCCATGAAGTAGAGAAAGATAAACGGCGAAGAAATAGATATTAGGGGTATTTATTATGAGAACAGATATGCTTTTTAATCGGCAGGAATCTAACGGAGGTGTTATTGGCGATCCCTCTTGGGTGGAAGGCGTCTACCTTATTGGGCTGGGGTCTGTGTTTTTTGAAGCCGTAATGCTCTCCTTGGCCTTATACATTATACGTTAAATATTTTCTAATAAAGATATTTTCAGTTAGCGTTTTATGCCGCAATGCCGCTAAGCGCCATCTCATCGCGATAGTACTTCCCGAACTCATTATCGAGAAAGTCAGTTAAAGAGATCTCTTCAGTCTTTATCAGGCCGGAGCTCTGTCTGAATTTGCCGTTTAGCAACAGATCGAGCGGGGCGCAGATGCCCGCAGCCGTAGTTAGCTGTATAGCGGAAAAATGTCTGCCTGACAGAATTGTGTTGTATACCGTGCTAGCGTAAGTGCGTTGCAACAAACGACCTTTAACCTGCCCGGTGACTTCCACAAAAATCAAGCATTTGTCCTGCGCTGTGGCCGGGATGCTGCGCTCCATGGCTTTGATCAGAGTTGTGCGGTCCTCATTAAATCGCAGATCGTTCATTAGAAAAGTCATAAGCTCTCTATGGCCGGGATACCGAATGGATTTGTAATCAAGATTCTGCACGGTGCCTTCCAGGGTGTCGCAAAGGGTGCCGAGCCCACCGGAGGTGTTAAAGGCCTCATATTCAGCGCCGTTTAGTGAAAAACGCTCGTAGCCTTCTAGCGCAAAGGCGCTAGTGCGTTTGCCGCGGAATATAACTTCGCAAGGATTTATATATTCGTTTATGAGACCCTCAGTCGACCAAGTCAAATTATATTTAAGCTGATTGCTCGGATAGATCGGCAGCGCGCCGACCCGCATCTTGATGGTCTCGACCTTGTCAAAAGATCGGGCGAGCTGCATAGCGGCCACGCTAACAAACCCAGGCGCCAACCCGCACTGCGGCATAAAACAACAATTGCTATCGGCTGCAACTTCGGCAACCTTGTCGGTAGTGGCGACGTCCTCAGTCAGATCCAAGTAATGCACCTTTTCCGAAGCCGCAAACTCTGCGACGGCAGGATTGCAGTAGAAGGGCAGGGCGCTAAGTACTGCTTGCGAGCCCTGCAGCAACTTCTTTGTGTAAGCCTTATCATCCAGATCTAGTTTAAATCCCTCAGCGTTTTTCCACGACGCAGCCATCTCTTGCGCACGCTTCTCGTTTACATCACAAACTCGCACCGCATAGCGGCCCGACATGCTGAGTAGACCCGTGATGGCATCACCAATTTTCCCAGCGCCAAAAAGTGTTACGGTGTTCATAGCTTATATCTCCAAGAACGAGGAGGATTATAACTTGTTTTCTTTTCTCGTAGCTAGCCTGAGAAATCCCAGCCAACTTCCCGTGACGCGCAGATTTCGGGATCCGCGCAAAAACTCCGGGCAAAAAGCAATTGCAAGGGTGGAGCACGAATATTTAGTAGCGCCGACGACCCGTCGGCCGGTGCCACAAGCTGGCACTAATTTTTAGGCCGATAGGCAGCACCAAGTGCGAGCTGGTGGTGGGCACGCCCCAAACGGCAATGCCAGTATGAACATAAGGCGTCGGGCAAATATTTTATCGCAGCTCTCACCTCATCTCGCTGATCAGACATGCATAGCTTTGCGCCCACACTTTTCGCACCTGTATCCCTCGCTGCCACGCATGTAGCCGTCACTTCCAAGGTTGATAACGATCCCACAATCGCGACATTTGGTGGGTTTAAAGGATGGTGGATCTGGAAGCTTCTCAAAATTGTACTCGTTTGTACCATACCAGACATACATTTCGGTCTCAAAAGCCTTGCGGCATTTCGGGCAATCTTTCCAGTCTCCTTTGTGGCCTTCATTGAAGTGAAACCCACACAGGGTAAACCTGCTGTGGTTACGGGCGCAACTTTTTCTTGAGTAAGAGAAAAGAACATACTTGTCGTGGTCGTCACATATCCACTTGCCGCAACATTCGGATTGAACCAGCTTCTTTGACTTCCCGCACAAACCACATGCCGGCTTGTTTTTTTTAGTCAGTCCAGTCCGCTTTACCATCTCGCTCTCCTTATAAACCCGCTTCTTATCCTTGCCCCAGCCACACCGGCTGGTCTAAGGTCGATTAATCTATCACTTGATTAATTGAACCGGAATGTATATTCGGCAGCTGCATTACTAATCAGAGCACGCCCGGAGGGAATCGAACCCCTGATTAGGAAAAAACGCTCATCGAATCGCGTTTTTGATTATTACCTTACGCGTGCTAATCATTGTTCGCGAAGCGCTCACAATGGCACATTACCAAAGGAAAAAACGCTCATCGAATCGCGTTTTTGATTATGACCTTACGTGTGCTAATCATTGTTCGCGAAGCGCTCACAATGGCACACGTCCTACTGATTACATCCGTAGGTTGGGGGTGATTTATGGTTTGCGATGTATTAGTGAATAAAGCACGCCCGGAGGGAATCGAACCCCTGATTAGGAAAAAACGCTCATCGAATCGCGTTTTTGATTATTACCTTACGCGTGCTAATCATTGTTCGCGAAGCGCTCACAATGGCACATTACCAAAGGAAAAAAC
>CAZVWV010000129.1:0-10560 GCA_964631745.1 uncultured Bdellovibrionales bacterium
TGCTTTGCAGTATCTGGCCGAGCTGGAGCTCAGCGCTCCCGGATATCTCCCCACAGGTTTACCTACTGCGTTCCCAATTTCTTCGCAGCGGAGCAAGCCTTTCTCACCATCTTGCTACCGCGCAAATTCGAGAAGGCTTCGAAAAATCGAGGTTAAAATCGGATACTTAAGTCGGTTGGCTAAGTGGCATTGGACGACTCGTCGGCGCTACTTAATATCCCTGCTTCGCCCGGGGATATTGAGCAAATACGTGATCGAAAATTTGTAGATTGGATTGGTTGCTACGTGGTAGTTCTTTCTACCTCTTAGGCTATTCGATTTTCTCTGGCAAAAAACTGGCTCTATTTCCAACTTCAATCGAACGTAGGATTTGCTCCTCAGAAGCGGCCTCGGTTAACAAGAGAAGCGCCAGTTCCTCGGCGTGGGTGCGTCGTTGTAATCCAGGCGCATCGGTGCCAAAGGTATAGCCGATTTCAAACTTATCAAAAGTCCGGAGCATCTCTTTGAAGAAATCAGGAGATGGTACGGCCTTGGTAGTTAGGTTTGAAATAAAACAAAGCTCAGCAGTAATTTCTCTTTCATGCATAAGCTTCAGGCCGCGGTCGTCCCCGGAATCCGCCCAAGCTCTATATGCTGCAATAGGATGCGCGACGCGATGGGGATTTAGAGCTTCGATGGTTTTTATAAAAGTTTCAATATCAACGTGCGTGCTCTCCCCCACGTGCACAGTCCGTCCAAGATTAGCTCCTGCCAAATCAAAGAGCTCTTTAGCTTGCTCCAAGCTCTCTGGGGTGCTCAATGGGTTGGCAGCCTCGGGGCCTGCCAAATCGATTCCGATAAGATGTGGATGTTGCTGGCGCCAACTTTCTGCCTTTTCTGCAAGTATCATGTTTGTCTTATGTGGGAGTTCTCTACCAAAGCATAAGATCAGCCCCGCTTGTATCTGATTTTCGGCGGTGATCTGCCCCAACTGGATCGCTCCATTAGCTGCGACCATGATCTTATCAACATCGTAAAACCCTTCAATGCGGCCGTCAGTCATATTTGTTGCGGCGGTGCGTTTCAAGGGGTTGAAGCGCAGTTCAATGCGATTTACTCGATAAATCGGTTCGGCATCTTGGCCCTCTTGTTCCAAGAGGCACCCACCGTAACTGAAGATCTGATCAAGCGCTAAAGAAATACTGTTGCCTAGCTGGACGGGGCCTGACTGCACAAGTTCAGCTCGTTCGTAACTTCCGCGGACCGTGTTGAGGTTTTCTGCCTGATGGTTAAGATACTGAGCTAGGTTGCCAATTTTACTAGGATCTAAGTGAAAGCTTTTCGCGAATTCCTGCGCGTTAGGGCCGATCGCCCTTACCCCACCTAAGACAGAAAGCGCTCTCAAAGATCCTAGCCAAAGAGCCGCTCCAAGATGTAAATGAGTTTCAGTCACGTGGGCGGGCCATTTCATTTTGCGCATGCGACGCCGGACCTGCTCTCTAGGATCTACCTTGGCGCTGCAATGGGGCGGTTTCTCTTGTGCTGGTAACTGCTTGCGAATGCTCTCTATCTCGTCATGCAACCCACGCCAAGCGCGGTTCAATTGATCGGGAGTCAGTAGCCCTTGCTTGGTCGCCCATTGTAAGCGCAGGGCCCGGTGCGCTAAATCCCCAAAGGCTTGTTCAAGCGTTTCCGCAAATGGTTTGGCTCCTTCTAACTTCATACTCCAGACACCGTTTGGCTAAATCAAAACGTGAACAACTCAGGATATTGCTGAATCAAGATCGACTTGAAACTTTCCGGCACCCGTGGATCCCGCAAAAGGGATTGAAGCTCCGCCTCCACGACTGCCTTATAGTCACGTGTCTCATCAAAAGAATCTGTATCGGCCGGTGAGATTACTTTTAAAGAATTAGAATTACTGTCAATTGCCACAACCACTCCAAACTTCTTACGAACCAGCCGCATTCTACAGAATCCCTAAATACTACTCAAGTAGATGCGTACTTCCAGTCACGGCCACAAGCAGGGCCTTGGGTGCGGGGGAACTGAGAGTGGTAGCTCTTGACGGAAAGCGGGGCAATTCTTAACTTTCGGTTGGCTGCTGCAGATACCTCATACAGAACCTGGGTTGAGATGAGAATCTTCGCCTGCTCTCCGTTACTCAGCAAAGAAACGACGCGCTTTCTTCTGTTTCTCTTCGTCGCTGCGATCAACTGTATAGAAAAATATGTTACTGTCGACGAAGATCCTATCTTTCATAGATCTTGTCCCTAGACCATTTTTTATTCTTTGATTGACCCTCAAGCTTTTCGCTTAGCGCGACCAGCTCACGCACGACTTTGCTGGGGTGGTTTTGTAGTGAGTTCTCCAGCAACTGCTTAATATAGGCGTTGAGAGATAATCCCATGGTCGTGGCAGCCTTCTTACCAAGTTCCAGAGTGGTTTCGTCCAATGAAATAGTTGTGTTTCTCATAAGAACAGTGTGCACTTACTCTTAACACGGGATAAGAGTTATTATTAGCCACATATACTCACGAGGAAGCAATGGCCGTAGTTGCGCATGGTCTCTGAGATGAATGCGCGCTGGTCGCTAGCGCTGCTTAATAGCCTTCTTCCAAAGCGGTCTTAATATTTCTGAAGCGATTGTCTCTTCGGGCTTTCGCTCGATCGGATTGCCTGGATCAGTGCGTCGTTTTAGGCATACAGAATTTTCAAAAAATGGAAGGGCCTCTTTGGGGCCGTTGGGGCAGACAATGAGGTCTAGTTTGGAACGTAGAGCTTCAACCAAGGCAGTGAAACCTTGCGAGTAGCTGCCTTGGTAGCAATCAAAGCGACCAAAGGGCGTAGCTAAGGCCACCTCTATATTCGCTCCACGATGGCTTACCAAAACACACATGGGCCCGCTGGAGTATAATTGGTTCATGTGAAAAATCGGAAGACTCCTGTCTCGCTTGTCAGCACAAAGACGTACTAGCTGGTTTTCCTCCATACCAGTATCTATACAAAATTCCGTTATATCGGTTGAAAAAGATACGATTCCCTTGACTAATGTTTTGCATGTGTCATCGGCAAGCAGACTCCCTTCCAATCGGGCCTTATGCACTTCACGCCGCATGCGGCGGGGAAGAGTGTCAATCAATCCACGTTCAATTTCAAGCATCTCGATTCGCGCGGCGATGTTCTCCTCAGGATTTACTATGGCTGAGAGGCGATTCAGCAGTTCGAATTTTTCCCGGAGCTCCCGCATCGTGGTTGCTGTTTCTTTCATTCTTTCAGAAACTTGATGTGTCTTGAGACGAAGAGCCTCCCTCTGAAAACGGTCGAGGGTGGTGCTTCGATCCGGTAATCTTTCGATTAAATCTGCGGCCAGCATCATTAATTCAAGAAGGCGTTTTACCCTCTCTGATGGGCTGATGGATGTCTCGGCTTCAAGGCTTGTTAGACCCAATTGAATTTCCTGAAAATAATTAGGTACGCCAAGAATGCTGAGATAACGCTTTGGCGTCATTGTATCGATTTCCCTCAAAGTTTCATCTAGGATCTGCGCTTGGCGGCTGAGTAGCGGTTCGAAGTTCGCCAGGGCTTCATTAATGCTGGCCGGGTCTCCATCTGTGTTAGATGCAAGCCCCGTTAGGCCACTTCGAAGCTTTCGGCCTACTGCTTTCAGAGCTTCTTGTAGCTCCGGGCCCTTTACCCGGTCGCCCTGGGGACCTTCGATCTGTTCAGCAAGCAACCCGTAAGCACCGCTAGCGGGGCTATCGGTGAGAGATTCACGCCGCAACCAAGAACTCAGCGTATCGCGGGGCAAAAAATCGAGGTTGTTAATTGCAGCCTTTGCAGTACTTGCAATCCCTCGCGCTGCGAGATTTTTCACGACATCAACAAATTTGCTCATATTGATCCCTAACTTCAACAAATTGAAAACGCATAACAGTTATGCTGGATCCACATTCTCAAGTGACATACCGAGTACGCATTCGCCGTATTGCTAACGGGCCGCGGATCGCAAAAAGCACATATTTTCGCCCAAGATCTTTGGCAATAAATTCAGTAAGATAGCGGTTCATTGGAGAATTCTAAAGCCAATCTTATTTTAGGCGAGAGCATTCTAAAATTGGCTTCTCTGAACTTTTGGCATGAACCGAACGCCTGGCCCGGCCGCACTACCCAACCGCTTGAAGTCCCAGACCCTTACAATGCCCCTCAAAATGTTTCGCAACGGCACTGACTATCCCTGCCACATCGTAGCCATGCTGTGCGTGCTGTTCTGCTTGGCTTGCATGGGGAACGAAACTGTCTTGCACGCCAAATCGTAAGATCGGTGCTTTAAGTTGGATGGCGCAATCGTTTACTAGCTCCACGATGGCGGCACCGAAGCCGCCGTTTACGGCGTGGTCTTCTAGTGAGCAAACCAAGTCATACTTCGAAAGTTCGGCTGTAAGGAGCGCTTGATCGAGCGGCTTTGCAAAACGCGCGTTAATGACTGTAGTGCTAAGCCCATAAAGCGTTTGGAGCTTCTCGGCGGCCTTTAGGGCGTTGCTGATGATAGGCCCAAGAGCTACAACTAAAATATCTTTGCCGCGCTTTACCACTTCGGCTTCTCCAATTCTTAATTGCTTGAACTCCGAATCCATAGCCACGCCCTCGCCGTTCCCGCGCGGGTACCGTACAGCCACGGGCCCATTCACTTTGGTGGCGGTGTAAAGCATGTGCCGAAGTTCGTTCTCGTCCTTGGGAGACATAATAACGATATTCGGAATAGTCTTTAGGTAAGCGATATCAAAAACGCCCTGGTGCGTTTCGCCGTCGTTCCCGACCACACCAGCGCGGTCCATGGCAAAAACTACCGGTAAGTTCTGTATGCAGACATCGTGTAGCACCTGATCGAAGGCGCGCTGCAAAAAGGTCGAATAAATAGCGCAGATTGGGTGATACCCTTGGCAGGCCAAACCGGCGGCAAACGTAACCGCATGCTGCTCGCAAATGCCGACATCGAAGACTGCCTGCGGCAACTTCTTGGCGGCCTTATCGAGACCGGTGCCACCCAACATAGCAGCCGTAATAGCCACGACCTTGGGGTCATTCTGCGAGAGCTCCACAAAGGTATCCGCAAAAACCGCAGTGTATGAGGGCGGAATCTTTTGCGCCACTGCGGGCTTGCTCGAAACGAACTCGCCTTTATCTCTGTCAAAAGGGGTAACGCCGTGCCACTTAATCGGGTCTATCTCGGCTGGTTCGTATCCTTTGCCCTTTACGGTATGGGCGTGAATTAGCACAGGGATATCTTGCGCCCTTGCATTTTCTAAAGCTTGCTTAAGATCTGCGATGTTATGTCCGTCCACCGGTCCGATGTATCTAAATCCGAAAGCCTCAAAGAGCATCGCAGGACTTGCAAAGAAGCTCTGAGTTGCCTCCTCGGCCCGGTCAATAAACTTGTACACAACTTCGGGAATGTATCCGCGTTTGTAAAGATCTTTGAAACGCTTTCTCGCAAAATTTGACGTCTTAGAGGTGATGGCTTTTGAAAACAGCCAGCTTATGGCGCCAACGTTAGGGGAGATCGACATCTCGTTATCGTTTAACACCACGATAAAGTTTTTGAGCCCCAAGTCACCGGCGTGATTCATGGCTTCAAAGGCCATGCCGGAAGTAAGCGAGCCGTCGCCTATTACTGAAACTACGAACCTCTCAGGGTCTGTTCTATCAAGCGCGACTCTGAGCCCGACAGCAGCGGAGATACTGGTGCCTGCGTGTCCGGCGCCAAAGACATCGTAGGGGCTCTCTGCTCTTTTTAAGAATCCTGAGATGCCATCCTTTTTCCGAATGGTATGCAGCTTGTCGCGCCGGCCGGTAACCATCTTGTGGATGTAGGCTTGGTGTCCGACGTCCCAAACGATCTTGTCGTTGGGAGTCTCAAAGGCAGAATGCAGTGCGACAGTAATCTCTGTGGCGCCTAGGCTTGAAGCGAAGTGCCCGCCTGAACAGGCTACGCTCTCGATTAAACCCTCACGAAGTTCTGTGGCTACAAGCTGAAGCTCTTCTGTCGAGAGCGTTCTAAGTCCTTCGGGAAGGCTGATACGATCTATAATTTTGGCCATATACTGCACTTATGCGCGGAGCAATATACTACCCGGCCGCAGGCGAATCAAATAGTGCCGCTAATGGCCTAAAAGTGCGTCAAACGTGAGTTCGAACCTGAGCTAATTTATCAGTAGCGCGAGCTGCCGCCGCCCGTACCGCTGCCCGTGCCTTTTCCGGCGCTGGGCGAGCCTGAAAAGGCCGAGAAATGCACTCTGCGGTTTTTGACCCAGGCGCTTTCATCGTGGCCTTGATCTAGAGGGACTTCTTCTCCGTAACTTATGGTTTCAACCCGTGAGGAAGGCACTCCTAATGACACAAGCGTGTCTCTAACAGCCTTGGCGCGCTGCGCCCCTAGCGATAAATTGTACTCTGCCGTGCCGCGCTCATCGCAGTGTCCTTCCAGTTGGACTCGAACATCGGAGTTCTGTTTCAGCACCTCGGCGTTGAATTCCACGCTTTGCATAGCCATATCGTCTAAATTGTACGAATCATAGCCAAAACGGACATCCCGGAACATGCCTTCACCCTCAGCGGTGGGGATACCACCTTCGCCGAAGCGCCCTTCGCGGGCTGCGTTCAGATCGGCCTCGGACAGCCCTTCACCCTTTTTCTTGCTTCCAAAGATTGAGGAGCAGCTAGCCAAACCAAATATGAGAGCGATTGTCAAAAAAACCCTGAAAAATTTCATTTTTCTCTTCCGTTAAAAAAGCGTTATCGTATTCTCTTTGTACGAAATGCTGAGTAAGAGCGCAACCCCGGATTGATATGATTAAAGCTGATTTTGAGAAGATTTTTCAAAGCGAACAGGAGAGGTTTGTTCAAGGTTGGAAGGAGTTCTTGTCGTTCGAGAGTGTCAGTACCGATCAGAGCTATTCCAAGTCGTGTTTAGAGTGCGCTGAATGGTTGGTGAACGAACTCTCAGGTTTAGGCATGAACTCTGAACTGTGGGCCACCGAGGGGAAACCTGTTGTCTATGCCGAGCATCTCCATTCTGAGTCCGCGCCAACACTTCTGTATTACGGCCACTACGATGTGCAGCCTGTGGACCCGCTTGAGCTTTGGCGCAGCGAGCCCTTTAAACCAGAAATTCGAGACGGGCGCATGTTCGCAAGGGGCGCGGAAGATAATAAGGGCCAGACGTTTTACGTATTGAAAGCCATCGAAACACTAATCAAGCTCGGACAACTAAAGTGCAATCTAAAGCTTTTGATCGAAGGGGAGGAAGAATCGTCCAGTATCGGCATCTCAAGAGCATTGGCGAAATGGAAAGAAAAGTTAAAGGCCGATGTGCTTATGGTTTGCGATACCGGCATGTTCCCGCCTGGGGTGCCGACTATTACCATGGGGCTTCGCGGGATTATATTTCTAACGGCACAACTCTTCGGAGCGCGCCACGACCTTCACTCCGGAATTCACGGTGGCGTTGCTCCAAATCCCGCGACTGAGCTTGCCAGACTTATTGCAACGCTTCACAACCCGGATGGCAGCATAGCCGTGGCCGGATACTACGAGGGGATTAAGGCCGTCAGCGCGGAGGATCTTAAATTAGCCAACACCTTTCCTTTCCCACCTGAGATGTATATGCGCATGGTGGGAGTCGAACCGTGCGGCGGTGAGCACCTACGGGGAGCGATCGAACGCCGCGGCTTTAGGCCCACCATCGAGGTAAACGGAATCGCGTCCGGATATTCAGGGGAGGGCACAAAGACTATCATCCCCTCCAAAGCCTTAGTGAAAATCACCTCACGACTTGTAAGCGCGCAAGACCCTGCAAAATGTCTAGAACTCTTGAAAGTACATCTTCGAAAGCACGCGCCCAAAGGATTAACCCTAGAGATCTCCGAAGACGGCGTGGGCGGCCCGGCGGTGCTGGCAGATAGTAAGAGCGCCTGGGTTGGAAAGGCAGTATCGATTCTGAAACAGCTAGGCGATGGCAATGTCTCGCATGTATGGGAAGGCGCTTCGATTCCCATAGTAGCCGAGCTTGCCAATGTTTCCGGCGCCGAGCCCGTGCTAGTCGGCTTTGGCTCCGAAGAAGATAACATTCACGCGCCCAATGAGTCCTTTTCGATTGAGCAGTTTCGGAAGGGGTTTTTGTATGCGGGGTTGTTTATTGGTGGTGTTGGGAAATGAAGGGCGACTCTTCTGGTTATCACCAGCACTTGCCACAATATCTCCTTAAGCTCGTGAAGCATTCTCTCTGGGCCAACTGCCTATGGGTAGAGTTTGTTTATTCGCATGAAAGTTCTGAAAATCGCCCGCGAGAGCTCTTAGCTCACCTGATGGTAGGCGAGCGCGTATGGTTCGAACGCATCGAAGGCAATCAGAAAACGACCGAAATGTTCCCGTCATTCGAGAAGGCCGAGTTGATTCAAGGCTTCACTCAGAACGCCGAAACTTTTGGGCGGCTCATTGCAACTCGACTGGAGGATGACATTCGATTCCGGCGTGGAACTGGAGAAGAATATCATGCCCTCGTCGTCGACATAATTCAGCATCTGTTAACACATGGGTACCATCATAGAGGGCAACTCTCCGCTCACTACGCGCGCTTGGGAGTACAGTATCCAAATACCGACCATATTAATTATTTGATTGAGCAGAAGCTGTAGTGGCCAAGAAGGCTTAGTTCCCATCTAAGCTAATCAGTACAAACCATTTTGCACTATCCCTACCTTCATAAATACTGAGCAACGAATTGAGCTGGCGTTAAAACGACGACCCCCAAGCTCCCCGATTTGCCCAGGATAAACTCAGTAACTTCAGATTTAGCTTGTTAAGCCAAATCAGTCATGCTACACTAGCAATATGAAATCAGATAGTGCTACCAACGTCAAAAACAATTTTAGTGCCTATTTAGACCGCGTTAAGCGCGGGGAGTCAGTCCTGATTTTAGAATATGGCCGACCGATTGCTCAGCTTTGCAAGCCTGCTCTAACACAAGATAGTACCTTGATGGCGCTCGAACGTGAAGGATTTGTCTCCCGCCCGCGCAAGTCCACCCTTAAAGCACGCGAGTTTCTAACTAGTCGGGTCAAGCTTGATAAAGGGGTATCGCTGTTGTCGGCCTTATTAGCTGATAGGGAGGAATCAAATTGAAATTTTGGGACACCTCTGCAGTAATCCCTCTCCTTGTCACGGAATCACAAACATCGAAGGTTGAGAAGATCTTTGAAGCCGATGCATCCATGGTTGTTTGGTGGGGGACCTCGATCGAATGCATATCGGCTATCTCTCGGCTGGAAAGAGAAGGTAAGCTGTCACCTTTACAAGCAGAGAGCATCTTTTCCCAGCTCGCTATTCTTAAAGACACTTGGTGGGAGGTGCAAGCATCGCACAAGCTTAAGCAAACCGCCGAGAGAATTCTGCGGGTGCATGCCCTACGCGCCCAAGATGCCCAGCAGTTATCAGCCTGTATTATGGCAAATAGTGAGAATCAACTAGAACTTGTTTCGCTAGATGATCGGTTGCTTAGCGCCGCTCGCAAAGAAGGTTTAGTGGTTGCGGGTTAATTTTTGCAGAGGCCTCCGGCATGGGCCTGCTGTGCTTTGGTTTATTGGACTTGGCCTTTTGTCTCACACCTTATGCCCGCGCAGAGCCCGTGCTTGTAGATTTTGCTGAGAAGAGGATAATATTCACGCGCCTGACCAGTCAGTTTCGATCGATCTGTTTTTAAAGGCGCTATTCTATGATTGCTAATTTATCAGCCCCGCAGGATCTGGCCCATGAGTGAAAATCTACAGCTCTTTCCACGGCAAAAAAATACTCCGCTTAGTGATAAGCTTAGGCCGGCGGTCTGGGAGGATTTCTATGGCCTGGAGGCGCTTGATCAGGATTTAGTGCGCATGCTGAAAAAGGGGGAGGGGCGCGCGCCTTCGCTGGTGCTTTGGGGCCCGCCTGGCAGCGGCAAGACTACTTTGGCTAAGTTGATTGGGCGCACCTTTAAGGCTCAGTTTGTGGAACTCTCCGCTGTGATGGTGGGGATCAAGGAAGTCAAGGAGATCTTTCAGCGCGCAAGGTACGCTGACCGGCCCACTTTGTTATTCATGGACGAGATCCACAGGTTCAACCGGGCGCAGCAAGACGCTTTTCTGCCGCATATTGAAGATGGGACTATATCGTTGTTGGGCGCCACGACAGAAAACCCTAGCTTTTGTCTAAATAGTGCTTTGCTCTCACGTATGAAGGTGGTGGTGCTTCCGGCTTTAGGGAAGCAGGCTTTGCAGGCGGTGTGTGAGCGCACGCTGGCAGAGTTGGGGTCAAAGGCAGAGCCGGAGTTTATTTCGCTGGCCGTCGAATACAGCAGCGGGGACGCGCGCCGCCTTATTAACCTTATCGAGAGTCTGTGCGAGGCTTTAGGCGAAGCCAAGATTCTTACGCACGAGCGCTTGTCTATTTTTCTCAAAAATTCAAAAAGCCTGAAATATGATCGCGTCGAAGATCATTACGATATGGTCTCGGCTTTTATTAAAAGCATGCGCGGCTCGGACCCCGATG
>CAZVWV010000130.1:0-10515 GCA_964631745.1 uncultured Bdellovibrionales bacterium
GTGCTGCCTATCGGCCTTAAGATTTAGTGCAACTTCGTGGCACCGGCAGGCGAATCGCCTGCGCTCCCTAATATTAGTACCCCGAGCCGTACTAGCATCTCACCCATTACGTAGCGCGGACGACTCGTCCGCCGATGGTTATAGTGGCAGTACAGTTGAGGGCGAAGCCACCACCTGCTCGCACCTGGTGCTGCCTGTCGGCCTAAGATTTAGTGCCACCTCGTGGCACCGGCAGGCGAATCGCCTGCGCTCCGAAATATTCTTGCCCCACGCCGGACTGTCACCTTACTTGGGGGGGGTGAGCAGATACATTATGCCTTCAACAGTCGCTTCATTCCGGCCAATGCACGCCATAGTGAAGTGAGTAAACCTTTGGATAACTCCTTTAGCTGAGGCGACCGGTCCAAGAGGATGAGCGCCTTGGTGGCGGCCCTGTATCCTGCGCGATCGAATTGCTTTAATGCCAAATCTCGTTCGGCCAGGGCTTGGCGAGTTTGATATAATTGACCCTCTAAAGAGAGTATTTGATGCGTAAAGCGCTCTGTTTGTCTGGCAAGCGGCACTAGTAGCACGTCAAATAATTGATTGCGATCTAACCTTTCTAAATTTTCCTTGTATGTTTGCGTGATCCGTTTCTGATTAGCCACTTGATCGGTGACTCGCGAAAAGCCGCTGTCCAGATGTCGGTAATAAAAAAGTGTCTCAGGGATAACATCCAAATGGTATCCCTTTAGCGCTAGTCGCACCAATAATTCATAATCCTCGTATGAAGAGCTCCGCTCTGTTTTAAATCCCCCAAGCTGCTTGAACACCTCTCTATTAATGCAAAAGTTGGCATCGCCAAAAACATTGGCTATGGGGCCAATCCCCAGACACGGGCCTAGCGGGGTGTATCCGTACGCCGGAGTGAAGCCAGCCACGGGTGCTTCATCACCGGTAAAGGCCTGAAAATGTGATGTCAAACAGTCAGCCTTAGAGCTCTGCATGCCTTGTACGAAATTCGCTATCATATTTTCGGTGGCCACGTTATCCGCGTCCATGAAAATAATGAATTCGCCTTGGGCGTGCGAAGCAGCGAAGTTTCGCGTGGCGCCGATGCCTTCGTTTTCTTTCGTGATGAATCGCCAACCCCTTTCGGCATAAAGAACCTTTTGGATCTCAAATACCTCTTTAGAGAATCGTTCGGTGCTGCCGTCATCCAAAACGATAACCTCAAAATCAAGATAAGTTTGGCGTGCTAATGATGTCAAAAGCTGCGGGAGATATTTCCCGTAGTTATAATAGGCAACGCAGATCGAGACTTTAGGGGAAGGGCTTGTTTGGGGCCGCTCAGAAAGCTCGCATGGTTGAATATTCGCCCATGCTTGGGCGGCCGCTTCGCTAGAATACATTGAGCGGCAAGCCGCAATCATTTTGGCGCGATGTTCGATGGCATATTCTAACGCATCGATTCGTGTCTCAAATAAAGCTTCTTGGCAGATCTGTTCTGAGATGCCGCCAGTTTTGGAAGCAATTACAGGAATCTGATACTCGAGGCACTCGATTACCGTGAAGGGGTAGTTGTCTTGTAGCGAGCAGATGAAGACGCAGGCTCGCGACTCTTGCAAGAAGTTAAGGGCCTGGTGCGAGTCGTACGAGGTAATAATTTCGACCGATATTTGATGGCTTTTTAGTGTCTGGGAAAATTTCTCAAGATACTGATCCGCCCAAACTCCTGCTTGTGTTAAGCCGACTTTGCCCAAAAAGGTGATCTTCGAGATCTGATGCGAAGAATTGTGGCAACAATGGTTCTGAAGCGCACGGCAGAACAGCTCCAACCCTTTGCGAGTCTCTAAGCGTCCAAAAAATATGAGATGACTTAAGTCCACTGCTGTTGCTGATGACGGCGAGAGTGGCAGTGTCTTTTCAAAACAGTACGGTGCTACCAGGGTGTTCTGAGAAAGCTCCCAGCCCGAAGCCTTAGCCCAATTTAGCATATACTCAGAGGGGCTAATGAGCAGGTCGGCATGCTTGGCTGTGTAACGTTCACAATAATCCAGCATCACATCTTGCAAAGGATGTTCAGGCCAACTACGCATGCCTTCCCTGATCCATTGGGTTGAAGAGTGTAATGTGAGAGTTAACTTGGTTTTTTCAAATCCTAACCCGGTGTTCTTGGCCTGCATTGTAGCGATGCCATTTGCCTGCCAATCCTGAAAGTGCACTAAATCGAAATCATGCTCTAATAGAAAATCTTTTATGCGAAGCGACTGGTCGAGAAACCACTCACAGGCTCGGCGCGGGTAGGGCGGGGCCGGTGCATCAGTTAAATCATAAAACAAAATTCCCACCTTAGAGTACATGGCCTGCACACTTTCTCTGTTGCTAATTTCATAGGGGCCAGTAAAAAAGATAGTGACTTGATTAGTGGGAATTTTAGCCAGATGCCGTGCTAGGTAATAGCAGTGGGTGCCGATGCCCCCGTTCCGGATCGGGCCGATGAGATCAGGCGTGACTATGCAAATCTTTGTCATGGCATACTTGGGAGAGTCAAACGAGAGGCCCAATACAATAATTGGGTACCACGGTATCAAATTGCGACCGTACTGATCAAGTTTTAGGGGGGGGAGAGCTCTAACAGACCAGTTGCCACTTTAGCCTCAAAGGCGCTACCATATCGGATCTAAATCGCCTTATGACAGCCGTAGTACGCGCCATACCTGATTTCTTCATTCAAATGTACTCCTACCGGGAGTTCTTGAAGCAGTCCGTGCTGCGCGATCTTCGTAACAAATATAAACGTTCCGTGTTGGGGTATGTCTGGACTATGGCGCATCCGTTGGCGATGATGTCGGTTTTGGCGGTTGTTTTCTCGCACATCATGCGCTTCCCGATGAAAGATTACGCCGTCTTTCTGTTTGCTGGGTTACTCTCTTGGAACTTTTTTTCAAGTACCGCCATGATGTCCTTACACAGTATCAGAGCCAATGCGCGACTTTTTAGTCAGGTAAATATCCCCAAATATATCTTTGTTCTGTCGATTGCAGCTTCGAATTTAGCTAATTTGGTCTTTGCCATCGGGCCGCTCCTGCTAATTATGCTTATAATGGGTCGGCCTATTACCTGGACGGTGCTGCTGTTTCCGGTGGTTTTTGCTCCCCTGTTTTTTGTTACGGTCGGGATTTCACTAATTTTGGCAGTCAGTAATGTTTTCTTTGATGACACGCAGCACTTGGCCGAGGTCGGGCTCAGTATGCTCTATTTCCTCTCACCGATTCTGTATAATCGAGAGGTCTTGCCGCCCTGGTTGATTGAGAAGCTCATCTATAACCCGCTTTTTTTGCAGATAGAATTCATTCGTGGAATTTTTTACGATGGTGTCATGCCAGATCTGAACTTGTTCTTGGCGAACTGTTTGATATCGTTACTAGCGCTTTTAGCGGGATTGATAATCTTCCGCAAAGCCGAGGATAAATTCTTGTATTTTATTTAGCAGGTAAGATGACCGCCGCCGCTGAGAACAACGGAACTGCAAAGAGTGGTAACTCTGCCGCAAAGAAGTTCGCTATTGAAATTGAAAATGTCACAGTAGCTTACCGAGCCTATAAGGAGCGTCCTACCTCCCTTAAGGAGACAATTGTAAATATTATTCGGCGTGGGCAACTGAAATACAGCACCACCTTTGATGCTTTGGCACAATTGTCGCTCACGGTGGAGAAGGGCACGGTGCTGGGTGTAATCGGGAGTAATGGGAGTGGTAAGAGTACCCTACTAAAAGTGTTGGCCGGGGTTTTAAAGCCAACCTCTGGAATGGTGCGTGTCAATGGATCGGTGGCCTCATTAATCGAGCTTGGTGTCGGTTTCGACCCAGAACAAAATGCCATCGAAAATATTTATTTAAACGGAGCGCTGCATAAGAAGAGCAAGTCCCAGATTAGCAAGCGCGTTAACAAAATTCTGGATTTCGCCGAGCTGCATGAATTTGCGTTTACCCCAATCAAATACTACTCCTCCGGTATGGGGGCACGGCTAGGATTTGGCGTGGCGATCGATATTAACCCAGATGTGCTTCTGGTCGACGAAATTTTGGCCGTTGGCGATGAGCGCTTTCAATCCAAATGCCTGGTTGAGTTTCAGCGCTTTCTGGATTCTGGCAAAACTATCGTGATGGTGAGCCATAATATGGAGATGTTGGCCGAAAAAGCCGACAAAATCGCGCTGCTTTCAAAGGGCAAGTTGGTGTTTCTTGGCGACCCAACCACGGCGCTAAATATGTACAGAGATCGAAGTTACGAGACAGCATTGCGTTGAGAAGGCGAACTACCCAACCATTCCAGCACGTCAGGGATAACCCTTAGCGCGCCGAAATGTCCGGCTCCGGGAATATTAGTATAAATTGCGCCAGGGATTGCATCGGCCAAGTACTGACCCATGGCTGGCGAGACGTAGTTGTCTGCGTCACCGTGCCACACCTTTGTGGGGCAGGCGATCTTTGAAAGATCTAGCCGCCACGCACGGGTCATCAGTTCGAAATCCTTGCAGGCGCCTTCGATGCTATTACGCAAGGCTTCTGTCACGTTGGCTTCGAAGACCTGGGCAATATCTGAAGAACCGAGCACCTGTTGATCAGAGCTATGCAAGATTAATCTAAGCCAGCGCCGCGCCGCCGAAGGCGAGAGCCGCCAAACCGTCCCTACTGTTTTGAAAACCGGAACTGAGATGGCGGGGAGATGCTTGCCCAGTGCCAGGAGCATACGATTGAGGAGCACTGTCCCGCGCTGTCCATCGGGGGTATCAATTGGGCCCATGCTAGAGAGCAATGCCAGGGCCAACACGCGCTCTCTTAATGCAAGCGCACAAGACGTTGCGTAAGCTCCGCCGCCGGAGAGGCCAATCATATAGAAGCTAGAAATTCCAAGATGATCTGCCAAAGCCCCAACGCTGCTAGGCCAGTTGGCGATTGTGCGCTCTGGATCAGGGTCGGAAAGCCCGTAGCCGAAGCGCTCAGGGGCAATTATCTTGAATCCAAGTTTGAGCGCTGAGGCCTGCATTATCGAGCCTTCGATGCGTGACCCCGGAAAACCGTGCATATAAAAGGCCGCGCGACTAGCCTGGGAATCGCCGTAAACGGCGTAACCAAGCTTTTTGCCGTTTTGCAAAATTAATATCTGGCTCACGTGCTTACTGTACTTTAACTCTAATCTGCTCGAAGGTCTTAAGCGCTTCCTCCAAAACCTGATCTGTATTGTAGTATTTATAGTTGGCCAGACGCCCTACAAAGAAGACGTTATTTGCGATCTCTTCCTGCTTCGAAAGCTCCTGATACTTCTTGAAGAGCGCTTCGTTCTCGGGCGCAGGTATCGGATAATACGGATCGCCTTCGGCACGCGAATATTCGTAACTTATGACCGTATTGTCGCAAGCCTGTTTGGTGACGTGCTTAATTTCAACCGTACGGGTGTAGTCGTTGTCATTCGGAAAATTAATCTGCACGCAGGGCTGCCTGAAAGCCTCTTTGTATTCAACGAAATCGAAATGCAAACTGCGCCATGGGAGCTTACCAAGTTTGAAATCAAAATACTCGTCCGCTGGGCCGGAATACACAGTAGCCTTTAAGGGCTTGATCGTGTTTCGGATCTCGCCAAAATTCGTGTTCAAGCGCACCGTGATATTGGGGTGCGTTACCATACGCGTGAACAGCTCCGTAAACCCGTTTTTCGGCGTAACTTGATGTGTGTGATCCACGTAGCGGCAGTCTCGGTTAAATCGAATCGGAATTCTTCCGCAAACGGAGGCATCTAGATCCTTCGGATGCCTGTCCCATTGCTTTAAGGTGTAACCTTTGTAAAAGGCCTCGTAAAGTTCTGGGCCCACGCGGCTTAAAACGAACTCTTCTGAGTTCTTGGGATTTGTAATCGGCAAGGCCTTCTCTCTCAGAAACTTCTCTGCTTCCTCTGGGGTAAAATCACGCTTAAAAAATTGCTCCAGGGTATAAAGATTAATCGGAAATGGGAAAAGCTCTCCGCGAGTTGAGCTCTTTACAATATAGTCCCCCGGAATCCAATCCGTATATTCTGAAAGAAAGCTCAGCAGCTCTTCGTTGTTAGTGCGGAAATAATGCGGACCGTACTTATGGATAAGAACGCCGGAGGAGTGCTTCTCGTCGTAGCAATTGCCAGCCACATGGTTACGTTTCTCAACCATTAATACCTTCCAGCCCAGCAGGTTAGCCGCGCGATTAGCTATCGTGCATCCCACCGGCCCAGCGCCGCAAACTAAAAGATCATAGTTATCCATGATTACTCCCCGAAAGAGTCGGTATCATAAAACGTTCTGTAAACCAAATTCAACTGAGGAATTAATTAACTCCTGAGATATCTCGCTTAAGTTGTCGGAAAGAGCGGCGATCGATGGTCCCGGGCGGCACCCATCCGGAAGATTGCACGGCAAAGTATACAGACTGGATACGCACGTCCAGATCGGGATGTGTATCGCTTTTCCCCTGAGGTTTGAGGGCGCGGTAAGAATTAATCAGGGCCCCGATACTTGCGCGTGGATCGTATCCCGCCAATGCCACTAGACCTAAGGCGTAGCGGTCGGCGGCGAGTTCGAGATCTTTACGCTCGTGATGTGAGGCCGGAACTGGAATCTCGTCCAAGACTGATGATCCCTGCATGGCTCTATTATGCCCCAAAATCTCGTGCGCCAGTTCATGCGCTAAGATGAAGCTAAGCTCAGCTTCGTTAGAGAGATACAGGATTAATCCTTTGGAGATAACTACGTGCCCACCTCCCGCTGAATATGCAAAAGGCTCTTTCGTATTTAGCAGGTTAAAGTCAGGCCTAATATTTGAGACCTTTCCGGCTTGCAGAGCTTTAGCAAAGCGCCCCTCTAAGTACCGTAGCGTATCTAAACTGCTTGCATCGTTCAGTCGGCCGTATTTTGTAATCAAGAGGTTAGTGCGCAGCAGGCTCTGGGCCTGGTACTCGGCGGTTTCTGGTCCGGGAGCCCTAACGCAAGAAAAAACGCAAGAAAAAAGTAGCGCACTCACGCAACAAATTTTAAAAATTAACGATTTATTCATAAGGGGTAAAAACGGTAATCGATAAAAGTTGTCAAAATGAAGGCATGTCTCACTTCTAAGTATCAGATGAATAGAAGAGTATTGTCCAGGCTAAGGGCCGAATGCCCGCTTTTGCCGGTACTATTGGGATTAACGCTGGGGCAGCTCTTGGGCTTCGCTGCAATAATTAACGACGCGCGGGCTCTATCTGTGTTGAGTTTGGCCTCGGTAGTGATGATTTCAAGCGCCGGTTGGAGGAGTTCGACCGCAGCTCAAGTCGGTTTGGCGCTTGTGGTAGGCTTAGTTCAAAGTCTCTCCACCTTCCATATTACCTTACCTTCTCTTTCAGAGCAGAAACCTTACCTAGCGCGGGTAGTCAGCGAACCTAGGCGCCCGAAGCCCGGCGGCGTGCGGCTTGAGCTTGAGGTTTTGGGGGAATACGTCGCTCATGAGCAGGGTTTTCAGATTCGCGAACTTGCTAAGCCCCCCAAATATGACTGCAAAGCCATCGACCTGCCGTGGCGGAATATTTCGTCAGTAGAGAAGGGGGACTCATTGGTTCTGCGAGCCAGCTTCAATAACCTAAAGGCCGCCTCCGCGGCCATGCTTTCGTATGACGGTAAGTTGTTGCGTGAAGGCTTTTCGGGCGAGTGCAACATTCGGTACGCGACTCCGCCACATAGCCAGAATGATGATAAATTAAAAGCGGCGCGAAGGACAATTTTATTCCGTGTGAAGAGCCTTCTTGGAAATGGCGAAAAGGCAGGGCTGTTTCTTTCCATGTCTTTGGGCTTTAGAGATCTAATCTCTCGTGGCACGGAGGAGAGCTTCAAGCGGTTAGGGTTGTCACATTTATTAGTTTTTTCAGGGTACCAAGTCCTAGTATTTTACGGATCAGTGGTCTTTCTATGCGGCCTGCTGGCACGCTTCATGTTTTCTCGCACGGCAGGCGCCTGGCTGAGGCTTTCGCAAATAGTGTCATTAAAAAAGCTGTTTGTGTTTCTCGGTATCGTTGTCAGCGCCATACTGGTGGGAATCGTTGGGTTAGAAGCTTCCAGTATGCGAGCCATAATTGCGGCGACACTCTTGCTGATTAGTCTAGTAAGCGAGCGCTCGCTCAATCTTTGGAACGGCATCGTTTGCGCGCTGCTGGCGCTTTCCTGTATTTGGCCCTGTTCCATCTTAGACCCCGGTGTCGAGCTAACTTTTGCAGCGCTCGCTGGAATCGCTTTAGGAAGCTCCGAGTTGGGGAGTGCCTGGATGCGATATTGTAAGACGATACTATGTGTCTGGCTCACAACGACGCCCGTTGTTTTAGCGTGGTTTGGAAATATCTCATTTATGTCGGTGCCTGCCAATTTAATCTTGGCGCCGGCCTTTACTTTTTTGAGTTGCAACTTGGGGCTAGGCGCACTTGTTCTGAATTTCATGGGGCTGGACCTGCAGGGAGTTCTGCTGCGCTTAGCGGGGCGCGCTTTAGAGAGTTTATCTGCGCTTTCACGAATTTTGGCGGATCTTCCCTGGATATATTTAGAGCTTAGTGGAATCAGCAGGGCGCTTTGGATGCTGGTATTCCTATTAGTTCTCTCCGTTCTAGTAAGACGCAAACTCATAGACTTTATCGCGAAGGAGAATTTGTGGTGAGCTGGATCTGATTTGCGCGGCTATGAAATATAAATCGGTAGTAGGCTGCCACGCTGCGCTAATGCCGCTTGATGCTCATAGTTGACTTTTAGAAGCGCTGTGCGCCATGATCGAGCGCATGCGCTTTTCGAAACGGTTCTACTTATCTCTCGCTATTTTTTGCAGCTTATTTAAGATCGGCCAGGCCTTATCGCAGGAGAGGTTGATCGAGCTTCCAGGTGATAAGCAAGATCTCAAACAAAATCTGAAACAGAAGCAAGAGCCACGACTTGGTTTATCTGGCTTATCGATAGGCGTGATCCAGGACAACGCTGGTAAGAGTAGGATCTCTATCAAAGGGCAGGCGCTTTCGAAGGCAGTTGCCTTTGCGTTAGAGAATCCCCCGCGCATAGTGATCGATCTTCCGGCTACTAGTTCTGTGTTTAATCGCACGGCTATACCGAAAGGGAATTCAGTCGTCAGCAAAATCCGCGTGGCTTCTCATCCGGATAAGTTGCGAGTGGTCGTGGATTTAAGCCCGACATCGAAGCCGGACTTTAGCCAAGTTGTAAGCGAATCATCAATTGAGATCACCTTGGGAATTCCTGAACAGGCTGCCATACTAGCTCCTACGCAGGCTTTCACACCAACACCACCCTCGGAAGCAAGCGTTGTTCCCACCGTTATTAGCGGGACTGCGACTGCTGTCTATACTAAAACGCCAGGATACACACCCGTGTCGACCGCAAAGAACACCGTTGTGGCAACGCCAATAGTACCCACAAGCACGCCAGTTGTTGTAAGCACACCGGTATTCACCCCCACAGTTACACCGCTTTCTCTTAGCACCCGCGAAAGCCCCGCCGTCTCCGGACTGAAGCTGCTTGATATGAAGTTCGATTACGTCGAGCCGGAGCATCAACCTGTCGCGAAGATAGTCTTGAACTCGCCGACTGAATTTAAATTAGTAAAACAGGATGAAACCACCTTCGTGTTAACTATCCCAAGGGCGAGCCTGGCAAATTCCCAGGCCGGACTGATTCAATTTGCGCCCCAAGATTTTGTGGGCCTCGGATATTTAATGCCCAAAGTTGACGGGAGCGATCTAAAGATTGTGATCGGGGTCGAAAGGAACCAGAGATTGGCGTCTGCCAACAAAGGTAACGAGCTTTTGCTGCGCGTGATTTCGAAGTAGCTGGGTTTGTATCTGTTTTGGGGTGCAGTGAGGCTACAGCGTTGAGATCGACGGGAATCGCTTCATCGGTCGGTCGTGGGAGAGCTGGAGGATCTTTCAAGCTTAAACGGCTTGTTGTTCGTGAGATTGCGCTAGTGGGTTAATGGTCAGGCGCACAGGTGCGAGCGCAGCGATAATGGTTATCCCATTGATTTTATTCACCACGAAGTTCACGAAGAAGTCACGAAGGATGAATTAAAGAACAAATCTTTTAATGCCTTTCTTCAATATCTCAACGTTAAAGTTTATCAGTAACCCAACTTTCACTCGGCTCAGCTTCATGTAGGTCAGAATCTGTGCCTCGTGAATCTTGAGCAACTGTTCTACGCTCTTCAACTCAACGATCAAGCGATCGTTTACGAATAGGTCAACTCGATACCCACAATTTAATCCAACTGGGGCCACCCCACGGCCATTAAGTTAGGCGTCGTTTGCTCGTAACTCGCGCGCGGTCCAGTAAGGCTGTTGGAACTACCAATATATTTAACTAGCCTGCCAAGTTAACAGTTATTCGCTTGCTCGGATTGCCCACCCTTATCTTACTGGCCGTGAGGTTGCTCCAGTTGGATGCTAAAATGGCTAAGTCGCCAAAATGTCGCACCGAGTTCCGCAAAGA
>CAZVWV010000131.1:0-10354 GCA_964631745.1 uncultured Bdellovibrionales bacterium
AACCGATGCCTGATACAAAGACATGCTTCTCTTTAGGGATTCCAAGTTCAGGCAATACTTTATATAGCGCGGTGAGTATCGAATAATCGCCACAACCTGGGCACCATTTTACCTCGACGCCGGGGTCGAATGAGATCTTAGTCGCGGGCTGAGTTGTTGATTCGCTGCTCATGAAAATGCCTCCGTTTGTGATCTCCTAGAGGAGGAATGGTTACGAATACCATCTAGCACTTCGCTGATTTTAAAGGCCTGCCCCTGAACTTTATTTAACCCGATTGCGTCTATCAAGAATTTATTCCTAATAAGCATTCGCAAATGCCCCGAATTCATCTCCGGAATTAAGACCTTTCTAAATCTTTTTAGGGCTTCACCTAACTTGGGATGCAATGGATTTAAGTGCCGTAAGTGTAAGTGTGAGACGGCGATGCCATCATGGCGTGCTGCCCTCACGGCGCCTTGGATCGCGCCCCAACTACTACCCCAACCTAACACCAGCAATTCGCCGCTGTCATCGCCACTAAAAGTTAGCGGGGCAAAGTCGTTTCCGACCCGCAATACCTTCTCGGCCCTGACCGTGACCATGCGCTCATGGTTTGGCCCCTCATACGATACAGCCCCAGTAACGTAATCCTTTTCCAACCCGCCGATGCGATGTTCCAATCCAGCGCTTCCGGGAAGCGCCCAAGATCTCGCCAAGGTATTCTCGTCTCTTGCATAAGCCCTAAAATTTCCGTCATTTGTACTAAGAATACGCGGTTTAATAGGTACAAGTTTATTAACGTCGGGAAGCTTCCAAGGTTGCGAGCCAAATGCAATTGATGCGTCGCTTAGGAGCACCACAGGAGTCATATGTTCAAGCGCAATGCGGCAAGCTTCTATTGTAGTTTCGAAAGCGTCCGCTGGACTTGAGATCGCCAGTATCACCAAAGGGCACTCGCCGTTTCTGCCGTACATGGCCTGGAGCAGATCAGCTTGCTCCGGTTTGGTCGGCAAGCCCGTGGAAGGGCCCGCCCGTTGAACATTAACAACCACTAGCGGCAGCTCTGTCATAACCGCCAAACCGATCGATTCTTGTTTGATGGTCATGCCCGGGCCGCTGGTGGCCGTAACCGCCAAACTTCCGGCATACGATGCACCGATAGCGGCGCAGCATGCGGCGATCTCATCTTCAGCCTGAAACATCGAAACACCGTAGCGTTTCAAGGCGGCCAGCTCCTGGAGCACATCGCTTGCGGGCGTGATCGGATAACCTGCATAAAATAAGGGGCGACCACTAAGTTCGGCAGCCGCCACCAGACCGCACACCGTGGCGTGATGCCCAGTAATATTGCGATACGTGCCCGAAGAAAAATGCGCCGCCGGAACTTCATAGGCCGCCGTCATAAGATCTGTGGCTTCGGCAAAAACCTGCCCGGCCCGCAGCGCTAATTTATTGGCAGCGGCGACTTCTGGCTTCTTGCTAAATTTAGATTCGATCCAACTTAGAGTTTCATCCGGATTACGACCGAATAACCAACACACGACCCCCAAGGCGAAAAAATTCCCACAACGCTTTACCGCAGCGGGAGCCAGCCCGGAGTCTCTCAAGGCTTCACTTGTGAGGGAATGAATTGGGATCGGAATGGCACGCACCCGGGCCAGAAGCTTTTCGTCTTCAAGTGGATTACTCTCGTATCCCGCTAATTTCAAATTACGTGATTCAAAGTTTTCACTATTAGTGATTAGTATTCCGCCGGGCCTAAGCTCAGAGATATTTTTCTTAAGGGCGGCCGGATTCATGGCAACCAGAACATCGGCGATGTCGCCGGGGGTAAAAACATCTTCGCTCCCGAGACAGATCTGAAACGAGCTCACTCCGGCCAAGCTGCCCGCGGGCGCGCGAATCTCGGCCGGGAAGTCCGGACTCGTGGCGAGCAAATTGCCATGGTGCGCGGCTTCCTGAGTAAACCTGTCGCCGGTCAACTGCATACCGTCCCCCGAATCGCCGGCGAAGCGAATGGCCACGCTACGTAGGGTTTCACGACTAACTGTTTTTGACATTAACGCATACCTTAGTGATTAGGGTTTAAGCCCCATACAGTAGTAATTTTTGTTTAAATTGACAATTTAGCTCAGGATCGTATGTCAAAGGCTTGCCAGGCCCAGGATGTTTTGACGCTAAACCGGCGCTGGCCAGGCCAGCCAAGCATGTTGGCCCCATTATTGCGCATGTAACTAACTGGAATTGTTAGTAATAAATAATAAGTTCTAAAGCTCTCGAAAATTATGCCGATCCTAACCCTTGGTCCAGATCGTGCTTATAAGCTTCCCGAGTAGATTTTTCCCAAAGGTTTAATTATGTCGAAAGAACTCAAAGTCCCTGAGACTGTTGCCGCGACAATCACTACCCAGGATGAAGCTTTTGAAATAATTGAACTAGCGATCGACCAGGTCGAACTTCTCACTCGCGCCTTTTCGGTGATAGAAGAAGCCTGCGGGCATATGAACCAACAGCAGATCCTACTCTCGGAAAATGTTGATGAAGTTACGATTCATTAGAGCTATTCTGCTATTCTTCCAATCTTAAATAATCATAACGCGCATCAACAGACACGATTCGCAATCGAAGCTCTTCGCCAAGTTTTACGCTGCGATTTAATTTAATAATTTGCGGGAAATAAACGCGGTCTAGTTCTATCATTGGATTGCTATGATCGTTTCTAATCACGGTCGCCGATAATTTTTCATGTTTGACCGCCAGTTGTTCCAAATAACGTAACAGCCAAAAACGCTTTACTTCCTTGGTAACCAGCATGGCAAGTTTCAAGGACTCCTCACTTTTGCCTATAATTTCTTGCATCTCTTGAGCAGAGAATTGGGGCTTGCCGGTAGTTAAAAAGGTATTAATCTGCCGCTGCACGCATAAGTCCAAATATCTCCGGATGGGAGATGTAACCTGCGTGTACGCCGGAATACCTAAGGTGGCATGGTGTGAGGGGGTTAGGCTGGTAGAGCTGCGCTGAAGCCTGGCCCGAACCAGATAATCCCGCGCCGGCCCATCGGGAACCGCGCTTGCTAAATCTTCTTTCAAAGGTTCGGGCTTGGGCTGGCCCCGAAATGGAATCGCTATTCCGTTCTTGGCGCAAAAATCGGCGGCGGCTTGGTTTGTCAAAACCATAAGTTCCGCCACCATGCTGCGCGAGGGCGCGTTCTCATCAAGTTCAGACAGCTCGACCCTGCCGTCTGCTCCGATCTTAATGCTAATATCGCGCTTGTTTACTTTAAAGCCGCCGTTTGCGAAGCGCAGCGCTTCAAGCTCCGAGGCGATATTATAGAGCGTGTTCAGGTCGGCGCGTTCGCCTTCCAATAGGTTATCTACCTGATCGTAGCTCAATCTTTGGCTGACTTTGATATAAGCCTGAGTAATACGGGAGCTGACAATCTTGTAATCTTTAGAAACTTCAAAGAAAAAAGTTGTGACAGCCCTAATCTCGCCGGGGCGCAAACTAAGTTTCTGTTCCGAAATCAAGGGCGGCAACATATTAATTACGATATCGGCGCCGTATATAGAAGAGGCTCTGTATGCGGACTCTTGATCTAACTCGGAATTTACAGGAATTAAGGAAGCCACATCGGTGATGTGGATGCCAAGGCGATAGCCTTCCTGATGCTGTTCCAAAGATAAGGCGTCATCCATATCTTCAGTGGTGGCGTCATCGATGGTAAAGCAGTTTAGCGCAGTGAGGTCCTCACGCCCATCGCGCGAAAACGAAAGCGGGTCGAGCTGATCGGCTTCTTGTAGCACAACCTCGGGAAAGGCGCGCGGCGGCCGAAAACGGATCAGCGCCACATTCGTTAACGCTCCAAAAATATTAACTTTGGTCAGAAGCGTGTAAGCTCTGGGCGGGATTCCGGCAGGGGCATCCAGCTTAAGCTCCCCAACCAAATATTCTAAGATCTCTTTACCTTCTTTCTTCTGCTGATTGGAAAGATGCGGCGCATCCACGGCGATATCTTCCAAGAGTTCGATAATTGGCCAAGCTTGTGGCGCAATAGTATGCTTGGGATCCTTTAGCCTTGCCCGGAAGGCCTCCAAAGTGATCTCTCTGGCGGCAAACTTCTGTTGGCGCGCTTCCTCGGCCTTTTTTAACTCCGCTACGGTTTCTTCGGGGCGGCACTCGAAGGTCTCCTTATGGCGCTTGAAGTAAATCTTATCGTTTAAGAGGGCGTACCGCAAAGCATAGTGCTGTCTAAGCTGGTTTGCGCCGTAGTAGGCGTTGCAGATCGCAGCAGTGTCGTAGACGCCTTGGTCAGTCCGTAACAAACTCCAGATCTCTTCCAGATCGATCTTGGCTGCCTCTACCTCGGCGCTACTGTGTAGGGCGGCAAGAAATTCCGTTTTTTGTGTTCGCTCTTTAAGCTGATCAACTGCTTTATCATACGGCAGCTTGTGTAGCCGTTCCGGCACAAGCTCGGCCTCGCGCGCACGCATGTTTAGCAGCTGATATTTCGGCTTTTTGTAACCTAGAATCATCCCCAAAAATAGGCCGCCATCCTGTTCGTATGTCACGAGCGTGCCCGCGGGCAGAGAAGAATCTATATCAGAGAGGGGGCGCGGCTTAATTAGCATGCCTCAATGATGATGGCTGGCTGTGGTAATGTCAAATCGTGGCGACCTTTCAGATGCCCCAGGGGGAAGTACGCTCAAGTGGAAGATGCTAGTGCCTCAGCAAGATCGCGATTCAGATGTCCAGCGCGCGCTTGCAGCTCTTGCTTTAATGTCTCGAGATCTAAATCTAAACTCGAAAAAGAATTTAATAATGCGCGCGAGACATTCACGACAGCGCCGTGCTTACCTTGGCTAAATCCCGCCACGGCATCTTTAGCGCTGCCACCCTGAGCTCCAAAGCCTGGTATCAGGAAGAACGCTTTGGGCATAAGTTTTCTAAGCTCGGCCGCGTCGGCCGGGTTGGTTGCGCCAACTACTGCGCCGAGTCCGGAATATTCGCATTTACCGATTAGGTCCTGACTGTTCTGATGAATCCAGCCAGCGATCTTTTCGCTGACGCTCTTTCCTTTCTCGTCCTTTGGGTCTTGCAGGTCTGAAGCTCCGGGATTCGAAGTGCGCACTAGCACAAAGATTCCCTTCTCGAACTCTTTGCAATCCTCAACAAAAGGAGCGAGTGTGTCGAACCCCAGAAACGGATTCACAGTAAGAGCGTCCACATCAAAGATTGCTTCCTTGCGGCCGCCGATCAGTGAACGTCCCAGAAAAGCAGCGCTATAAGCCTTGGCGGTCGATCCGATATCGCCGCGCTTGGCATCGGCGATAATCGGAAGCGCGCGCTCGCGGCACATATGGCAGACGCTAACAAAAGCGCTAATACCGGCCGGGCCGTACTGCTCAAAAAAGGCAAGGTTCGGTTTAACCGCCGCTACCATGCCGTCGATGGAATTAAGCACCATGGCGTAAAAATTAGTAATGGCAAAATAGGCGATATCGCCGGAGTGGTTCGCTTGCGAGGCGGCTTGCTTTACGAAGTGTGTGGGAATAGTTTCGAGCACGGGATCAAGGCCTGCGCAAAGAAAGCTGCCGCGTTGGGTGATGGAATCATGCAGTTTGTCGGCGAATTTCATGTGAGTTAATCCATAAAGAGTTCGAGCCAAGGCCTGGTCTTAAATTCCTTTGAACGTTTTTTAGCCTCACTAAAGAAACAATTCCATTCTCGACTGCAAGAATTAAATAACTTGTCGAAGTTTCTAAGTCCAGTGAAATACAGTTTGTGCTGCATGATTTCGGCGTTGTTAATCTTACTAAAGTCTCTCATCTTCGGGTTCTTTAGGCGCAAGGGCCCGATCTGGCGTTCGAAGATCCGTTCTCGTTCCGCAAGCTTTGCTTGTTTAGATTGGGAGCTTGAATAAAGCGCAGAGAGTTCGTTAAATAAATCGGTAATTATCTTGGAGAACCGCAAGGCATTCTCTAAGGCGGCCCTACTCTTGGCTAAACGAGCCTGAGTCTTATTGCGGCAATCCTCTTGGGCGCAAGCGGAGAGCGCATGCTGATAGAAATCGATATTGGCAGCATGCCCCACGAAATTAGCTAAGCTCTCGTTGAAGTCAACCAAGCCGTCAACCCAAATTTTGCCGTGCAAAGATTCATGCAGCACTGTGTTTGATAGCTGCACCTCGTCGTTTTTTAATGAGGTACTGAGCAGCGGATCATCGAACCAGCCCAAAGTGCTAAAAGCATCGGTCGGTCTGATCCAACTTTCATACCCGATGCTTTCAAGATTCGCGCCCGCGCGCTCGGCATCTGATTTTTCAAAGTAGGCCTTGTAGGGAATAGTGCCCACGACCGGGAACCACCAGGTAAAAAGCTCAAAAGAGTCAGGCCTGGAAGCTACTAACACCCAAGCTAGTTCATCCCGTTTAACATCGCTGTATTGCGTGAAGCTGCCTTTGGGATTTAGACCCAGGCTCTCTCCAAAAGCTCTGGCGTCCAGGACAATTTGAAGTTTCTCGCGCTCGGTATCGGTTGTTTTGGGGTCCTGAATTACCGCCGCGATGCTTTGCCTGGCTAATAAGATCTTACTCTCTTCGTACGTAGCCCGAATGACAAATATCGGCGAGCATGCGCAGAGTAAGCTCGCTAAAAATAAAGCTGTGAAACGTGAACTCGCCCTAGTATTTAAGTTCATCTTCCTCGTGTTGCTGTGTGGCGAGTCGCTTGGATTCAAGTTGTAAAGTGGTGGCAGCAGTCCAGCTCAGGTACCGTAAGGAGAGGGGGGATTCTACAATTCTTTTAACCTGCTTGGTGTTGATGGTAAGCAAGTAGATGTTAAAAATATCCGTTCGCCCTTCTTCGGCTGCCAACGCGAGCTCGCCCCCAGAGGGAGACCAGCCCGCGTCGTACTCTCGTCCAGGTAGTCTCGTTAGCGTGGTCCTCTCGCCGGTTGCCAACTTTAAAAGTTCAAGATCTATCTCGCCACCACTCCCGATTGAATACGCCAACGAAGACCCGTTAGGGGACCAAGCCGCGCGGCAGTGACTATCGGCGGCCTTCATAGGACAACGTTCTTTTTTGTTAGTTAGATCGAATATACAGATATCCCAGCCCGGCCAAAATCGGTTTGTGCTATAGGATATTTGGGTGCCGTCCGGTGCGTACGCCGGGGTAGTGTTCTGGCCGGTAAACTTTGTAAGTTTTACGGGTGGTCCACCATCTACTGAAGCTTCGAAAAGGTTAGACCCGGAGTAATAAAGCACGCTCTTTCCGCTGGGCGACCAAGTTGGATGATCAGCTGGTTTTGAACTAAAAGTCAGCCGCGCAAGCTCGCTGCCATCCCAGTTGGCTGTATAAATCTCACGCTGTCCACCAACTTCAGAGCTAAAGGCAAGTTTGGTGCCATCAGGCGACCAGGACGGGTAGGACGCGACTAGGTTTG
The DNA here is from genome assembly GCA_964631745.1 of uncultured Bdellovibrionales bacterium. Lineage (GTDB taxonomy): Bacteria > Bdellovibrionota_C > UBA2361 > UBA2361 > JBGSMV01 > CAZVWV01. The sequence continues at coordinate 7,425 of CAZVWV010000131.1, forward strand.
TCGTCACAAAGGGCCTAACCTGCTTGGCATCCAGGTCTAATATATAGATTCGTGACTGTTTATCCTCTTCGGCAACAAAGGCCAAACGGCCCGAAAGTTTTAAATTTGGGTCAATTTTAAACGGGGATACTTGCGCCAGGGCATTGGCGGCTAACATCAGAACGGGCAGCAAACCGAGAGTTAGGTGCTTTAGCATACCATTAAGTATCGCCCGCCCATCATTATTTGTAAATTAAGAGCAATTTCAGCGAATCTGGTTGACTGGGGTGATTTGTTTTTGCTATAAGTCGCTTAAACTAAATTGAAGTTTTAAAAGACTAGAGCATGGAAGAGAACTTCCCCGGCGAGGGAATTGGGTCGGATTCGGTTGATTTGGGCTTCCTGGATCGCGGTGGGGTAGTGACAGCGCGCGGCACCGGCGATGGACTAATTCTACGTTTAGACGGGCGCGTGCCGCATGAGACTTTACGATCTGCGGTTGTAGATTTTTTGTCATCGCGCAGAGCATTTTTGGGCGGAAACGAAGTTGCGATAGAGTGGGTAGGCGCCAAACCCTCAGATATTTTGATTACAGAGCTTTCGGATCTGCTGAGTGACGAGTTCGGTATAACAGTGAAAGCATCCCGGTTGAAGGAATTGCGCGGGGATACGCGGGGAGATATACGGGGAGACGACAGCAAGCATGGCACTCTTAGAGAGAGTATCGAAGTCTCAAGCGTGCATGATATCTCTAGTGCCCGCGAGAGGCGGGAACTTGAATCCGACAAAACTTTGGGGCTTTTTGGAGGCGTTGAGAACCTAGCCTTCGCTGATGAAGAGCTGGCCAGCAAGGGTTCGGGCGATGGCCGTGGTGATATCAGGTCTGGCAGTTTGAGCGAGACAAAAGGCGGCGCGATAGCAGAAGCCTTTTTATGGGACGACCCGGATGCGCGCATGATTTATGCGACCTTACGTTCGGGGCAGAAAATCGAGACGGAGCACTCTTTGGTGGTCTTTGGAGACGTGAATTCCGGCGCCGAGGTAGTAGCGGGTGGTGATATTGTAGTGCTGGGAACGCTGAGAGGGGTAGCTCATGCAGGCGCGTATGATGAAACCGGGGGCGGGCGATTTATCATGGCGCTTAATTTACAACCCACGCAGTTAAGAATTGGCTCGGTCATAAGCCGCGGTTCGAGTGAGGGGCAGAAGTCCGCAGAGATCGCTCGCGTGGAAGCTAATATGATCGTGGTTGAGACGTATCAATCTAGGAGTTTTGTGGCGCGTAGGCGTGCGTGATTTGGGCGTGCGTGATTTGCGTGCGTGATTTGACTGGGCGTGATTTGGCTGTGCGAGTTTGGTGAATGTTTTTTAGTTGTGAGGATTGAATGAGCCTTAAGAATGGAAATAGTGCCAAAAATCTTGGTGAAGTGATTGTGGTTACTTCTGGTAAGGGTGGAGTCGGCAAGACTACAACAACCGCCAGTATTGGGGCTGCGTTGGCCGTGCGCGGCAAGCGCGTATTGGTGGTCGATGCTGATATCGGTCTTAGAAACTTAGATGTTATCTTGGGTTTGGAAAACCGAATTGTTTTTAACCTTGTAGATGTGGCCAAAAAACTTTGCAAGCCGCAACAAGCGATTATCAAATCCAAGAAATCTAACAATTTGTTCCTGCTGCCAGCCTCACAAACGGACGAGAAGGATGTGGTGGACGAGAATGAAGTTAGAGCTGCGCTCGATCAGTTCCGCCGAGAGTTCAATTTTATCATCGTTGATTCACCGGCCGGTATCGAGCAGGGGTTTAAGAACGCCTGCGCCGCGGCTGATAAGGCCCTGGTTGTGACCACTCCTGAAGTTCCGGCCATTAGAGATGCCGATCGGGTGGTGGGCTTGCTTACTTCGCGGGGAATTGAGCCGCATCTTTTAATCAACCGCTTAGACCAGAACATGGTCAGGCGCGGGGATATGCTCTCTATAGAGGACGTTCAGGATATTCTTGGCATAGATCTGATAGGGGTGATTGAACGCGACGAGAACGTGATCGTCTCCGCAAATTGTGGAGAGCCTGTTGTTTATAACCAGAAATCAAAGGCCGGCGCGGCGTTTTCCCGCATAGCTGGAAGGCTATGTGGCGAGCAGATTCCAATACCGGATTTTGCCGGTAATGGGCTATGGGGCCGCCTGGGGAGGCTGTGGGCTTAATCTCGGGGGCTTAGTGTCGGGGGCTTAAAGTACTGGGGGCTTAGGCATGAATGAGACTATGAATGCCGAGACTTTTTCTAACTGGCGCAGCTTCTATCTTGGAGTTAGGATAGGGGCACTTTTAGTGAGGGAGTGCAGTGATATTTAATTTTTCAAAATTCTTTGGCGGGAAAAGCGTTAGTAAATCTTTGGCGAAGAGTCGGCTGCACTTTGTGCTGGTGCAAGATAGAACCGGCCTCACCAATGACGAGATGGCCAATTTCAAAAAAGAGATGGTCTCAGTCATAGAAAAATATTTTGTAATCGACAAGAAAGGCTTCGATATCGAGTATAAGCGCGATACGGACCTGACTACCTTAGTGATTAACTCCCCCATTGTAGTTAGACGCCAGGAGAGCATCCACCACGAAGTCGGCTCAGGAAAGCGCCGAGAAAAGCAGCGCGATCGGCAAAAAGCAAAAGGCTCAGAGAGCGCGCATGCTGATGAGATGAGTTTTGATGATGGATCAGATGCTACCGGGACGGATAGCAGCTCTGAGGAAACAAGCCAGAACGAAGTTAATGCGAAAAATGTAGAGTCAGCCCAGGAGCTGCCTAAGGCGATATAGGCGGCTATTCTAATATAGCTATCTAAGATAGCTAAGTAGTTAGTCCCTAAAGTTGTAATTGCTCATAAACTCAGGGTGATTTCTTACTCCGTGACCTCAGTGGTAAAAAATTCTGAATAATTTCACCACTGAGGTCACGGAG
>CAZVWV010000132.1:0-10112 GCA_964631745.1 uncultured Bdellovibrionales bacterium
CCGACGAGTCGTCGGCACTCCATAATATCCCTACTCTGCGCCGCGTTTGTAATTTACCCGGGGTTTTTGAGCAGCTACCCGGGAGAGTCTCAGAGACATTTCTTAAGAAAAGTCTCTGAGACTCTCCTGAACCTAGTCGTTAGCATCTATTGCTAACTGTCGACAAACGTGCTACTCTGATGCTGAAGGAGATTTCTCATGGCGAATGAACACGCGAACATGAATGTATCCCTGCCGCCGCCGATGCGCTCTTGGGTAGACGCCCAAATAGCCGCTGGGCGATATGGCAACCTGAGTGAGTACGTGCGCGACCTCATCAGGCGCGATCAGGAGCGGCAGCGGGAAGTTGAGCTTGAGGAGGTCCTTCTCCGAAGCATGGACAGCCTCGACGCCGGCGAAGGAATCGAGATTACTCCCGAGTATTGGGAACGAAAACGCCAAGAGATCCTAGAACGGTCCAGGCAAAGGAAGACGAAATCAGACGGGACCCGTGGCTAAGCTCCGCCTAGTCATCTCTCCCGAAGCCCAGCGGAATATCGACGAGCATGAGGACTTTCTCGCGGACGAGGCCGGTATCGAGGTGGCGTTCCGATTCCATGAGGCCTTCTACGAAGCGCTCAACCGTTTGGGCGAGATGCCCGGCGTAGGTGCCTCGCGCGAGTGGCTGAACCCGCGCCTTCTGGGCCTACGCATGTGGCCCATCCCCGATTTTCAGTCGCACATAATCTACTACCGCACCTTGGGGGAGGAACTCCACGTGCTTTGGGTGCTCCACGGCGCGCGGGACCGGGACACCATCATCCGTTCTTAGTAGCTTGCAGTTGGCGTCGCCAAAGATCCTGCCCTGAAACTATATTAATACCCCCTGAACGCGTACCACGTTAATTAGTCCTGGCTTTTTGTTGAGTGTTTTCAAGGAGACACCACGCCAGGAGAGTCTCAGAGACATTTCTTAAGAAATGTCTCTGAGACTTTCCCGGCGCCAAAACCTCGACTTTCCCGGCGCCAAAACCTCCCAAACGCCTGCCTGGGCCCTCCTAGGCAACCAATCCCCAAGAACCAACCATAACTACTGTAGGTGCACGCTTGTATGAAGCTTGGTAATAAATTATCCCAAATTGCTCAGACTATTGGCTTTAGCCTTAAGGAGGCAGAATTCTCATTTAGGGATGCGCTCCAGTCCCATCTCAAAATTCAAATGAAAGACAAAAACGGAGCTCCTTATACGCAGCACGTTTTTAGAAAGCGGGGGCTTACGATTAGTTACGCCGCCAGAGATGGAGTGCTGTTGGGTGCTATCGACGCCGCTCTAGACCATGATGGTGGTCGGCAGGTCGAGGGCGGCAGGATCTGCGCCCGTCCCAAAATTGGTAAACGTTTAATTTCGATAGCTCAAGCCCGAGGCAAACGAGGCGACAATGACCCTCTCGATACTTTGGAAGGGATCGCGCTTAACGCGATTAGAATGGGAGGGCCTGGCGGACTCTTACAACTTAGTGAGCAGTTGCAGAAGAGTTTTATGAACCTTGAGCTTACCTACGACGTGCCAGGCAGAACAAACCGAGATCGGCCTCTCTCGCAGCTTGCAGGCGACTATGAGCGCGTATGTCAGGGCCTCTTAGATAAAAGCCGTGATGCCCTGACCGGCCAATATAGAAAGGATGCTATCTATCGCAACGGAACTGTGAAGGAGATTAACCGCCAAGTACATGGCGCCAGAGCCATGGTGGTTATGGATTTTAATCATGTACGGGTTGCGAATGACCTTGGTCAAAGAGATGCGCTCAATCAGTTGTTGGCTACTGTTAAGCTTTCGGCCGCTGCGGCATTTGGGATGAAGGGCCTGACCTGTGAACTTGTTAGAGTTGGCGGGGATGAGATGGCGCTTGTCTTCCAACATGCGCATGGCTGGGAGGATGCGCTCGCTGCATTTAAGGAGATGCTCGACCAGAATTCGGAGCTGCTGTTCAGTTCGAAGAGCGCCAAGGTCGCCAACGCGCATGCAACGCTGCGTGAAGAGGTGCGAAAAGATAGAGCTACTTGGTCTCCGCTAAAAATAAAACGAGATGGGCCTGTTGGTATCCAGGCGGCCTTCAGGGCTAATCAACGACGGGTGCTAGGAACAGTGGCGTTTTCCGATGTGCTTTTGATGGGCGATAAAGAGCATCAGCCTCGTGATTATGTGATCGGCCGAGATCAGCTAGATGCATCCTTGCAACGGAATAAAACCGATAGGGCCAAGACGAGAATCGTTTCTTTGAACCCTTCATTTAAATTAAGGGCCGCGAGCGTGCAGTCGCTCAAGCGATCCGAGAGAATTGAGCGGCGAAAAGCCCTACATCACGCAGAGCTACTTGCGCGTTCCAAGCATTCGGGGCCGAAAGCGGCTCCATCGATTGATACTTTGTCTAATGCGCTCGAACTCGCGCGACAGCAAGCGACTGACCCGAGCGTTAATAACTCTGTCGCGAGGTATGAACATTTAATTCATTGCCCCTTGAAAGATATTCTGCCAATAAATGAAACCAAAAAAATCAGCGTACTTAAGTTTGATGTGCAAGGCTTCGGAATCCTAAATCATATTGAAGGCGCCGATCGTGCTGATGAGATTCTAGCGGCTTTTGCAGGTATCATTGGAGGGCGGTACCCCGACTGCCGCTTGGTGCGAAAAGATGGCGGCGGAATTTATGCGGTATTCGACAGGGAGCTCGATCTCCAAGAGCTATCCCAGTTCAATTCGTTACCGGAGCTGTTGCGTCTATCCTTATCGCTGCGACTCCCCAAGCACAAGTTTACGCAGGCCTCGTTAGAGTTTCGCCAAGAGCAGCGTTTGAAGTGGCTAAGAAATGCGCTGAAAGCCGAGAACGTGCGCGATAGATTTGGCAATATCACCACGCAGCACTACTCAATCGAAGTGGCGCCTGACGATACCGCCGAGAGCATGTTCGCTAAGCTCTCCTAACCAATTGAGCTTTAAGGCCTTACCATGTAGTATACGCGCATGGCCGCCGAGAACACACTCAAACAATTTTATTCGCGCCTAGAAGAGATTTATCGTCTACGCTCTATCTCCGGACTGCTTGGTTGGGATCAGCAGGTGTGCATGCCTGAGAATGCCGCCGAGGGGCGCGCCGACCAGCAAGAGACCTTAGAAAAGATTATCCATCAGCGCTTTACCGATCCAGCCTTCACCGAGATACTCGAACAGCTAAGCGGTGATGACCATCTCTCGGTAGATGATAAGGTAAACTTACGCGAGATTAAGCGGCAACTGGATCGTGCTCGCAAACTTCCCGGCAGTTTTGTGGCTGAGCAGGCGCGCGAATGTTCGTTGGCTTACGTGGCTTGGACTAAAGCCCGGCCCGAAAGTGACTTTGCGGCTGTTAGTCCGCATTTAGAGAGGGTGCTGGAATTAGCTAGACGTGAGGCGGAGCTAGTCGGCTACGAAGGAAGCCCGTACAACGCCTTGCTAGATAACTACGAACCCGGCGCGCGTATTGAAGAGGTTCGGCCGACGCTTTTGAAATTGGCAGAAGAGCTAAAGCCTTTAATTCAGCAAGTTGTATCGCAACAGGAAGAGCTCGTGCCGCTTGCAGGAAGGTATCCCGAGGAACAACAGGCAAAACTATGCGCACGCATCGCCGCTGATATCGGATATGACTTCAAGAGCGGCCGCTTGGACAAGACCCACCATCCCTTCGAAAGCTCAGTGGGCCCGCGCGATGTTCGTATCACCACGCGCTACGATACCGATAATTATATATCGGGAGTTTACACAACTTTACACGAAACCGGTCATGCTCTTTATGAGCAGGGGCTTTTATTGCAGCACAAGGGCACGCCGCTTGGATCGGCGGTTTCTTTGGGTATCCACGAATCGCAGTCTAGATTGTGGGAGAACCTGATCGGCCGAAGCCTAGAGTTTTCGGAATACCTAATGCGTATCCTACCAGAATATTTTCCGGACGAGGGCAGGCATATTACGCCCGAAGCCATATGGAAAAGAGTTAACCGTGTCACGCCTAGCTTAATAAGAGTTGAGTCAGACGAGGTAACGTACTCCTTGCATGTGGTGATCCGCATGTTGCTCGAAGAGCAATTAGTAACTGGGCAAATAAAGGTCACCGATCTCCCAGAGGCCTGGAACGAGATGTATCGAGAGTATTTAGGCATTGTGCCGGTTGAAAACCGTGTTGGAGTGCTGCAAGACGTACACTGGTATAGCGGACTAATCGGATACTTCCCAACTTACGTGCTGGGAAACCTTTACGGCGCACAGATGTTAAAGAGCGCGGAAGCTGCGCTGCCCGACCTGTATACTCACATAAGCTCTGGAAATTTTGAGGCATTGCGCGCATGGTTACGAACCAATGTGCACGAACACGGCATGCGCTACCACGGCCCTGAGCTTATCAAACGCATCTCGGGCGAAGCGCTTAATTCCTCTTACTTCACAAATTATGTGAAGGCAAAGTTTAACCTGTAGGTATCACTTGGCAGAGAAAGTTTATCTTGTAGATGGGTCCGGCTATATATTTCGCGCGTACTATGCGGTCATGCCGCTTACTACGAAGGATGGCTTTCCTACCAACGCGCTCTTTGGATATACGCGCATGCTGCTGAAGCTCTTAAGCGAAGCTAAGTCGGATCATGTGGTTGTGATTTTCGATGCTGGCCGGGAGACCTTCAGAAAAGATCTTTATCCCGAATACAAAGCTAACCGCGAAGCTTGCCCAGAAGATCTCTTAAAGCAGATGCCGTACTTCAGGGAGATCGCGCAGACACTTGGAATGTTAATCTTGGAGGAACCGGGGTACGAAGCGGACGATCTGATCGGCACCTTAGTAAAACGGTTTGAAAGCGAGGATTTCGAAACCGTGATAGTGACAGGCGATAAAGATCTAATGCAACTTGTGAACAAGCGCGTCACGATCTGGGACACGATGCGCGATCGTCATTTTGGTCCCAAAGAGGTCAAAGAAAAGATGGGCGTGGGGCCAGCTCAGATTGTCGAGCTTCTGGGGCTTATGGGGGACAGTTCCGACAACATCCCCGGCTTAATGGGGGTGGGTCCCAAAACCGCCGTGCAACTTATTGAAAAATATGGAGATGTTGAAAGTGTCATTCAGCAAGCCGGTGCCATTAAAACGGATAAAGGCATTCGAAACAGAGCCAAAATCGCTGAGCAGATTGAATTAAACCCCGAAATCCTACGTCTATCTCGCAAGCTGGTTGAGATTAACACTCAAGCGCCGCTTAGGTTTTCGTTGGCTGGAAAGGAGATGAGTTTCGATAATGTCGGCGCAGGTGAGATTGCAAAATACCTGCAGCGGTCTGAGATAGATCCATCAAAACTGGAAGGGTTGTTTGCGCGCCTCGAGTTTCACTCGTTGCTTAAAGAGTTTAAGCTTAGTTCCCCGGCCAAAAAATCCGAGAATGTAAATAGTTATCGTGCCGTATTTCAATCCGATTTTCCTGGGTTTGTTTCTGAACTAAAAAAACAAAAATCGTTCGCCTTTGATCTGGAGACCACCTCGCTGGATGTGCTGGTGGCAAAAATTGTGGGCGTTTCTTTTTCATGGGACAAAGACGGCGCATTCTATGTGCCCCTGGGACATGCCAATATTCCGCAAGGTTCAGCTCAGGTATCACATGAGGAATTCTTCAAGGCGCTTGGTCCCATATTCGAAGATCCAGAAATCTTAAAGTGCGGCCAAAATCTTAAATATGATGTGGGTGTGCTTTGCCAGTACGGTTTCAATTACGGTTTCAATTACGGTTTAAATTGCGGTTTTACAGTGCAGGGGATCGCTTTTGACTCCATGATCGCTTCTTACCTTCTAAATCCCGACAAAGGCGCACACGATTTGGGAGTCTTAGCGCGCGATTTCTTGCAGCGCCATATGCAAGACTATGAAGAGGTAGCCGAGGGCCTGGCCGATTTTAGCCAAGTTCCTGTTGATGCCGCCACGCGCTACTCGGGCGACGATGCCAACGTAGCTTGGAATCTAAAGTGCGTCATGGAGCCACTCTTGAAGGAGTCCCAACTCGAACGGGTATTTAATGAATTGGAGATGCCATTAGTGGCGCTGCTTTCTAAGATGGAGCGCACGGGGATTAAGCTTGATGTTCCTTTCTTGGCCAAATATTCTGGCGAAATCGAAGGAAAATTAAGTAAGGTTAAGGAACAGATCTTTGCGGCGGCTGGGACAGAATTTAATTTAAACTCCCCAAAGCAGCTCTCCGAGATACTTTTTGTAAAGTTAAACCTGCCCACAAAGGGCTTGAAGAAAACTAAGACCGGAGTTTCTACCGACCAGGGTGTTTTGGAGAAGTTATCCGGCCTTCATCCGTTACCGGCGCTATTGTTAGAACATCGCCTGCTTTATAAGTTAAAGAGTACTTATGTTGACGCCTTGCCGGCGCAGGTTTCTTCTGCCACGGGTAGGCTACATACTCGCTTTAATCAGACAGTCACCGGAACCGGCAGATTATCAAGCTCGGATCCTAATCTGCAAAATATTCCGATTCAGACACCCGAGGGCCGCAAAGTTCGCGAAGCCTTTATCGCCGAAGAAGGGAAGGTGTTGATAGCGGCAGATTACTCGCAGATAGAGCTTCGCATCTTAGCGCACTTAAGCGCTGACCCCAATCTTTGCCGGGCATTTAAAGAAGGCGAGGATATTCATACCATCACAGCCCGAGAGATTTTGGGGCTGGGGAGCTTGCTCGATATCACCCCGGAACAACGGCGCGTCGGCAAGACTATCAACTTTGGTGTAATTTACGGAATGGGCCCGTATCGACTGGCCAGGGATCTACAGATCCCCTTTAACGTAGCCAATAAATATATCGAGGAGTATTTTGAACGGTATTCCGGGGTAAAGCGTTACTTTGCCGAGATTGAAAAACGCGCCCTGGAAGACGGATTTGTCAGCACTCTTTTTGGTAGGCGGCGTTTGGTGGGCAGTATCGACGATAGCGAGCGTGATCAAGGGTTCGTGTTGCGGGCCGCGCTGAACGCCCCCATTCAGGGAAGCGCCGCCGATATCGTTAAGCTTGCCATGATTAAAGTGGATAGAGCGCTTGTTGAGAGCGGACTCAAGGTGCGTATGCTGCTTCAGATTCACGACGAGCTGGTTTTTGAATGCGCTCGCGCTGATTTAGATGCGGGCATGGAAATAATTGTAAATCAGATGGAAAACGTGGTTCAATTGGATGTGCCCCTTAAGGTTGATGCCGGTTCTGGTTCTAACTGGCAGGAGGCGCAGTCGTGAGCGTGGCCGGCACCATGAAGAGAACAGCAATTAGCGCATATGATGGAGAGAAAACTTCTCTGCTCTCGCGTTTGAGAGAGAAGCTTGTTGTTGCAACTCCTGCCGCTAAGGCGAGACAGTTGGGCCAAGCCGAAGACGCCGAGTGCTTGGCAAAGATCCGTGCTGGTGACAGAGATATCTACCAGTTCTTGGTTGAAAAGTATAAAGATCGTGCCTTTTCAATAGCTTATTCAGTTTTGAGATCTAAGGATGATGCCCAAGATGTAGTTCAGGAGTCTTTTGTTAAGGCCTACTTATCATTGAATGATTTCCGCGGAGATTCGTCTTTCTATACGTGGTTCTACCGTATAGTTTTCAATATGGCGGTGGATTACAAGCGAAAGTTGGCGCGCTTGCCCGGTAGTGTGAATCTGATGCCGGCCGAGTTCGACAGCGGCGACGCCCCCGAGAAGGGTGAGAAGAACTTTGAAAATGCTCCTGATCTTGAAAATCGCAACCCTCAGGAAGAGGTGCTTCGTAAGGAGAAGGCTTGGCGCATTTCAGAAGTTGTCAAGCAGTTGTCAGATGAGCATCGGGCGGTAATTATGTTGCGAGAGGTTGATGGCATGAGCTACGACGAAATTGCACAGGTGATAGGAATCTCAAGAGGCACGGTCATGAGTAGATTGCACTACGCTCGCAAGAGATTGCAGGGAGTTTTAGCAGAGTTTGCACCTGATGGTTGGGAAAATGCTCAAGATAGCGGTCAAGATAGGGGTCTGAATGACGGCAAAGTGGATATTGTGAGGGACAATCATGATTAAGAGTAATCTTACCGAGAAGGAAGAGCTTATTTTGATGAGTTTTCTCGACAGAGAGACAGGCACGCGGGGGGGACTTGGCCGCAAAAGCTTCTGGCAGGGAGGTTTATGGCAAGGAACCATATGGCAAGATCGCACAGCTCGAAAACTGTTAGCCTCCAAGCCTGAAGCCAGAGAATTCTTAGAATCGTTAAACGCCGTCGATCAAGTTTGCCGCTCGCAGATGGGGTTTGGAACGCCGTCTGGAGTACACTGCGATGGGAATCTTTGGGAAAGGGTCGTGCGGCGCATCCAAGCGGAAGAGAAATCGGAGCTGTTTTTAGGCCGTCGAGAAGTTCCAGGCGCAGTTTATAGATCGTCATTAAGAGATCGTCTCGGAATTGATTGGAAAGCTTGGAGCGCTACCGTAGCTGTGGCGGGCACGGCCTTGGCAGCGTTCTTGTTTGTGGTGGTTCCTCAAGAAGATCCTCAGGGCCATTTAGTGCGGCTTGGAAAAGGGCTGGATTATATGAGCGCAAGCCAAGAACTAAATTCCTCTCCGTTGCAGTCTGTGTCAAGCTCTAGTTCGTTTTTGCCAGAGCCCCAAGTTGGTGCGATCTCATCGTCAGAGTTGATGAGCTCCGGCATTGTAAGCGGCATGGTGAACGAAGGTATTCCGGCCTCATTCGGAGCAAGTCAGCGGGCTACGGTTCCTCTTGATTCATTCGAGGTTGATTGGGTTAAGAGCCACGGTCGCGTTAAGCTTATCCAGGATGCGGACGGCAGGTCGGCCATAGTCTGGATAAAAAAGCGTGAACCTCTTAAGTCTTTGATGAAGTCAGAGGCCGGTGAAATCCCCGGTGAAATTCCCGGTGAAATCCAAGGTCGCGCGAGAAACAGATAAGTTATTAAACTTGTCGTTCATGGGCATGAGCTGTGAATGATATTTTGCGAAGGTTCGTTAGTAACAGGTAGCTCCAAGTAGTTCTATGCAGATGGGAAATTTATTCGTGTCGTTACTCTGTTTAGGATTCTGCGCAGCGCCCGCTCTGGCCGAAAATTTTGCTAAGAGCACAAAGAACCTTTCGCAGTCGGTTCTATCCAGCACGGTGAAAGTCCAAGTGCGAGCACTCAAAGCGTCAGACATGCCGCCCGAAGCGGCCGGTGATGTAGCTTACTTTAGCGCGCGGCGCGCCCCGGTAAGTCTAGATTCCAGACTGTCCGATCTTCGTCCGCGATTAGAGAAGTTAAGTTTCCGGTCGTATAGATTGATTTCAGATGAGACCCGCTCAATTGGCCTAACTCGCCGGGAGGTCTTCATCATGAACGACGGCGCCCATCTCTCCGTACGCCCCTTGTACCTAGAAAAAGGCAAAGTCGGCATGTGGCTCAAGTGGGAAGATAAATTAGGCATGCCCTTACTGGACACGCGCATGCAGTTCTCGCCCGGCGAGAGCTTCCTAACCGGCACCGATCACAACCCCGCCAGCGGAATCATCTTGGCCGTCGATGTGGCGCTGGGAGAGTAGTGCGCCCCAGCCACTCTCAGCTAAAAACCTATCGAACATACCTGAGCGACAGCGCGCGAAGCGCCTGAATTCTCTCTTCTACCAGCCGGTGCACGGCGGCAGGTTCGGCGATGTTTGGTGCCTGAGCTAAATGCGGCGTGCATACTTCCAGTGATTTAAGATATAACGCCTGAAATTCGGGGCTCTTGGTTTGTATCACTGCCTCAAAGCTTGGCTCGACTACGGAATTGACCAGCGAGGCTAGGAACTCTGTCGGCCCAAGTTTGGGGATAGCTCGCGAGCGATTCGTGAGCGCTTGCGTTGGTGGCAACAGAAAGCGCACTGCTAATCAGTGCAATTTTGAAGTGGGCCTTAAACAACTGATTTACCCCTACAGAGCAATAAGCATAGCAGCCAAACCGAGAATAGCGAATCGTATAATGGTGAGTATCACACCCGCCAAATATCTCCGGCGTGCAACAAATCATGCAGGGTGCCTTTGCCCTTCTTGGCTATCTCTTCTTTGCCCTGCAATGTTAGAGAATCAT
>CAZVWV010000133.1:0-10111 GCA_964631745.1 uncultured Bdellovibrionales bacterium
GTCGGCGCTCCATAATATCCGTGCTCTGCGCCGCGTTTGTAATTTACCCGAGGTTATTGAGCAGCTACTCTATTACCTATCTATTAGCTCTAAACCTACTATTAGCTCTGAAACGGGTTTTAGCTTTTATTAACTTGAGTATCGTAAGGCGGAGCATCGCTTGGCTGCTTGGCACCCCCGATCTCTACCGAGACTTTCTGACATGCCAGTAGGGAAATGGCTAGGAATATTGCAATTAATACCTTCTGCATGGGCTGAGAGTAGGCCAAAATTTGGCCGGTGGCAACTCTCAAAAGCGGCTGTAATTTCGGAAGATTGAGTCTCTTCCAAATAGCGGGTAATCTACAGCCCAACGCCCTGGTGCTGGAATTGGTAGACAGGCATGATTCAGGATCATGTGTCGTAATTGATGTGGGAGTTCAAGTCTCCCCCAGGGCACTCTGTAGTTTTGGCGCGTGCAATGCTGCGGGGTATTTCTTGGCTACGAAATCTCGAACTTAATCCCCTGAGCCAGCGGCAGCTCCGTGCTCCAATTGATCGTGCAAGTTTGTCGCCGCATATACTGTTTCCAGGAATCAGAGCCGGATTCTCGGCCGCCGCCAGTCTCCTTCTCTCCGCCGAAGGCTCCACCAATCTCGGCGCCACTGGTGCCGATATTTACATTGGCTATGCCGCAATCGCTACCAGTTGCGGCTAGGAATTTTTCAGCGCTTAAGAGATTTTTCGTAAAGATGGCTGACGATAATCCTTGGGGCACATCATTTTGGAACGAGATAGCTTCGTCAAGCGAATCTACCTGAATTATATAAAGTATAGGGGCAAAGGTCTCCTCTTTCACGATCTGCATCTCGGCGCGGGCTTTTACGATGGTGGGCTGCACGTACAATTTGCTGGGCATGCCGTTTAGGACTTCCCCGCCAAAAAGAATCTCTCCGCCAAGTTTTTTCACCTGCATCAGCGCCGCTTGGTAACTCTTTACAGCAGCTTCGTTAATTAAGGGACCCATCAGAGTTCCGCTCTCTAATGGATTACCGATTGAGATCTGTTTATAGGCGCCCACTAGGCGCTTAACAAATTCAGATTGTATACCAGACTGCACCAAGATGCGCCGCGTACTTGTGCAACGCTGCCCTGCTGTGCCGGCGGCGCCAAACAAAGTTGCGCGCACAGCCATATCTAGATCGGCGTCATCCAGCACAACTATGGCGTTGTTGCCGCCGAGCTCTAGAATCGATCGGCCAAGCCGTTTGGCTACAGTTTCTCCGACTGATTTTCCCATACGGCATGAACCAGTTGCCGAGACTAACGGAATGCGCGGATCAGCGGCGATGCGCCTGCCAAGCTCGGGGCCGTCACCAACTACAAGCGCGAACAGTCCTGGAAAGCCATGCTGCTTTGCGACTTCACGGCAGATATAATTTATGGCAAGGGCCGAGAGCGGCACATGTTCTGACGGTTTCCAGAGCACGACGTCACCGCAGACCGCGGCCAACATGGCGTTCCAGGCCCAGACGGCCATGGGGAAATTAAAGGCCGTAATCACGCCGACTATACCGAGCGGGTGCCACTGCTCATACATGCGATGGTGCGGGCGTTCCGAGTGCATGCTTTTTCCGTAAAGCTGTCTGGAGAGGCCGACTGCGAAGTCTGCGATATCGATAGCTTCCTGCACTTCGCCTTCGCCTTCGGCGAGAATCTTTCCCATCTCTAAAGTGATAAGTTTGCCTAACTCTGATTTATGTTGTCGCAGCGCGTTGCCAATCTCGCGCACCACTTCGCCGCGCCGGGGCGCTGGGACCTCTCGCCATTTAATGAAGGTCTCCTGAAGATCTTTTAGTACTAATTCGTACTCTTGCTCGTTAGCACAGCCTATTGTGCCGATCAGATGTCCATCAATCGGGGAGAATGAATGTAACTTGCCGCCGGCGCCTTCGAGGATCTGTTTGCACAAGATCCCTGGGTTTTGCTCCTTGATACCTAAGCTGCCTAAAAATTTATCCATAATCGTGCCTTGTTCTTTGTTGTTACTTCTTTTACATCTGCGCAAAAACCATCGACGACGCGGGGATATTATTTAGCTTTGATAGCTTCGCGGTCCTTTTTTTCGTAGCAGTGTCGTGTGGGACGCAACCAACATCCGCTTCCCACTGGTGCTGCCTATCGGCCAAACATGTCGTGCCACCTCGAGGCATCGGCCGACGAGTCGTCGGCGCTCCATAATATCTTCCTGCCTATCTCGTGGCAGATATTAAACAAATTAGCCCGCTCTCGAAAGGAAATCCTTTCTAATTTGACTCAATTCAGCAGAAAGCATACAATCCCCATCCATATAACGCGGGGTAGAGCAGCCTGGTAGCTCGTCGGGCTCATAACCCGGAGGTCGCGGGTTCAAATCCCGCCCCCGCAATTTTTTCCGCTCGGCGCTCGGCGCTGCTTTGTTCGCTAGGCGCTCGGCCCCGGGGCTACCGCCCCTCGCTTCGCTCACCCCGCTTTAGTTCTCCCGTTGGCTCTTTCGGGAGGTCCGCTATACTTTTGCTACCTCAAACGAATATTATAACGAATATTATGGAGCGCCGACGACTCGTCGGCCGATGCCTCGAGGTGACACTACTTGTTTGGCCGATAGGCAGCAGCAATTGGGCGACTTGGTTTGGCCACTCCCTCAAAGGCAGTACCGCTATCAACACTGGACGACGAGTCGTCAGCGTTTCATTGGAGGGATCTCTTTTGCGCACATTCGTTCTGATAATCATACTATTTTTTGTGTCTTGCTCGGCCGTTTGCGAGGAGCCTTATCCGATTAAAATCGCGGGGATATTCGATTTATCTAGCGGCGCGGGTGCTTCCTGGGGCGTTACCGAGAAGAACTCATTTCTTATGGCAGTATCGGAGTTTGAGCGCGCCCACCCTGAGGTGCAAGTTAGTTATAAGATCGAAGATAGCGCTTATTCCAATACTAAATCCGTAAATGCCCTCCAAAAAGTTAGTTCAGTCGAGGGCATCAAGTATGTAATTGGTCCCACCTGGGAGGTCTTTAAAGCCATCATGCCGATATGCGAGGCGCGTCACATAATTTGCATTTCGCCATCTTACAGCAACGAGGACTTCGAGGATCCCAAGCTTAAGTACTCCTTCGCTACCTGGTTCGATGACAGAGAGTATTCCTTGGCGCATGCGCCTTATATCAATGATCGTAAATACAAACGCATGGCCATCTTCGCTTCGATCTCGCCTTACTACGATTCCATGTTGGATGCACTTTTGGCGGCGCTTGAAATCAAGCCTTTGGCGGTCGAAAAAGTCTCTCCGGACACGCGTGATTTTCGCGCACTGATTACTAGGACCCCTAAAGAGATCGAGGCGCTGGGGGTATTTATTCTGGGTGATGGCAGCGCGCAGAATTTTTTCCGGCAGTGGAGCGAGCTACGAAAAGACCGCCCTGATGTTTTTAGCGACGATGTGCCGCTTTACTTTAATCCCCCGATTGATCTTTTGGCGCTAGGCTTTCGGGTTTTTTACTCGGTGGCCGAGATTCAATCAGATACCATCAAGGACTTTAACACACGCTACAAGAAACTTTACGGCAGTGATCCGGCTTCAAGTAGTGGTGCTATCACATACGACTCAACCATGATGCTACTGGGCTGCATTCAGAAACGGGGCGTAAGTACGGAGCAGGTCAGGGACTGCTTAGCGGAAACTTCGGATTTTGTGGGCGCGAGTGGAAAGCTCTCGTTTAATGGCGGTCAGTCGGTTAAAGATCGCAAGATGGTAGTAAAAGAGCTGGGGCGATAATCGAGCTGAGGGCCGCACTTGCCGTCACTTGCCATTAAACACCTGGCGTCGAAATCGAATATACTCCGCTTCGCTTAACCGTTTTATCTCGCCTGCGCGCAGCCCGCCGAGCTTGAAGGGGCCGTGTGAAAGACGCTTTAAACTTATGATTTTGTGCCCCACCGACTCCATCAGGCGCCTAACTAAGCGGTTGCGGCCTTCCGCCACGGTTACATCTATCAGGCTAAGTTCCTCGGAACGCCTGCGCACATCCACATGAGCCTTGGCGCGCCCGTCTTCTAACTTCACTCCCTTTTCGAGTTTTAAAATTATTTCGTTACCAACCCAACCCGCAACTTCGCAAAGGTATACCTTTTTGATTTCGTAGCGCGGGTGTAGCAACCTTTCGGCCAAGTCCCCGTCGTTTGTTAAAATAATCAGCCCAGATGAGTCGAGGTCTAGTCGCCCAACCGGGAAATACGAGCGGTAATGTTTGGTGAGATAATCCTTAACCGTGCGACGCCCCTCCGGGTCATGTAAGGTCGAGACCACGCCGCGAGGCTTGTGTAGCAGGATAATTCCTTTAGGGTGCGGTTTAATAATTTGCCCTGCCACCTCGATGCGATCATTGGCCGGGTCGATGCGCCGCCCGAGCTCAGTCATAATCTGGCCGTTTACGCGTACTTCTCCGGCTACAATCATCTTCTCAGCTTTGCGCCGGGCGCATACTCCCGCTTCGGCCAGGTATTTTTGCAAGCGAATCACGGCTGGGGTTAGGCGCCTAATGTGGTTGTGTCGGCGCGTTCTTCGACTTGAGGTTGCCCGATCGGTTCACTGCTATGCGGCGCAGCTGTAGAGTCAGCGGTATCGAGCCTTTCCACTTCTCCGGAAATTTCCGCAGGCATTTCACCGGGGTCCTCAAGCTCTTTTAAATCACGCAAAGTCGGGAGTTCATCAAGTGAACGCAATCCAAATATCTTCAGGAATTCCTCTGTCGTGCCGTAAAGCGCCGGAGTTCCTACGCTGGCTTGGTGCCCGACAATCTTGACCAGATCTTTTGCTAAGAGTGTCTGCAAAACTGGCGACACCTCAACCCCTCGCAGCTTCTCGATATCGCTTTTAACCACCGGTTGGCGGTAGGCGATGATAGCCAAGGTTTCAAGCGCTTGATGGCTAAGTTTTCTGGGCTTACTGGCTTTTAGTTGGCGTACGTACTCGGAAAATTCGGGTCGGGTTCGAAACTGAAACTTACTGGCAACTTCCACGAGTTCAAATCCTAGTCCGGCTTCACGACAGCGCCCTTGAATTTCAGAGACTATATTTCGAATCTCGTCGACCGACAGTTTAGTGATTGAAGATAACGTTTCGGCAGAGACTGGTTCCCCGTGACCAAAGATCATGCTCTCTATCAAGGCGGTCCTTGCTTCCGGTTCAAGTTCCAAGGCTGAAAGTGCCTGTTCAGATTCAGGAGCTCGCATCTCGTCTTCGTTCGGGGAAAAAGTATCTTGCAAATTCTCTTCGTTCATAAAATCACCACCAAAAACTACAACTCTCGCCCTCAGCCGTTTGCTAAGGCGTCACCATTCTGAGCGCCCTGGCCCGAAACACCGTCGAACTCGGAGCTAAGAGTTTGGGAATCGACTTCGGCCCCTTGCAGATTGATTAAAATCTCCTGGCCGTGGCCGTCTTGCGAGACTTCGATCACTTGGCGTTTGCAGAGCTCAAGCAAGGCGATAAAGGTGCTGATGATAGAGCCTCGGTTGGTGACATCAGGCACCAATTTATAAAACGCCATGGGAGATGCGGCCTGCTTCAACACGGCCAGCACATCCATCATACGTTGCACAATTGAAACTGGATCGTACGAGATATTGAAGGTCAATTCGGGGCCGGCATTTTCCAAGAGTTTACGAAAGGCTTTGGCCAACAACATGGGGCTATGATCAACGAAGACCTCGCCTGGCGCTTCAAAGTGTTTCAGTAAGTTGGGGCCCTGAAACACATCATGCCCCAATAGGGCGCGGGTGGAGAGCTGGAAAGCTCCTTCTTTGTAGACTTCCGCTTCGCGTAAGCGACGCAGCAGCTCTTGATGCGGATCAACGAGGTTGCCTTCTTCGTCTTCGACCAAATTAGCGGGCTCGCCTAACAAGACACTGGATTTGATGGAGAGTAGCGTGGCCGCTATGACTAGATACTCACCGGCGATCTCGAGATCAAACCGTTTTAGCTGCTCGATACAGCTAAGATACTGGTTGGCCACGACAGCTAATGAGACCTTTTCGATCGGAAGTTCCCGTTGTTTCACGAGATGCAGCAATAGATCTATGGGCCCGTCAAAAAGATCTAATTTGACCTCAAAAAAATGCGAAAATTCTTCTATGGCGTTAGACAAAGTGATTTCCTAAATTATTCTACTTCGTTACTTTAACCTAGAAAGAGCAGTTGAATCGTAGCGAGGTGGCGGAGATGGTTGAAGATCTTGAAGTTTTTGACGGAATTGGCACGGAGCCCTAGCACCGTTAGGGTGAGTACCAATTCCTAGAAAAATTTAAGAGATTCAACTATCTTCGCCACCGTAGTAGATTCAAGTGCTTTTTCTAGGTTTAACATACTTGAATTAACTACCGGCGTCTAGCCGCGTATAATAGGACGGCGGCCGCCTGGGCCACATTCAAGGACTGGATCTTACCAAACAAGGGGATCTTAAGCACATACTCAGCTTCCCGTTTGAGTAGCGGCTGGAGCCCTTCCCCCTCGGAGCCGAGCATCAGAAGGGTCTTGGAGGGGAAAGTGAAGTTCGTAAGGGGTACGGCCTGGGAATCAACATCGGCGGCGATGGCAGAGAAACCGGCCTTACTTAGCCTTCTTTGAGCTTCCGATAAATTAGAAACCTGCACGATGGGCACAAGCTCCGAGGCCCCGGCGGAGGTTTTGGTTACTGCGGGCGTAATACCGCAGCCGCGATTGGGAGAGATGACTACGGCAGCGGCGCCAAAGCATTCTGCCACACGTAGGATGGCTCCGAAATTATGGGGATCGTTAATCGAGTCAAGCAGCAACACCAGTGACTCTGAATCCTCTTCGGAGCGTGCTAAGAGCCATTTTAGATCATAAAATGTGCGGCTTTTTAACTCGGCGGCTAAGCCCTGGTGGGATGTAGTCTGGAGCATCGCTGAAAGCGCTTGGGGAGTAAGTTCACTAAGCTCAAGCCCAAGGGCGCGCGCTTGGTCCAGCGCCGAGAGCAGGCGCGCATCACGTTCACCGGCGGCATAGAGCACGCGTTTGATCGAGTCAGCGCGGTGCTGGAGAAGCTCCGAAACTGCATTTCGCCCCACTACAAGATGTGAAGGAGCGATGTTCCTTTCTCTGGCATCGCTCCTGTCACGGCCTTGCGGTCGGCGCTGCTGGGTTTGCGGCCCCCGCCGCCTATTAGGAAAAGTTTTTCTGTGTGCCACGCGCCAATACTGCCTCGTTTAACCGCTTCAGCCCCAAAATGTATGCCGCACTTCGGAACGAAGTTTTGTACTGATTTTTCAGATCCATAACCTCGTTAGCGGCGCGCTCCATGATGACCTTGAGCTTCTGATTGACTTCGTCCACGCTCCAGTAGTAGCCCGCGCGGTTTTGAACCCATTCAAAATAGCTGACAGTCACACCTCCGGCATTCGCTAGAATATCAGGAATCACATACACGCCGCGTTCATCCATAAACTTATCTCCGGCCGTGTCGGTAGGTCCGTTGGCAAGTTCGAGTAGACACTTGGCTTTTATGTTCTTACCGTTTTTCTCGCCGATCTGGTTTTCAAGGGCGGCTGGAACCAACAGATCCACATCGAGCTCGAGCAATTCCATATTGGTGATCTTAGAAGAGCCGGAATCTTCCAGTATTCCGGCTTTATTCTTTTGCTCGATCACATGTTTTAAGTTTAATCCGTTAGCGTTGAAGATGCCGCCTTTAGAGTCGGATACGGCCACAACTTTGTACCCGATTTCGCTGGCAAGCCGCGCATAGATTGAGCCTGCGTTGCCAAACCCTTGCACGGCCACCCTTAACTGTTTACCGCCAAGCCCTAGGCGCTCCTTCAGGCACTCGAAAACATAAAAACCGCCGCGAGCCGTGGCTTCGTCGCGGCCGAGCGATCCGCCAAGAGCTATCGGTTTTCCGGTAATCATTGCGGGCTGGTAAGAACGTTTAATCTTTGAGTACTCATCGCACATCCAGGCCATGATCTGAGAATTGGTGTAGACGTCGGGGGCCGGTATATCCGTATCAGGGCCGACTATGTCCGCTACGGCTGAAATATACGCGCGGGATAAGCGCTCGACTTCCTTCAACGAAAGCTTGTGCGGATCGACAGCCACGCCACCTTTTCCGCCGCCGTACGGAATTCCGACCACGGCGCATTTGAAGGTCATCCAGAACGCCAATGAGGTAACTTCGTCTATGTTTACCTGGGGGTGAAAGCGTATACCGCCCTTGGTGGGTCCGAGCAGGTCGTTGTAGCGCACCCGGTATCCTTGAAAGACCTTTTGGGAGCCATCATCCATACGAAGGGGAATCGACACCTGGAGCGACATCTTCGGAGAGCGTAATATCGCCGCGGTTTCTGAATCGATCTGATAATGCCTTAAAGCACCTTCTAATCTCTTTTGAGCCTCATCGAATATTGTTCCTGACATGTAACCTCCTGATAATCTTATCCTCCAAGAGAATATCCCTCGAACTCGCACATTGAAAGCCCCCTGCGCTATCGCAAAGTTTGGGGCGGGCCGGGTCGGCGCAAATTGGGGCCGCGCATGGTCTCTGAGGCAATGCGCGGCCCCCAGGGCGAAACCAAAATATCTATTAATTATTAAAGGTTATAGCTAGTGTGAACAGGTCGTTTAGTTTAAAATGGCGCAGGGATTATCGCTGGGAAAACATTAAAACCCTTCGAGCCCAAATGTTAATCTAAAGAGTGTTAATCTAAGTATTTTGATCTCTGCTCAATAAAACACAGGATTAGTTAGGTTTATGGTTAAGCCACTTGAAGAGTTTGGGGCCCAGAGTAGCCAGCTTCCTTTTCTTCCACCCAACTCTACCGTCGTTCAGTGTCCCTCATGCCGCACCCGCTTCGCGGTTGATAAAGAGACAATTTCCGGTCTAGATTTTCCCAAATTTCATTGTTCACGCTGCGACCACGTTTTTAGCTTGGGCGAATCGCCTAGCAGCGCACATATTGAAGCACGCGAGACCAACTCAGATTCCATCGCTCAAGAATCTACGCCCTCGATAACGGCTCCGTCGTCCGCTCAGAGAGATTCTCTCTGGAGAGCCGCTCAAGAGGAAAAGTCGCTGGAAATTCCAAACTCATGGGAAGGATACTCGGAAGGCTACACGGCTAAGGCACCTCACGAATCTGCCCCAGAGGAAAACTTTGCTGCTTCTGACACCACAGATCAGATGGCCTTTCGCTTTGGCAACAACGTAACCCCACCGCGCAACAGACGCGCCGAGTTTCCCACAGACGATGATTTCTTCGACTCGGACAAATTCGAACTCGGCACAAGCATCGAAAAGAATTCTCGTTTGCTGGCGGAAAAAGCTAGAGATTATTCACCCACCTTCTCTCCCTCTGCCCTGGATGAGGCCGCGGGAGTTTCCGGCGCACGCAGCGCCCAGGGCTGGAAGGCCTTCTCATACATGAGCATCCCGCTTTTAAGTTTTCTGTTAATAATTATCGCTGCCTGCTATTTCTTCCAAGATAATCTTAAAGCCGCGGCCTCGTTTACCTCTGTGCTCTTTCCGAAGGCCCCACAAGTGGCCCCAGCGGGTTTACAGATTGCAGGATCAACCTTGAAGAAGCTCGCGCTGGATACCGGAGAAGAGGTGTTCGTGATCGCGGGCACTGTGCAAAATAAGAGCGACCAGACTCTCACGGATGTAATCTTAGAAGGTTTTCTGTTTAACAATAAAAACCAGATCGTCTCCGGCGTGCGCGCGAATTTAAACTCGACCTTGGCCAGCACCAGGATCAGATCGCTAACTCCAGATATGATAAAATCGCTGCAGAAAGAAGCGGCTGTCAGATCATACACCCTCAAGCCGGATCAAGAGCTGCCCTTCGCCCTGGCGATTTTCGCGCAAGGATCCAGCGCCCCGCAATCTTACACTCCCCAATTTTACGGGGTGCGAATCTACTCGGCCCGCTAAGCGCGGCACCGGAGCGCCGACGACTCGTCGGCCGGTGGTCATAAAAGCACTGCTCGTTAGGGCGGCAGCCACCACCCCGCTCGCACTCATTGCTGCCTGTCGGCCTAACACGCGGTGCCACTTCGCGACATCGGCCGACGAGTC
>CAZVWV010000134.1:0-9905 GCA_964631745.1 uncultured Bdellovibrionales bacterium
AGGGCGAAGCCACCACCTGTTCGCACCTAGTGCTGCCTGTCGGCCTAAGATTTAGTGCCACTTCTCGGCACCGGCAGGCGAATCGCCTGCGCTCCATAATCTTCGAGCCCCAAGCCGGACTAGCATTTTACCCGCGGTTTTCAGCAGATACGGCGTTATGAGTATGGCTCACGGTTAGGATTAGGTAGAGCTAAACGTTAGGGCTATAATATAATGGAAGCTGCGTCTTAACATGGCCGAACTATGCAAAACCAGGATAACGTGCCCGCCACAAATATAGACAGCGGTACCGGCTATTGCTTCTTCGCCTTAAGGGTCGGCGATTATGTCGATCTTGAGAAAGTCAGTACGCTCACACGCGAGAGCGATTGCCAGGTAGTACACGACGCCATCCCACCCTTCTTTAAAGATCCCATCCGCCCGCTGATCCTTGTCAAAACCATCGCCAAAAGAACTTTTGGAAAATTTGAAACTGCGGCAGATGTGGGCTTCGCTGTTTACCCGTTTGGGGTCGTCTCGGTTAGGTTCGCTATTCCACTTCAGGGGGTTTTATCCGATTTGGTGGAACTCTCTCGTGAGCTTGAAGCCAGCATCGAACTAGAGACGCTTGCCAGAGAATTAGTAGTAGAGTTTATCGAAGGACTGCATGTCACTATCGCCGATATGCGAATCTCAAACCAGTTGGAGGATTACTGGGTTTTTTGTCTTCCAAAGAATGCCGATGTTGAACTGCTCGCCCGTGCCGAAGGAGGCCTAGTAGCGCAGATTCTAAACGGCGAACAAGCCACGCTTTCCGGCCAAGTAGTATCGAAAGTCGTGGATGGGGTGATCGCATATACGCCTAACGTGGGGATATTCACCGATTGGGCTGCGGCATTAGTAATCGACTCGAATCCCTTCGATGTCTTGGCGGTTGTTGAAGTTGCAAACGCCATGAGCGTGGTCCTGGATTTTGTGGATGCACATCTAGACGCCACCTTGGTCGAACTAAAGGGTGTGCGCACCAATAAAGTCATGGGCATCCCCGAAGTGCGCGCCGCCAAAGGCCTGCATGCCGAATACGCCCTAATGCTCTCGCTCTTGAGCGAGCCACTTAAACTCGTGCAAGATCAATATTTAGCGCGCGTCTTTGAACGCCTATCCTCTCTGCATCACAACAAGCGCCTAGACTCCATCCGTGAAAGCTTCGCGGCCATTAACGCGCATTGGGAAGCAGCGGTCGAAGACCGAAACGCCAGCAGCTCACGCTGGGCCGAGCACTTTATAATATTGCTTATCATTATAGAGATCGTGCTGGCCCTTTTCCTGCACTATTCTTAATAGTGCAGAGCGGCCCTCTTTAGAGCTCGCGTTAGTGCTATGTGGCGACCCGCCTGCCGATGTGCATAGTGGCAGGGTTTGCGAGGGCGAAGCCACCACCAGCACAAAATTCCAGCGTGGATGAGGACCAACACACTCACTGAGGCGGTTCGTACTCGCTAGGATTCTCGTTCTCCGGCGGCGGTTGAACCACCGGGTCATCCCGATTATCCGGCGGATCAAAACAGTTACAGCTCACAGAATCACCATCAGTAAAGCAGGTCTTTATCTTTGGGTCCTGACAATCCACGTCGTCAGCCTTGGCAGTACTGAAGCCAAGTACCGCCGCAATCGCAATCAAGTATCCAAGCTTTTTCATAATCACTACCTCAAAAAAAACTTACTGTTCAAAATCTCTAACAAATAACTCTTGCCGCAAGTACACAAAGCGCGGCGTTAACGGCGGAAGATTGGCGGCGTTATTGAATCTGGTGTCATAGTCCCAGGTTCTTATGGGGGCGGTGTAGAATCTATCGCCATACACCCAAGCGCCGCTCGAATGCCGAGGGCGGTTCAGACTTACAAAGGACCCTAAGTAGGCAAAGGTAATATTGCTCCAGTATTCGTGGAAGCGGGGATAATTCTCAAGACCGCCGTTATATGCCCCACCCTGGCCGCCAGTCCCCTCGACACCACCGGTAGTATCGGTGCCTGCCAATACAGCCGTGTATACTGAAGTAGTTGTTGCAACTCTGTTGGAGCCAGTAACCGGATCTCGCCCTATGTTGGTATTCCTACTGCAATACAAACCACCCGAGCAAGGTGCTTCATTTGTAGCATGCGGAGCATCGTACCAATTCCCAGAGAGCGGATTAAACGTATCGGCCAAAATCGCAGCCGGAATCCAACTTGTGGAGTTGTAATTCCCCCAGGTGTACACGCCCTGGTCCGACACCACCGTCATGCCGCGCACCTGAGGCGCGCCGACCACAGTTGATTGAAGTGTCGGAGCATTTCTTATACGCACACCGTAACGGCTGTTTTGGGAAGCTGAATTCGGACCCGAGACAGAAAAGTGCAGTACCAAACCGCCTTCAGAGCTATCATTTAGAAGCTTACCTGTTCCAAACCAGTTCGAGGCGCGCAAGCAATCGAGCATCTTACGCATATCGATCTCAAGCATCCTGACATTTCCGTTTTCACGATTGTTATAAAAGCTGTTGCTGTTTCCGACCACGCGGCCAGCGATATTTCCCGGGCATGTGCCGGTATTGTTGAGCGTGGCTGTGGCTCCAGCGTTGAGACTGTTATCCACGTTTCTAACTTCGACGGCCGTGGGTGAATTTGTGGTGTCAGGATTATTTCCGGCGTTCAATTTTAACACCAAGCGCAAGTCAGAGTTATCCCAATACACCTGTCCCGGTGTGGGATCCAAAGCTTCAGGCTCGGGCACCGTGACGCTTTCCACCCCGACCTGAATCATGCCGTTCCATGGACCGACCTGTGTTGGCAGAACTTCTGTGCGCGAGGGGCAGTTTGGAACCAGATGCAAATAATTAAGAGGATCGCGAACCCGAGTAGAGTTACTGACGCAAGTATTAGCGTTTTTGCGTCCGCGAAATACCCTGCCAGCCGCCGTCACCTGACCGGCGATGCTCAGCACGTTTCCACACTCCATGTAAAGATCGCCGTTGGTATGCACCGGTCCAGACAGATTCATTGTTGGTCCAGGTAAAATTTCAAGGTCCTTGTCATAAAACGCCACAAACTGAAAAAGCGGCACCAGTCGGCTCTTGAATCGAAGCTCGAGTAAAGCCTCGATGTTCCCCTGACTATCGATGGCGCGTGACTTGGCGGTGTAGCGATACTCCTGAGCGTTTAAATTCTGATAAAGCTCTCCGGGTGGAATTGTAAGCACCAAGGGATTCCCCGGCTCCTCTTCGATGTAGGTCTTGACCGTGCGATTGTTTAGATCATAGCTCTGACACCGAAAATCTCCACTACCGTTATTTGAACCATCACACGAATCAGTCGCATTGGGGCTCGTGCCGCTTGGCCGGTTATACCCCACAAAGATCTGCCTAATCTGTTCGGCCCTCACATTTAATCCGCCTTCGGCCGCATAAAATCCGATAGTAGATTTCTTGGCGCTTCGAAAACTTCCGGTCTCCAAATTTGTGATTACAAAGAAGGCCGCCAATAAGGCCAGCAGTACGACCAGGAAGAACAGCGTCGTAATCAATATCATGCCGTTTTGAGAGCTGTTTCTAATCTGCACAATTAATCCTAACAATCAATCCTAATTAGAGAGTATATTTCTCGGAAAGTAACGCGACGACAAAGTCGATGAGATAGATTGTCCGCCAAAACTATCGTCTGCGCTAATTGTTAAATTGAGATAGGCTATATCGGTCCAGTCGTCTGCGCTGGTGAGCGCGCTTTTGTCGGTACCATCGTTCATATGAGCGCTCACCTGAAAATCTTGAATCCCAAAAGCAACGTCCAGGGCGTTGTCTTCTTGGCCGTCAACAATTAACTGCAAGACATCGTCTACGACCCTAAACTCCCACTTTTCTAGTATGTAAACGGCAGAAGAGCCCACATCATAATTATTCCCCCAAGTTCCTGCCTGACGCGATATCAAATATTGCGTGCCGGTATCTGTTTCGGAGATAAAGTTGAAAAATTCACCGGCCTTAGACGAGATGTTGTAAATATACGCGCGCACACTTTGATTCGAATCCGCCAAGCGGTAATTTTGCCAGGAGGTGTAATTCCTATTGTTGCTAGCGTAGTCGCAACCTTGCGTGGTGGTGCCGTCCGCAAAAACAATGTCACTGGTCGTGGAACCTGCGGTCAGGGCCACGCAAACCGCCAAAACCTCATCTAGTAAATTTCTGTGCAGCACCAAATGATCGGGCGCGCCGGAGGCGCCATCAATAATTTGAATCGCCGGAAAGCCGCGCGCCAAATTTTCACCGGATTGGCGAATGTTGACTCCCACGATATCGAGCGTTCCGCGAATGTCTTCGTTCAATCTGGTGCGCACGATGTCATGCATATAGAGCCGTCGCATACTGTTGGTGCTCTCCAGCGCCATCGCCAGCAGCAGCAACGAAACTGTGGAAGCCACCAAAAGCTCTACAACAGTAAAACCTTTATCGAAGCGATGTATAAACTGTGTCAATTTCCGCCTTTTGTTCACCAAGATAAAATGCCTCAACTCTAATATGCCTATTGTTGTTGGAGGTGCAGAACGTGTTTACCGGACAATAGGTCGTGTAAATCTGAAAAGTGCGATCGCCAAAAGCAAAATCCTCCGGTCCCTGCGTTCCACTGGTTGGCATATGTTGTGGGCTGCTTAAGCGTAGTTGATCCAATTTTTGCTGCGCAGCTGTATACGCTTGGGTCTTCAGATGTGCCTGAGTGTTAAACTTCATAAAGCTGGTAAAGGCCGGCATCAGACCGGCAGAGACGATACCAAATAGCGAGAGAGACACCATAACTTCCATCATGGTAAATCCCTTAGTGTTCGCAAGTTTACAGTAAAAAGAGTGAATTGATCTCATGGCTCCTCCAATAACGTAGGAAGCCGGTCCCCTAACAACAGAACTTCATTGCAAAGGTTGTTCCAACTGGGTTTTACGCCTAACTCTTCGAAATAACTTGAGTGACGAGTTTTGCGCACTGGCCTTGCCAAAACTCGCTAGCTAGCGGAATACCGTCCGGATACATTGTGCGCATTCCGTGGAAGAAGGTCGGCCGATAAGTGTTATTCAATAGGCGAGAGTACTTTGCCGGGCGCTGCCATAAAGTCGTTCTGGTCGTCCAAGCTTGGCGGGTTAGCCTCCGGATCACAAGCTGGGCAGGGAGTCGGTGTGGGTGCAGGCGCGCGCGGAGTTGGCTCGGCTGTAGGAACTGTTGGTGCGGGAGTCGGGGTTCCGGAGTTATCTTCCCCTCCGTTGCCATTGTTTCCGCTGGTTCCGCCGTTGTTCCCGCCAATGTTATCCACCAAGTCACTAGTGCCAGCCACGACACCCGTAACGGCAGCGCCGCCGCCAAGCCCAGCGCCCAATAAGGCGCCACCAGCGGCGATGGCGCCGACGCCCATGCTGCCAACTGTCACGGTTTCAATCACAAGATTTGATTCGGCGACTTTTAGAACATAAGTGCCAGATGGTAAATTCTCGAAGGTCGCAAGCCCTTGCTCTGAGACGACACTAACGACATCGCTGGTGGCCACATTGGTTAACTGAACATGCGCGCCATCGGCCGGAGTGCCAGTAGACGAGACCTTCACCTGCACTTTGCTTTTTAACCCAGGATCTGTCTTTTGAGCCGCGCGCGTGAAGCCCTGGCAGTCGAGCACGACTAGTGATTGCGCGTAGGCAATTGCGTTGGTAATACCCGTGGCGCTAAGTACTAGGCCAAGGCAGAGGGAAAGGGCGATCTTGGGTAAAGGCACCGTAGCGTTATATCAGGACTTACGTGAGAATTGGAAGCACTAAACGCCGAAAGAGATCTGGAAGGCCGCCAAGAGTTGTGACAGTATGCCTGAGACCATGCCATTCAAAATTAAACTTAATAGGCGCATTTTAGCGTTGCCGTTTATAACGGTACTTTGTGGAGCGTTTGCGCTGCTGTTTAACGCCGCTGATCTCTTGGGGCAGGAACCCGAACCGTTATTTGTACAGGTTCGAGCAACGAAATTGAGAGAGCAGCCCTTGCACTGGGCGCGACCCATTTCGGAAGTTCAGTACGGGCAGAAGTTGCGTGTGGTCTCGCAGGAAAGTGCTTGGTATTTGGTGAGCACAAGCGCAGGCTCCGGCCAAGGCTACATACATGAATCTGCCGTTTCAAAGAAAACCATCGTCATGCAATCCCCTACCAATAACGAACTCATAGTTCCAAGCGATACCGATATTGTCTTAGCGGGTAAGGGCTTTAGCAAAGAGATTGAAGATCTCTATAGCAGCCAGAATCCGGAGCTTGATTTACTAGCGGTAAATAAGTTGGAACGCCTCAAGGTTGACCCGGAGAGCTTACTAAGATTTTTGCGCCAAGGCGGCTTAAACAACGAGGCGCAAAGATGAGATATCTAATATTTTTATGTCTCCTATGCGCAGGCTGCTCAAGCCAGAGTAATTTCTCAACTACAAAACTTGGCAATAAAGTTTTGGAACTTACCGGCATCTTGCCCGCCACACGCACCTTCGAAGCCGCGCGAGGGCTCGGTGACAGCACGGTTAGCCTAACTTCCGAGCAGGAATATTATCTTGGTCGCGCCGTTGCCGCCCGAATAATTTCCATATACCCCGTGAGTGACGATAAGAAACTAACCTCCTATTTAAACTTAGTGGGCCAAGCGGTTTTGGCCTCGACCGATGCACCGGAGAGTTTTAGCGGATATCACTTTGCAGTGCTAGATAGTCAGGAGTTTAATGCGATTTCAGCGCCCTCAGGTTTTATCTTCGTTTCCAAAACCATGATCGAAAAAATGCCAGATGAAGATGCCTTGGCATCGGTGTTGGCTCACGAAATTGCGCATGTGCAGCTGCGGCATGGCTTAAGATCAATCTCGAAAAAACGCATGGACTCAATCGTAAAGGATTTAGGCCGCCTGGCGGGCAGTTTGCAATGTAATGAACTCTTGCAGGGCACAGCCGGCGTGTTTTCCGGAGTGGTCGGGGACTTAGTAGAAAACTTAGTCCAAAAAGGGTACAGCCGCGAACAAGAACTAGAAGCCGACGGAGTGGCCGTGCGCTTTTTGGGAACCTCAGGGTACAGCCCCTTCTCGATCAAAGAAATGCTAGCAATCTTAGAACACCAAACAAAGCTTGCGCCACAAGGCGGTTGGTTTAGCACCCATCCCGCTGCCGCAGATAGAAGCCTAGCAGTCGACACGACACTAGCCAGCTACGACAAGACTCTAGGTAAGCGAGGCAAGACATCAAGACAACAAAGATTCGATGCGGTGGTGAGAAATAACGATGAAGCGCAGGCGTCCTCGCCTGCCGATGCCGAGAAGTGGCACTAAATTTTTAGGCCGATAGCCGGCAATAAGTACGAGCGGGAGGTGGCTACGCCCTAAGAAGCAGTGCCCATATGCCCACCGGCCGACGAATCGTCCGTCGGCGCTCCAGGCCTCGACGCAAAAATTACCAAATTCTCCCAAATTTTTAGGGAGTTACGTTAATAACATGGTCTCTTGCCTCGCCCCTCCCCGGGGCCACACTCTTGTATTCCGCAACAGGGTGATTCCAATTAATCTTTTTAGCGCCAAATCAGAAAGCTCCAGCCTATTTCGCCCGACCTTATCCCTTGCTCGTAAAAATACGGGTTTCAAAAAGGACTTTGAAACATTTAGTGATAAGGAGGTTATTATGACATGCATATCCGTTGACCAGACACTGGTCCCAAATACCATCAAATCAGATTTACGTTTGGCAGAGATTGCCGCTAAAAGCCGTTCAGATAACAGGCTTAATCTTGAAATCAAGCTATGGCTTGAGACACTCGTGCGCCACCTTGAAATGTGCGAGCAAAACCAGGCCATCAGCCTGCTTCAATAAACGCAACAAGCACCACTTTAATTTCGGTGCGCGCTGTAATACACTCACCGTGGAGTGAGTGTATTACATGACGCAAGATAAAGAACGGCTCAACATTGCATCGGGTTCCTTATGGGAGCCTCTTCGGGGTTATTCAAGAGCGGTGAAAGTCGGTGATAGACTTTTCATCTCCGGTACCACCGCTAAAGATCCAGTTGGAGAGGTCGTGGGAGTTGGCGACGCCTATGAGCAGACCCGCTACATTATTAAGATCATCACCAACGTGCTGCGCACCGCTGGTTTCAAACTTACCGACGTGGTTCTGACCCGACTCTTCGTGACCGACATGAGCAAATGGAAGGAATACGCGCGCGCGCATCGCGAAGTGTTCGAAGCCGTGCGGCCCGCCAGTTCGATTGTGCAAGTTTCGAAACTTGTTGATCCGCGACTTATGATCGAGATGGAAGCCGAAGCCATCTTAGGGTGCTCCGTGCCCGAGAGTATCAAAGTCAATTACCCAGAAGATTAACAAGTAGATGAAGATGGGCGATTCGCCGCGAAGCTTGATTATCATCCCTGCCCGTTACGGTTCATCGCGCCTACCTGGTAAACCGCTAGTCAAAATCGCTGGCAAAAGTATGATTCAGCGCGTGTGGGAGATCGCCAAAGCGGTGACGCTGGCTGAGCGCGTTTTAGTTGCCACCGATGATCAGCGAATTTTTGAGGCCTGCACGCAGTTCTCCGCTGAAGTAGTAATGACGCCGCCTGCATGTGAAAACGGCACGGAGCGAGCGCTGGCCGCGCTTGAAAAATTAGATTTAGCGCCTGAAATCGTAATTAATTTCCAAGGCGACGCCGTGACCACTCCCTCTGCCATGGTTTCTGAATTATTAGAATTTATGTTGGCAAACTCTGCGGTCCAGATGGCAACTATCGCAAAACAGTTAGACCCCCAAACTGTAGACACCATAGTTAACTCAAAGGAACAGGCCGGCTCCATGACCTTTGTAACGTTTGCCCGTGATGGCAGAGCGCTCTATTTTTCGCGCTCGCAAATCCCTAATTTCAGAGATAAGAAGAAAATCTCTTCAGCGCTTTATAAACATGTGGGCATCTATGCCTACCGCTTGCCGACATTACGACAATATGTAGCGCTTCCACCCTCGGCGCTTGAGCAGGCCGAAAAATTAGAGCAGCTACGAGCATTAGAGAACGGTATCCCCATACATGTGGTAGTCACCCAACAACAATGCACACTTGTCTCGGTGGATAATCCCGAAGATGTAGCCCGCGCCGAAGCAGTAATTTTAGCCCAAGGCTCGCGCTAAAGGAGCTTGCATGAAACTAATCCTGGCCCGTCATGGAGACACATTCACCAAGGGCGATAAGATCTTTTGGGTAGGAGCTAGGGAAGATCTTCCACTAACGCCAAGCGGAATCGAGCAAGCGCACCAGCTAGCAAAGTATCTGAGAGCAGAAGATTTATTGCCCGACGCGATCTATGCAGGCACGCTAAGCCGTACCCAGCAATATGCCGGGATTATAAACGCAGCGCTTGGCAGAGAGGAGCCGGTGCAAACCGACATTCGCCTAAACGAGATAGATTATGGCCGCTGGAGCGGCCGCACTACGGCCGAAATCACAGCGCAATATGGCCAAGACGTAGTAGACGACTGGAACAGTCGCGCAATTTGGCCAAACAACGCCGAATGGCAACCGAGTGAATCTCAGATTGAAGAGAACGCGCGCACGTTCGTGAACGACACCTCCGAAAAATTTCCGAACGGAAAAATCCTAGCCATAACCAGCAACGGCATCATGAGATTCTTCCTGCGCTTAGATGAATCAACATACACAGAGCGCCTAAACCAAAAACAGCTAAAAACCGCCACCGGAAATTTCGGGGTCCTAGAAGTAACCGCATCCGAAACAATCGTGAATGCCTGGAACGTGAAGCCAGCAGATCAGCGCCGCAATATTTCGTAGCGCGGGCGACTCGCCCAATGCCACTTAGCTTAATTGCGTAATAAGGCCCTCTCTGCTTGGCGCGATAAT
>CAZVWV010000135.1:0-9797 GCA_964631745.1 uncultured Bdellovibrionales bacterium
ATGATTCTCTAACATTGCAGGGCAAAGAAGAGATAGCCAAGAAGGGCAAAGGCACGCTGCATGATTTGTTGCACGCCGGAGATATTTGGCGGGTGTAGTTTAAACAAAAGCTTTCCCGGTTTTAGCTTGATTGTGATGAGCCGCTTATAAGACCTTTGATCGAGCACAAGGCAGAGCTTTCGCTCAGTCCAATCCGGAGACTTATCTATTGCAGTTTGAAGACAAAAAGCCCTTGATCATTGATGAGGCTCAAAAAGTGCCTGTCATTTTTGATGCGATCAAATATTCTGTGGATGAAAGAAGGATTCCAGGCAAATTCATTATTCTTGGCTCAACAGAATTCTCCAAATTGATGTTAGTCCGTGAATCTCTAACCGGCAGAGTATCTAAAGCATGTCTTTATCCTTTTACTTTGGCTGAATCAAGACATGCGACTTTTGATTCTATCAATAGAGCTAAGAGCCTAAATCACAGCCCTAAGATTGGTCGTGTGGATCTATTAAGATTTTTGGTACGAGGCGGGTTCCCTGGAATTTTTACCGTCAATAAGTAACTTGCACCTTAGATCATAGCGCGTTCCCAGAGCTTTCCATCACGATACAATTCCGTCCAGCTTCGCCTTGCCGAGGAACGTTCCAAATCTACTGGGAGGTCCCTAAGACGTGCCTAGTCTAAAGTTCATCGACCCTGGTGAGACATGAGCATGAGCTAGCCTCCATACAGGCACATTTAAAACGAAATGCTGGATTGCTCCCATACTGCTCCTCCCGCATCACCATATTCATTGTGATGAGCATGAGGACCAGACCTAAGAGCCCAACAACAATAATCCGAACCCTAAACATTATCTCTTCCCACCCTATTTCCGGCAGGTCTTCGTGATTTACAGAATCTCTGTTTTCGTTTGTCATGCGGCTTACCCTGGTCTAAAATTTTAGGTCCGTGTTAGCGAATGACATTCCGGACGTGGCCCCTTGATGGCATCTCTCATCACTTTCCCGTTTGTGCGTGGTCGGTGTTCCTCTTAGTAGGTCAAGAAGTCCAACCAAACAAAACATCACAAAGAAAGGCAGCGGAGCCGGCCCCACCAGATTGTGTTGGTAGCCAACATAGGGCCCCACAAAGCTTGTCAAAAGACCGAGTGTAAAAATGCAAGTGCCCCATCCCAATGTAGAATTTGACAATAGGAAGCCAAAAACGGCAGTGGCCGCAACAACTACCAGAAACTTTTCAAGGAATGTGAGCTGAATTTTCCATGACCCGTCGAGAAGATTTCCAAGCATCGTCGCGTGCATTTGAGCCGCTGTAAGGCTATTCCCATAAGAACTCCAGTTTCTCTCAGATGGCTCCCATCTATAGGCTGAAATCTTATTCCAACCAACGAACACATACTTGCCCTGTACAAATCCTTCCAAGTTTATGGCACCATCGCCGATGATTGAGGAACCCATTACGGTGGGAACTGGCTGGCCCGGACTATAGTAGTGGATAATGTCGTACTTCCCGGGGAGTTTGGGACGGTCACCCTTCTGTAATAACCTGGCCACGGTAGGAACTGGGCCCTCTCCATAATTGTAGGTTGGAAAGTACCGGACATTCCCGCGACCTTGAATATCAGCAAAAAAGGTTTGAATGCCCTGCTCCAGAAAATACTGCGAGGGATTGATATTCCCTGTCCAAATTACACCATTTGTGGCGTCCTCGCGCTGAGCATCAGCATACCACTTCTCCTTTCGTTCCGAGTAAGCCATGTAAGTTGGCACAATCTTCATAGCACGTAGCAATCGCTCTTCGCCCACTGGATCGTGACGTTCATCAAACGCATAATCCAAGATCACGGCCTTTGGCTTTAGCTCGCCGAGCTTCTCCAAAAGCAAAGCTAAGTTATCGGGAGGTAACCTTGGCCACCTAATATCTTCCTGTTTATAGCCATAGACCCTATCAAACTGCTCGTCGATATTGACAAAAACTACATCGGGCGAGACAGTCCGGTCATCCTGCATCCTATACCAAAATGTATCCATGGCCAGGTCCACATACCTGTCCGATATCCAAGTAATGCCGCCTGCACAGGCGACAATGAGAATCACCGCTACCACGCGTCGATAAAGGAAGTGTCGAAAGCTATTGGGGCTTGGCATCGGCTAGACCTCCGGGGGTGAAATTAGTATTGATTCCAGGCGATATGATGGGCGTTGGACTCTCGCGCTCGCTCGAACGCGCCGCTTGGCCATCTGAAAGATGCCCCAACCGATCCAGCCAACAAATCAAGCAGCACATGCAAAAGAGAGGTAGAGGCCCTGAGCCCACTAGATCCATGCAAAAGAGCATGTAGGGGCTGACCATGCTTACCAACAACCCCATCACAAAGATACAAAAGCGCAAGGCAGGTGTAGCGGTTAACAAGAAATATGCAAATATTCCGCTGGCAACAAGTACCGTCAGATATTTTTGAAAAAAAGTTAGCGGCATCTTCCATGAGCCGTCCAAAATATTTCCCAGCATTGTCGCGTGAAACTTCGCTTCCGGAAGACTGCTGCCGTACGGCGTCCAAAACCTATCAACAGGTTCCCCCCTACCACTTGAAAGCGGGTTATCCCAGCCAATAAAAACGTATTTTCCCTGCAATCCTCTCTTTACGTCATCAAGCGAACGGCTCATGATATCAGAACACTGAATTGTATATACAGCATATTCAGGAGCGTAATAGTTGATAAAGGCGCTGCCACTTGGGAGCGCGCGCACATCTTGCGCCTGTAAGAGCTTTGCGACCGTAGGCACTTCACCTGCCCCGTAATTGTGGGTTGGGAAGGTTTTAACTGCTCTGTCCCAAGGTATGTCAGAATAAAAAGTAGGAATGCCATGATCCGTGAAATATCTTGAGGGATTAATATTCTGATTCCACTCCCGGCCCTTACTCCTATATTCCTCCCTAAGCTCCGAACGCCAGTCCTCCCTTACTTCGGAATAGGCCATATAAGTTGGAGCTAAGCGCATTGCATTTAATACGCGTTCCTCACTGGCTGAATCGTGATTTTCGTCAAAAGCCGAGTCCAAAATAACGGCCTTTGGCTGAGCCTGGCCGATCTTTTCCAGCAGTTCCGCTACACCCGCTGGTGCTAACTGCGGCCAAGACTTACTTCTGCCGACGGTGCGCTGAAAATCATCATCATAGTAAGCGACCACAACCTCTGTTGGCGGCTCTGAGTAACCTTTAATTCCATTCCACCGAGCCGCCATGCCTAGATCTAAATAGCGATCCGAGAACCACGTGCAAAGCGCCGCGCACAAAAGCGCCAACATAGTTAGGAATGCGCCTCGAAGAAATTTGTACCTATGACTTGGTCTATCAGTCATTTCAAAGGTCCTCATCACTATTCAAACTTATCCAACCATCCAATCAGCCTTCCGCGCCCACATTGGTAAGACACTCGCAAACACCTTGAGCATCGCAAACACAAAAGGTCGAATCATTGGGATACAACTTACGAGGCGTACGAGGCGTCTGCTCAAACGCCACTTCTGACATGTAAAGCAGCACAGCGCCAAACACCCAGGCCACAATAAACTTCGCCTCCCAAAATCCGGGATCCGAATTGCCGTTGTTAGTGTTGTCTGTTTCAATACTCATTGCGTAACGCTCTCCCTAACTCGCGCTCCCAACTCTATGCTCATCAGAATCTTCGGCCGTCTTGTTCTTTGCCCACCGAAGCTCGTTCAAAAAGGTATCCAGCATTTGGTAGCGTTCTCTCGGATAACGCTGCACACAACGATTTATAACCAGCTCTAGCTGCGAAGAGGTCGGCACATAGCGACTCGGCGTTAATGGAGGCACGGGATTGTCCCTTCCCCTCAGGAAATGAGCGTTGAGGCTCTTTTCCTCCCAGGCCCTGCGGCCTGTAAGCATCTCAAATCCCAGAGCCCCAAGCGAAAAAATATCTTCACGCAGGCTAAATGGGTAGCTATGAATGCCTTGGTTCTCCATCATTTCCGCCACATCCCCCTCCCAGAGCGGTCCAATAATCCTCTCAGGCGCAATGTACCTGGCGCCTACATCACCACTTAGGCGAATCAACGACTCATCGCGACTTTCAATCTTTAACAGCGGATCAGTTAGAATTATTTTGACTTGCGAAGAGTTATCTTCCCTTCTCAAAATAATATTCTCAGGTTTTAAATTGCCGTAAATTAGCGCTACACCTCTGGTAAGCGCTTTAATTGTGCTTGCGCACTGCTCGAGAATATCGATAGTTTCTAAAACAGGAAGATGCCCAAGCTCATTCAAACGCTCTCGCAAGCTTTGCCCTTCCACAAACGGTCGGACAAGTAGATATTCCCCAGCGCGCCCTCTTTCAAAGGCGGAATACGGCACACATTTCAAGTCATCCTTAAGCGCCTTGGTGGCGCGCACTGTTGATTTTGCACCCCGGCGGGCCGACCAGCCTTTGAAATACCCCGCCTTATAACACTTAAGCACTAGTCGCTTACCAGGCGAGGCTTTAATGTCCTCTACCAGGAAAGAGGTATGGAACGTCCTTACACCAAGTTCCTCGATAATTTTATAGCGCCCATTTATCTCTTCCCCAACACGATAAGGGCAAAGCTCTTTTCTTGGCTTCATCGGAGTCTAAAATATTTAATCTTTAGAGGTACCTAGACCACTAATCGGCACAAAATCTATGAAACATTAGCATTGTCTCTTCGCTGCCAACGCAGGAATTGTCTGTATGTCTAATGCTCTGGCTCACAAGAGCCGACCTAAATCACTTAGAAACCCCCAATTGTTGGGCCAGCACTGTGGAGAGCTATGCATTATAGAAGTGACGATCCGGTGAGAGTTGACTGTGAGGTTATGAACGCTATTAGCCGCAGATTATGCGGTTCCCCTAGACTACCGTGGTACATCGTATTCCTATTGGGATTCCTGTATATTCTCCGCTTCTAAAGAGCCAAATGTTGGCTAAAGCTTGAATAATCAGTTCTCACCAGCCTAGCGCGACATGCGCGTTGCTTCCCCACTAAGTCGCTTCAGAACAACAGCCAATCCGCCGATATCTCTCGTGATTAGTGACTTGAATACTCATGACCGATCACGATAGCTCAACCGAACAACGGCCACCAGCCTACCAAACGGGCGACATCATCGACTCGCGCTACGAGGTGGAAGCGCTCCTTGGACAAGGCGGCATGGGTGATGTGTATCGTGTGCGGGACACTCAAAACGGCGCAGTGCGAGCTCTAAAGCTCTTATCGCAACATGTGATGAACGACAGTATCTTACGACGCTTTCACCAAGAGTTCGAGCTCATTCAACAGCTCAACTCCCCAGCCATAATTACATCTTATGAATACGGCACCGCGGCGGGTTGCCCATATTTTACCATGGAGTGCCTTGAAGGGGGCTCTCTGCGCGACATCATCGGCAAGAAGACATTCGCAAAGCGCCTAACAATTCGGCAAGCCCTGCGGTATCTGTTACAGATTGCACAAGGCCTCTCCCATGCCCACAGCGCCAACGTTGTGCATAGAGATATTAAGCCCGAAAATATCCTCCTCACCAAAACAGGTGACGCCAAGATTAGCGATTTCGGCATTGGGCGTTCTCTCGAACATGCACGAGATATCACACAAACCGGCCAAATGGTTGGGACCGTCGACTACATGTCGCCAGAGCAGCTTTTAAACGAAAAGCTTACGCCGTCCGCTGACATGTATACGCTAGGAATCTTGGCCTTTGAACTTGTAGCTGGGATCACACCTTTTGACGATGGCTCGCTCTTCGTAATGATGGAGCGTCACACGAAGAAACCTCTACCGTCGCTTAGAGAAATAAATAGATATGTGCCCCAGTGGTATCAAGATTTCGTTGAGCGCTGTTGTGAGAAGAAGCCTGCTGACAGGTACCATTCGATGCAGGAAGTTGTGGAGAAGCTTACAGTTTATTTGCAGTACGAGGACAGCCCACTGGCTCCTCTAAAGCGTATTTTTCGCAATTGCAAAGCGTTCCTTACGGGCCCTTATTCTAGCCCCAAGCGGTCAGGCCCGGCACTAGGCGCCATCAACGTAGATAGAAAGGAAAAGTTTCTGTATGAGGCCAAGAGAATCGCGCGGAAAATCCTAAGAAGCGGACTGCTCTTGCGTTTTGGCTCGGCTGCCATAGCTGGGTTTGTATATCTATTTGCTTTATGTGACATCCGCTCATTGCCGCAAAGCGGCATCTGGGCCGCTTCGTTGGAGTATGCGGCTATGGATACGTGGTTTGCGCTCCGCGGGGTAAGGGCCGTGCCACAGGAGGTAGTCCTAATTTACATTGACGAGAAAACGTTTATCGATCTGGGCGAGTCTAAGGTATCGGACTTCAGACGTTCCAGATTTGCGGAGCTATTAGAGCTATTAGCGAAGTTTCAACCGAAAGCGATCGTCTTAGATTACTTATTTGATAAGGCATCAACACCCGATGATGCCCGTCTCGCAAAGGCACTTGCCCTTACACCTACTTATATTGCCTGGTACCCAACTGTAATTATTCAAACAGACATTGATGGCACGGATCATATTTCTGTTCCCGAATCCCACTCGGCTCCCCTATTTACGAAAGCTGCCGCTGGTGAGTTCTTCGCGAATCGACCTAAAGACAATGAGATTCTCCGCCGTTTCAGAACTAGTGCGCAACAATACGATGAAGTTCCAGCAACAGCCAAAGTGGTACTTCGAGATACTTTAGAAATAGAAGCCCTTCCCGGTATTCGCGATTTTCTCAATTATTATGGTCCGACAAAAACTCTTCCAAATTTATCTGCATCCTCGGTATTTAGCGGAGACCCCGATTACTTAAGAAGAAATATTCAAGGCAAGTACGTATTTATTGGCCAGGATATAAAAACAATTCACGGCAAGAAGATGTCAGATGAATTCATGACCCCATATCATCTCATAAGCCCAGGGGTTGAACTACATGCTTCAGCAGCAGCTAATCTGCTGGACAGGTCATGGATAGTCCGCATGGCTCCGCAGTCTGAAGCCTGTTACGCTATGCTGCTGGGCGCAATCCTCGGATATATTCTGTTCGCAGTGTCCCCTGTGCAAGCGCTGGCGGTACCCGTTTGTGCCCTGATCGCATGGGCCGTTTCCGCATATGTTGCTTTTACCCGGTACTATTTCTTTCTTCCTGGCGCCGCGCTGGTAATCGTAATCATTCCTGTGCTTACGCTTTTTTCTTTGGCGAGAAAGCCTTATGCTGAATACAGATCGGCCCGGGAGAGTAAAAAGCCGGAATACACCATCACCGAAAAGGCCCAAGACGGTCAAAAACAGTAACCTGAGGCATTTAATCATTTGAAATTACTCATTTATTATTTTTCAAAAAACGACATTTAAAACCTAATGCCGTTTGTTAAAACGCCGATATTAGGACCTAGGCATGTATTGAGATCGACCTCGCAGGTGTCACTGTTTGAATTGAGGTATGCTTTATGCGCAAATTTTCAAAAGAACGCGGCTCGTCGTTACTCGAATATATTTTGCTTGTTTCGTTTTTAATCGCAGTAGCGATGATCGCCGTGAGAGTTACAGGTGAAAAAGTGGCAGGCTCAATGTCGACCGTGGCGCGCGAGATGGCTACCTGTGCGGGTACGGAGGGGGGCGATGGCGGAGGCCGATGCGGGATGCCCCATCAAGAAGGACTTTAATTTCTTTAGCCTTGGTTGTAGAGTAGTTTTCCTTTAGTCCCCGGCAGCACGCAATAATACCCAGGGTCTGAGTTGTTTTGATATCGACAAGAGGTTCCAGCCGCGCACCTACACTCATTACTTTGATCGTGGCAGTTTTCGCTGGTTGCATATCGCTCGCCACGATAACACTTACCATCGCCATAGACTGGAATCTCAACCTCTACGGTCATTAGTGAATCCGCCAACGAGAAATACTGCCCATCACAGTCAGCATCGGCAATTATATCAAATTTTCCTAATTCGGAAGCCACTGCCAATGGCGCCAAGAATGTGCCGTCAGCCTGAACATTCACGCTTGCCAGCACTTCGCTATCAATATGGGTCCATGATCCTCGACTCTCCGAATGTGGCACTAAGAAGATATGTAACATCGTACCTGGGACCCCGCCTTCTCCACGCACATACATACTTTCCGTCGGCGCATAAGTATCAGTGTCAAACCCGTTTGGTCGGGAACCAACTAAGGTACCCGCATTTTGCACCGCCCACATGCACTGATAAGTTGGATTCCCAGATGGGGTTATATTCTCACAAGAATAATTTGCGCCACACCCGCAATCTATAGGCTGCTGCATGCAATTTTCGCTGGTGCTGTAAGTTTCACCGAGATAGCAGACGGCGTCACCATCGACTGGCATCTTTACTTCAATCTGCACGACATCGTCGGCCCAGGGCTGATAGTAGCCGTCGTTGTTGCCATCTACGACTATATCGAACTGCCCGGTACTAGAAGCCAGGGTGAGTGCCGTTGCAAATGTACCATCGGATTGAACCACAGCTAATGCGCTGGCGCTCGGCAGTATTTCGCTCCAAAGAGCACGATTAGCGATATGCGGCGTTAAGTTTAATGAAACTGTATAGCCAGCAATGCCGTTGACGCCTTTGCCCCAAATGTTCTCACCAGGCGCGTAAAGCGATGTTGAGGTTAGATCTGGGCGGGCTGCGGCCACAGTTCCAGCATGCTTTACTGCGCATGCAGGGGCAACCTCCTCTACGGTCGTACACTTTCCTGGCTGATTCAGCTCTACGGCCTGCAAAGCTTTTGTAACTTCTGCGCAGACGGTCGGTAAATACAGATCGTTACAGGCTTGAATGAAGTCAGTGTATGCTTCAGCGAAATTTACGCTGCGTGAAAAATAATTTCTCCAACCGCGGAAGAGAATCTGTTGTGCTATATCCATTCCTTGGGCAGATATGTCGCAGCCGTTATGTTCGCCACCTTGGGAGATCAAGAAAAAGGTGTGAGACAGAATTGTTATATTCCTATGGGCACCACCGCTGTCATCTGTGCCGCAGTAAAGATATTGATCTGTTGTCCGGTCAGGATATGGAAGGCCATCGATATTACGAAGGGTCGAATGCGGATCCGAAAGGCTACGAATCAGAGCAATCATGTTCGTTCCCGTCCCACTAATCCAGTCAGTACTACCAGTATACCATTGCTCAAACATCTGCCCAATTACATCAGCAGTGCCCTCGTCCAAAGAAGCGGTCTGTCCGATGTATATGTCACCGATAGGATACCCATTTTGATCATGGAAGCTATGATGGACAATGCCATGAGTATACTCGTGCGATACTATGTCGGGAACTTCGGTGTTCTTACAAAAGAAGATCGTTCCAGTGCTGTTACTAAATAACGCATTTTTGCACTCATAACCGGCATACCCATCGTTATGTGCTACGCCCCGTGTAATCTGCTGCGGAACACTTGGCCAATCTGCCAATCCACCAAAACCATTAGCGCCATTAATATTAAAAGTCGATGAGATGTAGTTGTGAATTGGAGTCAAGAGATCATACAGTGTGTCCACTTCCCTACTTCCATAAAACAAAGGAAAATTCGGATTCGGGAAAGGCCCGCGCACCGGCTTCCCTTCGCTTCGCCCGTGCATATATGAAGGATAAAATGGGTCTGCCGCATCCAACACGCAGGTGTTTGCGCCCGCACCGCCAGCACAATCGTAGACTTCTCGTGTTATATTGCGATGCCCATCCAAGACCAATGGCAAGCCGCCATCCCCGGCATCAACAAAATAACTCTTACTAAACCCATCGCCCCCACTC
>CAZVWV010000136.1:0-9749 GCA_964631745.1 uncultured Bdellovibrionales bacterium
CCTTAGTACCCCCCCTTTGGTCCAAAAAAGCTTGGTAGAGTCCTAAATAGAATTATTTGGAGACTTTTTTATGACACACTATCAAACCTATCTTCTATTGGAATCCCTATCGTACGTCTTCTCAGCTGAGGAGCTACTGGATGGAAGGGATATAATAAAGCTTTTATGTAACGCGTTTAATTTGCGTCAGGCGAGCGCCAACTGTCTTGTCGACGGCGCTCTCACCTTGAAAAAACTCCGCGAGAGTCGCGTTACCTCCGAAGAGCCAATTTACGTTCAATAGTATTTATGACAACGCAGTCTCGACTCTCAGAATTACTTGCGACCGCACTTGGGCTGGAAGTGCAATGTCTTTTGGGCGATCCGACCATAAGTGAAATTAGGCTTAATGCCGACGGCACGTTGTGGGCGAATCGTCTTGGACACGGGAAATTCCCCACAGAAACTCGGGTTACTCCCGAAAGCGCAAGACAAGTGATTTATGCTGTAGCCTACTCGGTAAACGACATATGTAACGATGACAAACCAGCCATTTCGGCAGAACTGCCTGGAACTGGAGAACGCTTTCAAGGGGTATTGCCGCCTCTTTCAAAAGCTCCGGCGTTTTCTATTAGAAAAAAAGCTGTAAAAATCTTCTCACTTCAGGAATTGGTATTGCAAGGAGTGTTGTCCGCTGATGGTGGCTCATTCCTTCAAAGGACTGTGCTCGGGCGAGAAAACATTTTAATTGTAGGTGGGACCGATAGCGGAAAGACTACCTTTGCAAACGCATTGCTCCAAGTAGTAGCAGAGACGTCCGATAGAATTGTCATCATCGAAGATACCCAGGAATTGCAATGTAATGCTCAAGACGTTGAGTACCTTCGCACAAAGGACGGAGTTGCGTCCCTGCGTGACCTGGTGAGGATCACTATGCGTCTTAGTCCAGATCGTATCGTGATCGGTGAGGTAAGAGGAGCAGAAGCCCTTGACCTACTAAAAGCGTGGAACACAGGACATGGGGGTGGTGTTAGCACAGTGCATGCAAGTTCCGCCAAGCAGGGACTATCTAGAATCGAACAGCTCGTGCAGGAGGCAAATGTTCAAACGCCTTCAAAGCATATGATAGCTGAGGCAGTTAACGTCATTGTCTACATGGAAAAGGTTGGAACGAAGCGATTGGTGAAAGAGATCGCAAGAGTTAAAGG
Organism: uncultured Bdellovibrionales bacterium; assembly: GCA_964631745.1. GTDB lineage: Bacteria > Bdellovibrionota_C > UBA2361 > UBA2361 > JBGSMV01 > CAZVWV01. The sequence continues at coordinate 1,188 of CAZVWV010000136.1, forward strand.
TGTCACACCGAGTGGCTACGATTTAACCCCGTATACCTTAAAAGATAAGGCAAACGACGAAGAGGGGAAAAGGGACTTTGTATGAGGAACAATATGCGCCAATCACATGAATACTATTCAGACGATTTGGGTTTTCTTGATTTATTGCTTACCGATTATCTGCCAGGGGTTATAAAGGCAAGTCTTTTTATCGCGCTTGGAATTTTCATTAATCCTCTTTATGACGCTCTAAGTCCATATTTGCCCGATATTAAGCTGCCAGAAGTTTTTCGCCCGCAAACTCAAATTGTCTATGCAACCAATCCGAAAATGGAAAAAGAATTTGAACTAATGAAACGAATCTTGGAAGGTCTCGTAGTTAGTGTTCGCGATTTCACTTCTGAGAAAGATGCCCACGTTAAAAGAAACGCGATCGACAATAACGAAGCCATCTATCCCAGAAGTGTCAAAGTCATAGTCGATAACGCGAGGTTACGAGCTGAACCCAGCGCTGATGGAGCCACAAGAGGTACGATTCCAAAAGAGACAGTTCTATTTGCGCAGGATGAAAGAAATGGGTGGCTTCTAGTCGTTTCCCCCTTAGGGGAAGACTGCTGGATTCGACGCGAGCTTACAGAGTTTATTATATAAGGAGCACTCTAGAATGCTTAACTTCATCATAGGAGTTTTTCTTCAGGTGCAATCTGTGGCATTAAGTGCTTCGGTAAATCACCATTCTTTCCAATTGCCAGTTGCCGGAGCTTTGATCTCAAGCGGCTTTGGACCAAGACTTCATCCCGTAACGCAAAAAAATCTATTCCACAGCGGAGTTGACCTTGCGGCTAAAAAAGGGAGTGCCGTGAGGAGCATTGGCGCAGGAATAATTGTCTTTTCAAAAAAATACAAAGGTTATGGAAATCTTGTGGTAGTCCTTCATTCGCATGGAATTACAACTCACTACGGACATCTGGCCGAGCTTTCAGTGGATGTTGGTGACCGAGTGGGGCAGGGGGCGCTTCTAGGAACAATAGGTAGTACCGGCCTTACGACGGGGCCACATCTTCACTTTGAGACAAGGCAATCGGGCGCTCCCTTTGACCCTAATCTTTTATTTGAGGCTATAAGGAGTTCATCATGGTGAAGCGGGAAAGTGAAATAATAGAGGATTCGGGATCAAAGCTCATTTTAAGAGATGAAAGCGGCGCAGCTCTCCTAAGACTAATTGAAAGGGCAAAAAGTAAAGGCTGGAGTAGTGTCGAAATTGTTGAGGGAAGTCATGAGGCAAAGCGCACGCTTTGGTTTCAAGCCTCCATGGCCGGATTAGAAGTGCGAGGCTATGCTCCTACACTTTCTGACCGCGCCAAGTTACAAAGATTGCAGCAAGACCACAGAGGCTCTCCGCTTGAATGTACTGTAATCCGAGCGGACAGAGTGCTCCGCGATTACGATGAACGAGTACTACCGGAGCTTCGGAAGGAACTCATACACCTTTCCAAGGAGCGTGAAAAAAAGGGTATTCGAACTACTGTACTAGATATTGCCTATGGTTTAAATCGCCCACAGAACTTCACTGAGAGATCTCTTGATGATCGCTATCACTACCTTAGGCAAAAGCTCTCTGAAGCGACGCGGTCAAAGGAGCTTTTTCTTAAGTTAGGCAGCCGCCCCGTGCGTCTTAGGACTTCATATGAGGATGGACTTCCCCGTTATATTCTTGAGGAGCCTCAACAGTTAAAGCAGGCCCTTGAGGAACAAGAAATAAGTAGAGCTAGTATCACGAGGAGAAAACCCGGATGAAGTTCTTCTCTTGTTGTACGTTTGAGTACGGTGAACAAGAAGAAAAACTTTCACCTGAGCAGGCGCTCATGGCAGGTATTCTAGAGTCTGCTCTAGTTGATGCGAGGGGCAGTGGGTGGATTGTGGGAGATACGTTTGGTGGAGTAGCTAAACGAAAAAAGGCAGCTCTACTTTGGCTTTCGTCTGACGATGTATACTGCTGCTGCAGGAGAGGGATCAGTTTTCGTTACGTCTGTGAAGCCCTAGAAATCGAACCACACGACATCAGAACAAAGGCCCAATTGCCCCAAGTGCTGTAAGATAAACAGAGAATTGAGGCAAGTCCAGGACACCGCGCTCTTTAGAGTGATTGTAGTAAGGAAATTGTCCTTGAAGTTTTACCAAAGGAGATCCCAGCCAACTCTTATGCCGCTTTCTGAATTTGTCCTGAACACACCTCCGACTTAGGCATCTTTCCTTCGCGCTTTACGTCGTAGGTGATCCAAGTCATCTCAAGCCTATTGGCAAAACTATCTAGGGCATCTCCGCTCAATTCTTTTCCCTGGCAGAATACCTTGATGTTCTTAGGCGCTAGAAAGCTTGGTCTATAGAAAACAAGAATAGGTCCAGGGCGACGCTTATTGTAGTTCAAGCACATAATCATGCGTGACAAGTTTGATCGGCCGCTTGAATCTCCGCCCACGAGATCAAAGAACGCTGTAAGATGTCTGTGTTTTCTGAGCATGTTGCCAATCCTTCCCGCAAGTGAATGGCTATCGCCAGAAACGATAGGCTCATCAAACGGTCCCTCCGGTCTCGCGGCAGCTTTTACAAAAATTACAGCGAATGCATGCGTAATCATCTGCCAGCGAAACGAAAGTGTACCCTTTGGGGCAAAGCACGCGCGCAGCCCAACAATCGGAGTGTCGTAACCCGGTGCATGATAGACCGTTCTTACTAATTCCGGGGCATTATTATCTTCAAAGTGCAGCTCAAACCTTGGTGCGTTGGACATTGAATACCTCCTTTTGTTATTGAGAGCTTTCCTTAGCTCCTGCCTTTTAGTAAGCAATGCCTGTACCATCTCCGAAAAAAGCGCAGGTGCTTGAAATAATTATATTTTAGGGGTCGAATGGTATGGGTTAGTGGGGCATTTTGTCTCACCAGTGGTGCACGATACCTCACTAACACTTTACAGAGTCTTCATGGCTGAAATTTCATTGAATTCTAAGTGCTAGGGGTTCTGTTCGGGATACGTAAAAGGCAGCGCCAGATTGCTGTAAAAAAATCCTTTAACGACGGCTGTTTCCTGCCCTAGAGCGCTTATGGCCGGGTGATACTTTACACTTGTTTTGGGACTGTGATTTGACCTGATGCAATTAACTTGGCCACGTTTTCAATAACCTTGGCAAAGTAGTAAAATGCGGCATACCGTCGGCAAAGTGCGTCCATTCCGCCCGGTTGCACGCTATCCATCAGCCGTTTGAAGTCCGGCATGTCGTCACACATCTCAGCGAGAATCGTGGCGTCATCGCGGCCATCGTTGATGAGCCCTTGTACTTTGGCGTCAATCCTTTCGGCGATCTCTAATAGTTCCGGAGCAAAAAGCATGGTGTGGAAACGTTTCTTCTACGTGAAGGTGGAGTATGCAGTTAGCGATAGTGTCAGTCAAGTCTCATGGCCCTGCGTCAATCGGCTTTTGACTAACGAATCTGGTGAACTTACTGCCCCTAGCGGATTACGTTGTCCATTACGACATATTTTTACAGCAATTTGGTTGCTACCCGATTAGCTGTTACTAATTACATCTGGTCCGGGGAAGTATGAGAATTTTCCCAGCTCGACGTTAGAGCTTTCGAAGCCTCGCAGTGTCGGGACCAAATCCAAGTTGTAGCGATTGAAGTGTAGCAACAATAAGATTGCCAGCGCCAAACTTAGAAAGAGTAAGCCCTTCACCGATGCAAACAGCGAAATGTGGCTCATGCCCAAATGGGAATTGGAAGCTTTGTGGATTACGGACTCCCACAATCACGACATCACCAGCAGCGAGTCCCTCAGTCGGGGAAAGTTCTTCTACCTGCCAGCGATCCAAATCGAGCCTACCGGGGGTAAGTCGAATATCATTAATGTAATTGATAAAATCGCCTGCTTTAAAATCTATCCCGTGACCAGGCGAATTCAATAAGTACTTGAAGAGATTTACTTGTTGTTGCGGTGGGAGCTGAAAGGCCGTTTCTGTTCCATCTAAATTGAATTGCACGAACTCAAACTGACTTGGTGGATCTCCTTGAATTGCCTTATGGAGGCCTAATCTATGAGTTCCGGAAATATGTTCAATTCTAGCGTAGCGAAGCTCAAATTGTTTGCCAGTAGTAACATTCACTGCTAAAGCCGGATACGGAAATACCACTAGGCGCAAAACGCCATCCCTCTCTCTAGGAGGATGCAATTGAGCTAGTGGATCAATTGCTCCAATCGGAGGAGGGACTTGATCTCTATTAGGATCATTAATTCTAACCATTAAGCACCAAGACGAAATTTGTCATCAAATTATACCAAACTATACAAAGCTAGTTACTAGCAAATAAGGGGTACTGGTGGTTGGTAAGCTTAAGATTCGTATGGCTCTAAAACGATATCCTTATGTACAAACACGTTAAACCGAAATCCTGGCCGGATCTCAAGCGTTGGCTGCACATTTAGGTTCTTACGGGTAACTTGTTGACCCACATCATTCATGTTCCGTGCAAACCCTTGCGTAGCAAGCTCTCCGTAGCTGGGATCTACTGAGGAGTAGTTTCTGCCCTCAGCTAATTGCGCGGAAGCCCCAAGTACAGATGAGAAAATTACTCCCGTCAGTAGCCGCCAGTAATGGTTATTAATCTGATCTGAGAGGCCAGCGTAGCCAGTGAGATCGACTCCGGGCATCCCCTCAAGTGAGATTGATCTGCCATTTGGTAGAATCAACCTCGTCCACACTATTAAAACCCGTTCTTGACCATACACGATGCGGCTATCGTATTGCCCAATTACCTTTGTTCCTTGCGGGAGAAGAACGTACCTACCAGTGACGGTATCAAAAACGTTCTGAGACACCTGGCCTAGTATTTGACCGGGAAGGTCAGAGTTTAGCCCCGTTAATAGCACCCCAGGAATGAGTGTGCCGGCCAGGAGTTCATATTCGGAACGCGGAGAGCGAAGGCGCGTTAAGAGTCTGTCTTTACTCCCCTTGGACTCTCTAAGAAAATTATTCTTGTCATCTTGGCGATTGGCCTCGTCTCGGGGATTACTTGCCGCGCCTTCAGAGGTTTCACTTTCAGTATCAGGAGCCCCGAAGGTTCCCGATGCCTCCGATTGGGAAGCATTAGCTATCGAGACACCCTGGAAGCTAAGAGAGGCTTTTCTGGCTGCCAAAGTGCGAGCCCTTGCTTCCGCTTCCATTTGAAGAAGAAGTCTAGCTAACTCTCCGTCGTTAGAATTTTTCTCAATGTACCTAATCTCAGGTCCAGGGTTTGGCGGAGGAGGGGGTAGGTCGGCATAAGTCTCAGGAAGCGTTGTTACTGCATATCCAAGGGAAGCTTTCATGTCGCTTGTTGCGAGCTGTTTTATTTCAGACGGGCCCTTTCCAAAAAAAATCGCGCACACAATAAACACAGAAAGACAGCCTAAAGCCACCATGACCTTGGTATATGAAATGGCATGCCTTGGTTTAGGTTGCAATCTTTTGGTTATGCCATCGCCAGGCTTGCTACTAGAAGTCACGCTACCACCTCATCCAAAAATGCGGGAAAAAAATCCCCGGCCGTTGCCAAGCTCTATTCGCACGCGTCTTTCAGGGCCAACGCGAAGTTCTGCCTCCTCAAAGAGGCGGTCAACTATGTAAAAGTTCCCCTTCACGCGGTAGTTCACAAGCATAGGCTCTGAATCGTCCTCAAGAATGAAAAGGGCAGGCGCATCGCTGGTTCTCATTTCTTGAGGCATCTGGATAAACGTCTTTTTTCCATCATCAAACACACGAAGCGGCTTCCATGAGTAGTCGCGACCATCGATATCATAGTCAAATCTCAGCGCCTCTGGCGGCGTAATTGATTCTTCAGAGTGACGCTTTTTCATAGCCTCTTCAAATTTTGCTTTCTCATCCTCCGGGTAGTTCCATGCTACAGAGGGCATATGAAAATCACTGCTTTTTAAACGCAACTGATAAGTATGTGCGTCAGTTGTGATAATAAGATTTGTTTCCACATCTTCGTCTAATGGCTTAACTATAATGTGAGTTCTCTGAGAACCACCCGCGCCACTTTTCATTACTCCAAGATTCCAACGGACAGTATCTCCCGCCATTGGTGGGGTAGTAAGCGTCTCACCAGGCTTTAATTGAATGTCTGTTACGTGCTCTGTAGCTGAAACAACTTCATATAGGGCTTCGGGGCTGTAGTTAAAAATAGTCATGCCGCCACGAACTTTAACGCGGCGAGGAGTTTGGGTAGCTAGAATAGTTGAGCGCTCAATTATGACCTTATTTCGAAGAGCGTCCACTTCCTCTGCGAGATCCTCAAGCAGCGTGCCTTTTTCAACCTTTTTGGCTTTAGTTATTCGCTCTATCGCTTGTGTTAGGTCAGTAGAATTTCCGGAAACCTTGGGCTCCTTTTGTTTTGCCGATGAGTTTTTCAAGGCGTCTTGATACTCAAGTTCAGCGTCTTTCATTGCTTGACTTAGCATCTCCGGCGTTACGGGAAGCTTTGGAACGTTAGTGCCGTATGCTGACCGGCCACCGTCAGCCAGCGCAGTTGATGCGACCAGAATAGAAAGTATAAACCCTAGCAATGATACATTTTGCATATACAAGCTCCTAAAGCTCTTTATTCCACTGAAAGTTACGAATAAATATCCCAAGTGGGTTCTCCTGAATCATCTGTTCATCTTTCGGCGGTTCTATCTCGATTTGGAAAGTTCCAAGCATCGTATACTCGCTAAGTCTCGTACCGTGGGCGGAATATACTGTTTCTCGCCAACGGGCCTGGTATGAAGTTGTATCGGGGATCTGAACAACTGATAGGGGCTGAATGCTTACAACAACCTTTCCTATTTGCTTAAGTGGGCTTTCGGGATCTTTGTTAGTGATTTCATTAAGGAGCTCAGAGGCTTCTTTCCGAAGATAACTGTAGGCTCGAATCCAGTTCTGCTTAATGACTACCTGGTCTAGCGGAACACCACGAACATATCGAATGAACTGCGAGAGAAAAAACTTAATCTCAAGCCCGCCAACTTTAAGCTGATTGTTTTCAACTGAACCCAAGACCAATGGCTCGCCCCTAGATTTATCAATGCCGACCAAAATTGGAATTACGCGCCTCTGGTTTAGGAGAATTGCCAAAGAAATAACCAGGCAAATGCTCAAGATGGTTGAGGCTGCAAAAGCCCTTCTCCAATTATGCGCCTGCATGACCAACGTCCCCATACGGCCATCCCACTCTTTTTTACCCCTAAAAAATGGACTTTCAGGGATGCTTTCGGGTTTGTAACTTTGAGGTGCCGAAATTAGCGAATCTTTCATTGTAACTCCTAAACTTCTTTACTATTTGGCTTTTCATTATCAGTATTTGTCTCACTAGTGGGATCTACGTTGGGTTGCTTACTCTTCTTATCTGAAGCCTCTTTTCGCTTACTAGCGTCATGCCTTCTATAGCTGGGAACTGCGTAACGACCACGGTTAAAGCTCCCTACAATTCCTCCCATGCGTGAGTCTTTGCCAATTTTCTTTTGGTAGGCACTGGCACCCTTCTCTCCACCTCCTTTGCCGTAAACGGCGCGGCGGTACAATGAGTCGCTGGGTGCAGTTACTAAAGCAGCGGCTGCACTGATCGCCGCACTTGCAGACTTTCTTCCAAGACTTTTCTCTCCTCCAGCCGAAACTGTTCCATCCCGGATTGGTGGGGGAGAACCCCAGCCGGATACGGCACCGCCCGCTACGACTCCGGCTGTAGCGGCTGTGCCGCGCGCAAGTGACGAAACGCCTCTAGCACCTAAGCTAACTGTTCCTGTTGAGGCACCCACACCTGCTCTTATCGCCATACTTGAACCCGCTGCTGTGGATAATGCGCGGTTAAATGAAAGGTTTGGATGACCAGAGAGTAACGATAATGCAACACTTGGCGCGTGGATTGCCAGAAATGCTAGAGCAAGGCTTAGGATTATCACCTGAAAACATTGATGCCACGACATGGTCGTGGGAAGAGTTATGGTGGAGATATATTTGTCTGAAGCACCTATTATAAGAGCAATAACCAGGAGCTTTATTCCAAATCCGATAATTGCCCCAAAGAGCTTCTCCACTAAAAAGGAAGTGGGCTTAAACACCCCAAACGGGACCAAAATAAAGCCCGCCGCTGCTATAAGTAAGAATTCCAGATAAGTGAGAAACGCTTGAATAGCTATTAGGCCGTAACAAAGAGTCGAAACGACGAGGCAGAAGAGTAAAATTATCATGTCAGCGGTGGGAATACCGAAGTAAGTTGCGTCCCATAACTCGAATATTTTATTTGCGACTGGATCTAGCATTTGCATCCCGTGGAGAAAAATTTGGTACGGGTCTTGAAGGGTTGCCATGTCAAGATTAGTTGCTGACGATGCCTGTTGCCCCACCAGGAGAAAACCGTCCAAGACCCACTTAAGCACTTGGCTGTAGTTCTGAATTATCCAGTAGAGAAAGCCGATACTAATAACTTTCCCAGCCAGGGCGCGGTAATTTGCGCCAGCTCCAAGAGCTATGTACATGCCTGCAAACACCACTTCCATCGTTACAAGGAT
>CAZVWV010000137.1:0-9685 GCA_964631745.1 uncultured Bdellovibrionales bacterium
CAGTTGAGGGCGAAGCCACCACCTGTTCGAACCTGGTGCTGCCTATCGGCCTAAGATTTAGTGCAACTTCGCGGCACCGGCAGGCGAATCGCCTGCGCTCCCGAATCTTCTAGCCCCGAGCCATGCTGGCACTTTACCCGGGATTTTTGAGCAGATTCACTATCAAGTTCTAACTACTTAATCTGTAAGGCCTTTACGCTGCGTAATCTCCACCTGGCGCCGGTAACCTCGCCATGCATTTCGAAACGCAGCTCAGAGACCTTGTGCAGTAACCAGCGAGGGTCTGCCCCAACCGGTACAACTTGTGGGCCGGGACTAAGATCAAATTTGTATGAGCGTTTAATGTCAAAACTCTCCCCCTCTGAGCGGTAAAATACTACTAGAGGAACCTTCTTCTTGCCCGAGGTTGAGCGCTCAAAATTAAGAAGCAGATAATCGGCCAGCGAGCCATCCAGAGGTTGTTCAAGACGGATATCGAACGAGGAGGGTCGACCAATAACTTCTAGCCAGCCTTCATTTAACTTTTTTTGCGCGATCGGGTTCAAACGCGCAAATGCCAGGTCGCGCGAATTTACTAGTCTTAGTAGGGTGTCGAGGCTCTTACCCCAGGCCCTCGGGACCTTCTCCAAGGCGGTATGCAGGAATATCTGCGCCATTCGGTCCAGTTCCTCGGCAGTAACTTTGTGGTCTGGAGCTAGTTCTTCAAATCTGTCGGGACGTACCAAAAAACTAAACCCGGCCCTTTCGTATAAACGGTAACCTTTCAGTATAAACCATCTATAAACGCGGTAAGAGCGAAGCCCCGCCGAACTTTTATCGATCTCCATCATTGGCGCTATAAAACAGAGCGGCGGCGACTCGGCCTCTAATCTCTTTACGATACGATCCTGAATTAGAGCGTTCACGGCATGCACACCAGGGTAGGGGGACGGATATTTCAGATTAAAGGCCCGGTAAAAAAGACTTCTATTGGTTAAGTCAAAATAGGTCTCGCCCTCTTTTAGCATAGGAGCGATCACGTGATGTAGGGACTCAATCTCGGCCAGTTTTTCTTGGGTAATAAACCCGTTTCCGAGCGCCGGAAGTCCTTGGTCAGCGCCCTTCACGTATCTGAAATTAGTAGGTACCTCAATTTCGGCTGATGCCGAAGCTGCAACGCGATCTAGAGAATAAGAGTGCTCCCAAAGCGGAATTCCGACTAAAAATCCCACGAAGAGTGAAGGTAGCGCAATTTGGCCGGACCTTCGAAAGATTAGAGCAAAGGCAAGTGGCAAGAAGAAAGCCAGTTCCAACATCGACATGGCGCCGGCTCTGCTAAGATACGCGGGAGCATCTATCCTTCCCATGCTGTACGGAAAAAGCGCTAGGGCAAAGAATATCCCGCCCAGGGTAACTGTAAATATTGAGCGATACTGGTCCTGTTTCTTATCTCGGTGCACGTTAAGCGCAAGGGCAAAGAGTAAACACACTCCCAGAATCCATCCGCCGATACGGATGCATTCCCAGGCGATGCGGTTTGTCTTGCTGTGCTCGAAATACTTAGGAAAGTAGGGGTTGATACTGCCATCGCCCAAAAGGGTCGAGGCGTGCGCAACCGTGTTGGTGTAGCCGTTTTCTATTATGAATTGGTAGACACCATCGAGCGGCAAAATTATGGCCGCGATTATGAATATCGTCGCCATAACGCCCAGAGTCTTTGCGACTTTACCTAACCCGCCGCTTTTATAGATATCAGCAAGCATCAACATTCCGGCAGGTGAAAGCGCCGCGCCTAACGCCACGCCCGAAGAGGGGTTCCAAAAGAGCGCCGTTAGCACCACACAGGCTGATGCGATGCACCAAGTGGTTGCTGATCGTAGAATGTTCGGTTGAAGCATCACAAGAAATCCGATCAGCGCCATCTGGATTCTATCGGTAAACGGCATCAGTAGCGGAATCAGCATGAGGGTTATAGCCGGTCCTAAAATTCTGTTTAAGAGCAAAGCGCTCACGCCATTTAGTGCGGCATACAGTAAAGTGCCTGAATACAAAAATGCTTGCAGATTGCCATTAAAGAAAACTTTATTGAACAGGCCAATAGCGAGGCCAAGTATGCCTTGAATTGATACAAATTCCGAGTATTGCGCCTGACCAAACTCCACGATTTGCTGCCAGGGCAAGGTCATCTCGCCTAAATGAAAATCATCTGCGGAAAAGGCGCTAATGGGCGGAAAGCCATATCCTAGGTATAGAGCAAGTGAGAAAAGAGTGGCGCTGGAAATAGGGGGCTGCCTTGAGTCTTGTCGTAAAAGATCTCGGAATGTAAAAAAAAGCAAGGTGGCTGTGAGAGAGATCAAAATTATTGAACCGCCCAGGCTGGTTGCGACCGTAAAGCTCTGACCGCCTTGCAGGAAGGTAACCTTAAGGTATCGCAAAGTTAAGAGAGGAATCAATAATTGCGGAATGTAAATGAATGAAAGCGGGCGGGATTTTTTAATGGCTCCAACGGCGATAACCAGGAGGGTGTAAAGCCCCGCGCCCCAAAGTGCCACCTGCGAAGCAGTGCTGGGCGAGATAAAGCCATCGTTACGGAGAATCTCTATTAGAAGTATGACGCCCAGGATTCCAAAGTAAGAAAACAGAGAGGCCAAAACGATAGCCTGCCAACCCTCTCGAAATAATTTTGGTCCAAAGCGAAATAGAATAAAGAGAACACCGCAAATAGCGGTGGAGACTAACTCAGCCTGGTCAACCCGACCGATAAACATCACCCGGGCAGCAATAATGCCGACGAAGAGCGCGCAGATCACATTTAGAGGGGGCCGAGTCTTGTAAAGCAGAAAACGAGACAAGACCCGAGAGCTGCCAAGCCACACGTATACAATCGTGAAGACGACTCCAAATAGAGCCAGTCCAACCAAAAAAAGCCGCTGCTCGCCGCTTTTGAAATAATCCTGAAACGCCAAAAGTCCCGGCACAAAATCCGGATAGACCTGATGGCCACGCAAAAGCTGCCTGCTAAAAAGCGAGACTCCCAATATTGAGAGCAAAATCGAAAACAGGCTAAGCAGTAAAAGCGGCATGACCAAACAATTGTTAGCACGCTTCAGGCTGGCTGGTAAGAGGGGGATGGGTGGGGAATCATAGCGTAACTGGTGCAGCGCAACTGGTGCATACCACCTCAATCTGTACTGTGATTTCAGATACTTACATGAATCTGAAGTGTTTAATGGCCGCTAAAGTTGTAGGTGGTATGTACCAGTCGGTGTTGGCTACTAAACCTGAAAATGGCGTGCATTTTCAAAGTCTGCCTGACCAACCCCTAAAGCAATGCATTTTGCATCAGCTTTAATGCCCGGTTGGCAGAATTTTTATCCTTCTTGAAACTTCGCACCTTTAGCTTGTTTGCTTTAGTAACAGCTCTTTTCAAAGAAGAGAGTAGGGTCACCAAACTCTTTCCCCCCTGAACTGAAATATTGGAATGTGAATTAATATAGGCCTGTACGCGAATAAGGCTACTTTTGGTTTTAGCTTTGGCTTTATTCACGGCTTTACGTTGTTTATTAGTCTTAGGGAGTTTGACTTTTGAAAATGATAGTTTTAGTTCCGCAAGTAACAACTTCAACTCAGGGTTTACTTGACAATCAAAAACACCATTGGCATTGAGATCAACGTCCGCCACACCACAACCACAAATTCCCACTCGATCCTTGGCCGCATCGTCTGGGCAAGCATCGATTAAGATAGTGAATAACTCATACCCCGCCAGCTCATCTCGGGCGGAAAAAATTGCGTGAGTGCGAGTGGCGGAAAAAGATTGCGGGTTGCTACCCTCAGCTCCAGGTATGATATCGGAAATCAGTTGCGTTCCCGCTGGCGTACCGTCAGTACTCCATGGCTCCGGATCTCCACTAGAAAGAGCCTGCTCTGAGAAAAACGCTCGCCCATGAGCAACATAAGGGTTATAGGCATATGAATTGCCGATACCTGGGTTAACATCCTTTAAAAGCGTAAGGCTTAAGCTAGCCTCGGGTGTGCTGAAAAGTTCTCTGCCTACAACGCTGTCTGTGAAAGTAAGTATAAGCCTAGATCCTAAGGCTGCAAAAATCGAAGCCGAACCATCCAACGGACCTGAAGCGGAGTCAAAGAAAATCTGGGTGCCACCAGGCGTGCCGTCTGTGCGCCATATCTCAGTGCCGTGTGCACCATCTTTTGCTCGGAAAAATAAGAAGTTGTCTGTGGCGGTTAGGCCATAGGCATCATATCCACTTGAGTCGGGAAAAGACTTTAAACGTTGGGTGCCAGCGGGTGATCCATCGCTATTCCAAAGTTCTGACCCGCTTCCCGGAAGCTGGATTAGAAAGTAGGCTCTGTTCTTAAAAGCAATCGCGTTGTTCACCACTGCGATTCCGCTTGAACCGGGCAGCACTTCAGTCAATAACTGGGTACCCAGAGCTGTGCCGTCTGTCACATAGAACTCCCTTCCGGAAGTCCCATTGGTTGCAACAAATACGGCCTTATTTCCAAGCGAAACAAGGCTCGATGCTCCCACCGACGATGAGCTGCCCGGGAATATGTCAGCCACAAGTCCCGTGCCTCCTTCACTGCCATCACTAGCAAAAAGCTCAAAACCGATACCACCCAAGGAAGCATAGAAAAGCACTCTGCCGTTTACCGCTGCAAGACCAGATATATTTGTTCCAGCCGAACCGGGGGCCAGATCTCTAACGAAACGGGTTCCAGATAGTGTACCATCCGTGCGCCAAAGCTCATTTCCTTGTGCGGAAGTAGTGGCGGAAAAATAAGTAATCCCCCCCAGCTCGGTAAAACCACTGGGGTTGGAGCTTTCCTTTCCGGGCTCAATATCCCTAATTAGACGAGTACCGGCCGATGTGCCATCTGTGTGCCAAAGTTCCGTGCCGTCCAAATTGCGATAGGCAGTGAAAAACCCAGTGTGGCCAGAAGCGAAATTTGATGGAAGAGAATCTGTCGTTCCACCTGCATCTAGCTGCGCTTGTAACGTTGTGCCTGCCAACGTTCCATCCGTTTGCCACAGCTGACGTCCAAGGGAACTCAATACCGAAACACGAGCGATGCCATCCTTAACGAAAACCCTTTCAACTCTCTCACTCTCATTGCCCGGAACAAAATCCTTGAGCAGAGTTGTACCCAGCACAGTACCGTCCGTCACGTAAAGCACAGACCCCATAATGGGATCATCGGCGATAAACACTGCCCTCTGTGCGGGCATGGCCGAAAGAAATCTCGGGTTTGAACCTTGCGCGTTTGGTGCTATATCTGTAAGTCGAGTAGTGCCTATATTGGTCTTATCGGTTACATATAGCTCTTCTCCAAACCCATTTTCAGTCCCAACGAACACTGCAAGATTATCGTTAAGACGTAATATGCCTTTTTGCGTGGAGGTGGCCACGCCGTTCGCACCCCCAATATTAATGTCGCGAAGAATTGTGGTTCCTGAGGTAGTTCCATCGCTAATGTAAAGCTCTTGGCCCAAACTTGGCGTATATGCTGAAAACAAGACCGAATTACCGACAGGTGTTATGAACGTAATTGAAGAGCTAGAGGAACCTGAATTAATATCAGCCAGAAGAGTTGTGCTTAGGGCTGTGAGGCCAGACTTAAAGAGCTCACGGCCGATGCTACCGGAGCAATCAGTTGCCGCAAAAAATAGTAGATTCAGCGCGGTGGAATAAGCAAACCCCCCAGGGAAACCCGCTGATGTGCCAGCGCATATTTCAATAGTGGTAGAGGAAAGTGCGTCGAGGTTCAGCACGGCCAACTCCTGGCCCTTACCAAGCACAAAAAGATTGGCAACCGCTTTCTGTTGATTAGGAATCGAATAAAAAGCTGTAGAGTCACTAACGCTGCCGGACGTGCCGGGGTTAACGTTGATCGCACTAACTGTTCCGTTATTATAAATGAAAGGCTCAGTTCCGACATCTGACCTATAGGCACTAAATATTGCCCGTGCCGAAGGAGGATTAGTAGCGGTTAACAACTCAACATTACTTCCATTTGGTCCCGGAACGATATCAGCGGCTAGCTGCGTGCCCGCACTTGTACCATCCGTAATCCAAAGCTCAGTACCATGGCTCGGGTCATAAGCGCTAAAAAGTGCTTTGCCCTGGAGACTTCCGCCCAAAGGCACAAAACCAGCTGGGCCAGAACCCTCAATGCCTGGATTGATATCTGCCACTAAAGACACCACCCCATTCTCACTCGCAAAGAGTTCTGTGCCCACATCATCCCGATCGGTTGCCATGACAAATTTGGAACCAAGCTGAATAGCTTTATTAAAGCTAAGGCCGTTGGGCGAGGTATTAATGTCGATTAGCGTGGGTGCATCAAGCGCTAGGACATTCACGGCGTAGGTAAAAAAAATAGCAAAAATCAGACTTGGCAGCAGGGCTATCGGCAAGGTCGACTTCGGTGTTTTGGCGTGTGTGATCAACATAATAATTAGTAAAATAAAAAGTATTAAGGTTATTACCATATTGTTGTAAATTTTGCTCTAAATTGTGGGCAGATCGTGGGCAAGAAGTATCTGCTCATTAAGTGTGGGCAATTACAGGCCGCCCTCGCTCAGCACTGCCATTATCGGCAATGGTTTCAACGAGCTACGGCGGGGCACCATAAATCTCACATTTTTCATTTATCGTGCTTAAAGCTAAAAATTCAATCCAGATAAGAAAAAAGTTGAGTGGCGTTAGAATTTCATAACAGTCTATGGCTTCAGTTCACGAAATTGTCCCGCAATAGATCTTTCTTGTTCCGAAGCTGTTTAGTCCGACCATTTCTAATTCTCACCTAAGCGCCAGCATCGCCCTTGCTGCTAAACCCGACAATGGCGTGCAGCCATTACTTGTATTGACAGGCATATGAATAGCCATTATCATAAACGTATGAACACTACAAAATCTCGCCGTACTACCGCTAACCTCCCCGCCGACTTACTTGATGAGGCCATGCGCGCGACAGGTCGAGGGATTACTGAAACGATTATCGAGGGCCTGACGCTCGTGAGGCGGTCTCGAGCGGCGCAGCTTGCTTCGTCTCTTAAGGGGAAAGTTCAATTCGATTTCAACGTAAAAGAGAGTCGTGAACGTCCTAGTCGTTGATACATCCGCCTGGATCTCTTTTTTTCGGGGCGCTCCAAATAATACGCTGGAGCTTGCCCTGAAAGAAGGCAGGGCTTTTCTCTCTCCTCTCGTAGCCGCTGAGCTTCTTAGTAGCTTTCGCCCCGAGAGTAAGCGCGATTCCTTTATCGACTTTTTACGCGAGCTTCCACTATGTGATTCATCACTAGAGCACTGGATTCGGGTGGGTGCTCTTAGAAATAGCCTCCTTAAACGAGGTGTTTCAATCTCGACTCCCGACGCGCATGTCGCTCAATCAGCGCTTGATCTTGAAGGATACCTTCTCAGCGAAGATAAGATATTCGCCAAGATTGCTCGGGCCGTGGATTTAAAGTTGGCAGAGTCGTGAGATGCGCGCTATTAAGGTGGAATTGATTATATTTTGAATTGAGCTGCGCTAAGCTTATGAATTCCATTCAAGTTACCTGGTTTGTAGCGGCTCTGGCCGGAATGTTCAGTTTCTCATGCATGGCGCTTATCCTCAAAAAACTTACTTATACACTTTCTACTCCGATTATCTTGTTCTACGTATTTGCATTTACGGCTGTTCTCTACCTTTCGCTAAGTATTAAGCAAGGCCTGAAGTTCAATGTGGGATGGCAAGCGATTATTCTTCTTGGGATGGCGTCCGTATTGGCGCTTATCGGCAATCTTGGAGATCTGCAAGCTCTTAAGCTTGCGCCGAATCCCGGTTATGCATCGGCAGTGAAGGCGGCCCAAATACTTGTGATAACTTTTGCTGCACTATTTATCTTTCCGGATCAGAAGTTATCTGCGCAAGGCTTGTTTGGGGTATTATTAGTTGCTTCGGGAGTTGCTCTTATAGCATTGCAAAGGTAACGAAGTCCCTGGGGCTCTACCCTACCCACCAATACCAACGGAGCTTCGCAAGTGGACAAGCTTCCAGGCAGAACACCAGGCGATATTCGGGCTTTATAATACTTTGAAAATGGCGTACATTTTCAAAGTATGCTTGACCGACAACTTAACATATTGATAAGTAACAGTTTTATCCTGTTGGGTGCTCGTGGTGTGGGTAAGACCAAATTAATTAAACGTCAGTTCTCCGGCGAGAATACACTTTATATTGATCTGTTAGATCCCGATCAATTTGAAAAATATCTAACCGACCCAGCGCGGCTCCTAAGGGAGGTAAAAGGGCTTGCCCCGTCGTTCCGCTGGGTACTGATAGACGAGATTCAAAAATTGCCAGTGCTTCTTGATGTTGTTCATAAATGTCTGGAAGAAACAACGATCCTCTTCGGCCTTACTGGCTCCAGTGCCCGTAAACTGAAACACGGTAGTGCAAATTTGCTGGCAGGAAGAGCGTTTACATATAATATGTTCCCGCTCACTTCCGAGGAGTTAAAATCTGATTTTAATTTGCAGCGAGCTTTGGTCAGAGGGACCTTACCTAAATCGTACCTTGCGCCCACCGATAACGAGAGTCAGGCATATTTGCGGACTTACGCCCAGGTGTACCTGAAGGAGGAAATACAAACCGAGCAACTGGTGCGTAGGCTTGAACCGTTCCGTAAGTTTCTGTCTATCGCGGCACAAATGAACGGTGAGATTTTGAATTTCTCACGTATCGCCTATGACGTTGGGGTGAGCGATGTGACTGTGAAGAGCTATTTCTCTATCTTAGAGGACACATTACTTGGGTACTATCTTGAGCCATATCATCGCTCTGTGCGCAAACGGCAGATAGAGTCCCCAAAATTTTATCTTTTTGACTGTGGCGTGCAACGTGCCCTTGCCAACCTCCTGACGGTAAATTTGGTTCCCACCAGCTCTGACTATGGCAAAGCGTTTGAGCACTTTGTGATATGTGAGTTTTTTAGACTTTCCTCTTACAAACAAAACGATTTCCAGTTTTACTATCTTCGGACGAAAGATGGTGCCGAAATTGACTTAATTGTCGAACGCCCCGGTAGACCACTTGCGCTAATTGAAATAAAATCAACAACGAAGGTTAACCCAGAGCACGCTCAACACTTGCGACGTTTTCGCAGTGATTTTGCTGGAGCTGAAGCATTTATACTTTCCTGCGATCCAGTCGCTCAGCAAATTGAACATATCTCATGCTTGCCCTGGCAGGATGGGCTGAGTGCCGTGTCATGAATCAAGCGCCCATCTAAGAAAAATCTCTGAGAGCCTATCGCCTGGGATTTAACGTCTTCCCATGCGATACCAGAACCCGGATTGCGGCGTAGCTCTTCAGAGCGCCTATCAAGCTCTCTTCTTTCTTCCTCTGTTAAATCAGGAAGCTCTGAAGATTCAGCGATATTATCCCAGATCTGCTGAACCAGTTCGATCTGTTCAGCAACGCTAAGATCGTCTAATAGTTCTGAAAGTTTGAGCTTGTTCATACACTTATATCATCACAACGGGTAATGATGAGAACATTCTAAAATGGAGATTGGCCCGCACCTAACAAGAGGCAAGATGTGAATTACTCAAGTGAGTGTTTTCGGTTGCTTAGCTTCGGTTTGGGTATTTGCTCAAAAACCCCGGGCGAAGCAGGGATATTAAGTAGCGCCGACGAC
>CAZVWV010000138.1:0-9470 GCA_964631745.1 uncultured Bdellovibrionales bacterium
GTCGAAGGTAGAGATGTCCGGTAGAAACTGCTCCTCCTCTAAGATAAAGTGAGCCACCCCAGGTCGCATAATCATTGCCGAAACTTTGAAGTACGCTACTACGCGCAGATCCGATATCACCGCCACCAGCATAGCTTAAACTCTTATTGTCACTGCCGAGGGTGGTGTCCGATTTGATTAGAAAATCCGTCAGCCCCGCATCGGAAAATGTAACTGCTGAGCTAAAGATATTTTTGATATATCCGTTCGACCACCGTTTAGAAGCGCTGCCCAACGCGAAGACGTTATCGGATGATGGGATAATTGGATATGCCGGAAAAGCTAAGCTAGTACTCCCCTGGATCCACATTAGCGGATTACCTCAAACCAAGCGTAGCCCACGGTCCCTGCGGACGTATGATACCTAGACCAGACGGCTGTCGTGCCCGACGGGATCGTCACGCCTCTCATAGTTTTGGCCGGGATAACGACGTGGGTTGTTGTACCAGCATCAAAAGACAGCTTGATGTCCGTGTCAGTCCAGTTCGTTACGTACAGCAGTCGACAGGTGGCGAGGTTTGTGAGCGATAGGCTTTGATACGAGGCGGTGAAAAACGAATAAAGCTTTTCAACCACAGCCTCGTACGCGCCGGCCTGCGCAGGGCCGACAGGCAGAGCATTGTTGATCTCTACGTCCCCTTTATTGACCCCATCAGAGCCGTAGATCGGCTTAAATCTGTAGTAATGTACGCTGCTGATTTCATCCGCACCGACGTTTTTGTCAGGAGTGCCGGGGACTAGAATTCCGATATTATCTGCCATTGCTCTCTACTATAAAACGAGGACCTCAGCCTGCGGCTTCGATATCACCATAACGCAACTGTCGGTGGTCGGGTAAATGTCAAAACGAAATTTGGCATACCTAAACCCGGTAACTGTTACCTGGCTTGCGCCAGCATAAGTCGTGTAGCTAATGTTGTTCGCGCTCACAGCGATCGTGGGCACGAGCCTCACACGATCCCCGTAACTATATTCATACCAGAAGAACGAGATGATTGATGGACCTAGGACAGACCCGTAGTCGATACGAGTCTCAAATATCCCAGGCCAACTTGCGCTCGGAAACAGAAAGCTGGGGTCTCCTCCTGCAAAAATGTAGTTAAAACTCGTCTGCCCAATAGCCGTCAGTGCCGCCATGTACGTACTCAGATCGCTCTTCCACTGGCGCGGAATCAGGCCGGGAAGGTGGTCGTACTTTTTGCCAATTGGAAGTATAATATTAACATCGTCGTCGTTCGGTGCATTGGCGTCTCCCCCAACTACGCAGTAGGTTTGCTGCGTTATAGTCCCATCAGTCGTGAGCACGTGACTAAAATCAGGTAAGTAGCCTGGCGGGGTTTGCGTGGTGACTTGTTGAGACACCGCACTAGATACGTTTCCTCCGATGTCCACTGCTTCGATCCAGTAAATGTAATCAAGTGCCACAAACTCTAAGTGATTATGTGCTGTCCCGGAGATAACAGCGATCTGCGCGGCCTCCGCGAACGTATCCCCACGGTAAATTTTATAACGTGCGATAGGCAGGTACCCAGGTTCTGGATAGACGGGTTCAGCCCAGCGCAAAAACACATTCCCGTCGAGAGAGACGATTGTGAATCCAACGACTGGCAGGGGTTGCCGGATTGTGACTTTCTGCGTGCTCTCGTTAGACGAGTAGTTCCCCG
This sequence comes from uncultured Bdellovibrionales bacterium, assembly GCA_964631745.1. GTDB lineage: Bacteria > Bdellovibrionota_C > UBA2361 > UBA2361 > JBGSMV01 > CAZVWV01. The sequence goes on from CAZVWV010000138.1 coordinate 1,704, forward strand.
AAGTGTCGAGAGCCTTAATCATAATCTCGTAATCGCCAGATGCTAGCTGTTGCCACAAGTATGATTTGCCATCAGCCCGAAGGTTCCCTATAAGGGTTCCCGAACCCCAGTCGCTGCCGTAACGCATCTCGTAAGAATCAAGGTCTATGTCTTCGATGCCGGTCCAGCTAAGAGCGATCCCCTGGTTGGTTATTTGCGCAGCGAAGTTTGGCACGTCGCTAGGAGGTGCTGTTTTCCCGACTACGAGCCACCCCAGCTTACTTATCCAATCAGAGACGAACCCAAAGCTATTCCTCGCTCTAACTCTAACGTCGTACAGGTTCCCGTCAGAGACGTCTAGGATATGGTGGAACGTTTGAGTCCCCGAAACGTAGGTCGACTGGCTCCACTCTGCGTCAGTTGAGAGTTTAAACTGAACCTCATAAAATCCACCTTCGGTGATATATATGTTTGTCGATAGCGGCCATGAAACTTTTAGGCGACTAAAGACTGTGCCATCTTGCCGGAAGTACAGCTCAGAAGTTCCGCTCGCTAACGTAATTATCGGAGCCTCTATGCTTGTCACATCAGGCAAGTTGGAGTTTGGCGAGGCATCCATTGTCGTCTCATAGCCGTTGTTCCACTGGAAGACTCCCGATCCGGTTTCGCGCAGATATAGCAAACAGGTGAGCTCGCCGTCCTCCGCCAGTTGCACTGTGACGTCTCTGACCTCGAATGTCTTACTGGCCCACCCCAGGCGAGTATTGTTTATAGCTACAGTGTCCGCAATTTGAAGCTCCAAGGCGCCTAAATGTGTCGGATAGACAACCGAGATTCCTTGACGCACCCGTTCGAGCTCAAGCTTGGCAAGCCGCTGCGCAGTTACGTGACTAGTTACTAAGCTGTACTTGATATCCTCAAAAACTGCCGCTCCGTCCTCGGTGATATAGGTATCGTTTTTAACGACAGGAAAGTCTGTCTCGTTGTAGTTAGAGTTTGGGTTAACGAATGTACCTCGAACAGAGTTGAACTTGTCGGACCGAGATACGGAGGTTTCGATTTCCATCGTTCCCCGCAGGTCAGAATCGCTCAAAGTCTTAGTGGGTAATCTCCAGGTGGCGGGATATATGTACCACTTCCCGGCTTGGTAAACGATATCGCCGCCTCCGATAGCTGCGCTCATTTCGGAAAGCGCCTGCTCCCACGAGACATCCGTGTCGAACACTCCGTTAATCGTATACCGTGGTTCCCCTGATACCGTTTCGTCACATAGGTTAGCTGCGGCCGTGAGTGCCGTGGTATCGATATCGCTGTAGCTGTAGCCGAGTCCAAACTTTGAGTTTGTTAAGTAGTCAGCGATAATTAAGGCCGCGTTTGAGCTAAAGGCTGTTAGCCCAGACCTCGGGTCATAAACCTTCTTCCCTTGCACTTTGAAGATCATCTCTGGCTGTCCACCGTCGGCAAACAAGTTCTGATTCCAAATTGTTATTATATACGCATGCGCGCAGCCGGCCTGCCTATGAGCAGACGTCCATTTCGTTGGTAACTGAGCGCTCAAATCTGGCTGAGCTTCTTGAGCATCGCTACCGGAGTTCAACGCCATAAAGACTTTAGCGTTCCAAATCCCTGTGCCCCATCGCGGATCGGAAGAGTGCCCGAATGTCACGAGGCGGTTATCAAGATAGAGCTCTAAAATTGCGTTAATCTCATGGCAGGCGAGCGTGACAACTTGATGCAGCCAAGTACCGCCGCCGCCTGTCAGCGCCGTGGGAGACTCTGCCGCGCAAATCCCCGTGCCGTTTCCGCCCCCTAAGTTTACAGATACGAGCGCAGACGCGCCGCTGTCGGCCCTAACAGCATCCCGAACGCTCGCTGCAGTAGCCGTGCTAGTTCCGCCAGTACTCTTCAAGCGTATTGAAATTGCTGTCCCGGTTACAGTAACTATGTTGGAGGCATTCGTGCCCGACACGGTGTAAGCAATCGTAATTGCGTTACCTGCCGGACCTCCTGCTTTAGCTTGGTACGCTAGCTGCGCGTCTCCGGATTCGATAACTACATAAGCTTTACTGTCCGATGAGCTGTCAACAAAGGAAAAAATGCCTCCAATTTTCATCGTGCCGTACACGATCTGGCCGGGGGAAGCTGACTGGCTGATAGATATTTCCTTACCGCGCACGACTTGCTCTTTAGCGCGGAACGGTTTCCGTTGTTTCGTCTTGGCGGTATGATCACGCCGCGAAGTTATCTTTGTTTGATGGAGCGCAATTTTTTTCTTGAGTTTGATTTTTCTACGACTAGACTTCACTTTTCCCTCTTCTTTCTGAGAGACTTGATGCGAATCGCTCTCCCCCAATATCCGTTCCAGTCCTCAAGTGTCGCCGCGTATTGGAACCCTTTGTCTCCCGGAAAAAGCGATTGCTGAATCGCATCGGTATACCTGAACGAGCCCGAGCGCTTCAGCTTTATCAGCTCACTCTCATAGCGTAATGTTGTGCGGGGCGATTCGGGGTCATCCTCAATTGAGGCATGGTCAAACTTGCCGGTAAAAAGCGGAAATGGATCTACAATTAGAGAATCAGCGGAGTCGAGTAGCCCTAGAAAAACCGTGGCGCTGTGCTTGTGAGAGAGCTCGAACGTTACAGCAAGGCTTGCAGAGCTCGCCCCGTTTAGTTCGATGTCGCAAGCAGTCGCTTTGATTTCGTTAGTGTCTTCAATTTCTGGTATCCCGAGGAGGACGCCGCCGCCAACGTAGGTATTTCCGCCCCAAGTCAGATCTCGTTGCAGGGTGCAGAGGTAAATACTTGGGCCGGATGTCTGCATTGAAACCATGAAGACGGGCCTAACCGTGCTCGCGCTTAGGGCTGAGATCATTGCGCCCGACAGTCCTGCGCGGCTCATATCACCTCGATTGCTTCGATAGAAACTAGGTAAACTTTGTCGACCGTGCCGCTAATAGAGGGCGGTGACGAGAGGCGGAACTCTCCCTTCGCTGCTTGAACCGTCACAGCCGTGTTATTCGCCGGCGCGGGCTGTCGGATGCTTGGCCAGATATCTACCGACGCTATTCCGCTGCCGTCGCTGTTTGCGTCCTTGGTCACTTTGTACAGGCGATTTGAGATTGATATATCATCCCCGCGCTTTAATATTCCGCTGATGCTAGGAGTCCAACCTTTAATTGAGATTACCTTTCCCGTTTGGCTTCCTCCGTTCACTAACGGAGTCCCGGTTGCAACCCCAGCCGGCGTCGCGTTCAGCGGGTCGCCGCAAAGAAACGTGCCGACTGCGCCGTTCAGTGATATGAGGAGGCCGTTTAGATCTTTGGCTTGAGCAATTGTAAGAGGAGGCCAAGACGCGGAGAGCGACCAGCGCTCGCCTGAGTGCTCATAGATCGTTTGGTTATTCGAGAGAGGACTCTCTGAAATCGCAGCGACCTTGTCGGGAACGATCTCGAGTGAGCGGAACGAAGGCGTCGCGGGCAGGCTTAACGGATACGAGATACTCATAGCATTGAAGCGCCTCCGCGCCGGGCGATATCGTACATTTGTCCGACGCTTCTATTCACGATACTCGGAATATATTGTTGAATTACGGAATGAATCTCTTGCGAGACCCCTGCTTGTGAACCTCGTGCATCGATATAAAGATTCATTCCGCCGCCCATGCCGCCACGGCCTACGCTGTTGAAGCGACTAAGAGGAATAACCGCCTCGGGTCCGGCTTCACCTAGTATGCCCAGCGTCGGTCGTCTAACGATTCCGCCCGTTGCGAACTTAGGTATATCGGTGCCACTCGGGATCGTTGTCGTAGAGAGGGCCGTATTAAACCCTGTCAGCGCATCGGTGGCCCCGCTAATAGCGTCAGCAACTTCTTTAAACACAACGCCCATCGCTTGCATGTCGGCCACGACTGCGCCCGACGTGCGAAGGCTCATGGTCGCCATCGCCTCCAGAGTCTTAATCCCTCGCTGGTCTAGCGCTGCGAAGAGTTTATCAACCTCCGCTGGATTGTTATTCTTCTTAAGTTCGTCCTTAAGCTGTTGGAGTGTCTTGAATTTCTTTTCCTGCGCTTCGATCGCAATCGCCACGAGCTTGTTGGTGGCGTCGAGTCCTTTCGCGCCTGAATCGAGGAGGCCCTGATACGCGCCCTGAATATCTCCGAAAGCGTCAAGTCCGGGCTTTGCGAGCCGATCAACTTGCTGCAGTTGCCCCTCTATCTCAAGCCAGGTTTTACCAGCCTTAACTCCTGCCTGAGTGATAGACTGTATCATGTCGTCCGCAGAGATCCCGAGCTCGGCGAAGAGGCCCTTAGCTTTATCGATGTTGCCGTTTAGGTTCTCCGCGAGGATTGCACCGATCTGAGGTCCGATATCCTCGGCAATGCCGAGAGTATCTTTTAAGCCCTCACCCAATGACGAAAAGAGCGCGACATTGCCTTTGTCCATCCCCTTGAAGATTTCAAAACCCTTTCCACCGTTAAAGCGGCCGACGTCGCCGAAGGTGAAATTGCGGCCGGTCTTGTCCTCGAGGAATCCTTCTACTTTGCTGCGTGCCTTAGTGTCGGGATTCTGCGGCTTGTGGTTACCAAACCAGCCCTGTTTCTGTCCGATAACCCCTACGGCTAACGCTGCGGCGGCGGCGATGGTGACGGGATTCGAAAGGAAAGCTGCTGCGTTTGCACCGCTCATGAGGCCAGCATATTCAGCGCCAGAGGCAACGGGTCCGACCGCCGCGCCAGAGAACCCGGATGCGAACCCACCTATTCCGGTTACAAGATCTCCGATACCAGAAGCGATTCCAGCGCCAGCCATTGGGCCTTTGATGAGTCCGCCAAGTCCTCCACTTCCGCCGAGGACCGTCTGAGCAAGAGAGGCTCCGATGTTTCGTGGATCTAAGCTTATCCCAGTGAGCCCAGCAGCTAGGTTTGCGGCAAACTCGATTGCGATTTCTTTGAGGCGTTTACCGAGGTCTATTGTCCCGGTATCGATGGCTTCAGTGAAGAGGTCACTAAAAAAACTTACTGATTCTTCGAATGCCTTTTTTTGCTTTTGCAGCTCTTCCTGGATCTGTTTATCTCTCTCTTCTCCCCTCTTTCCTTCAGCCTCTGTCATCTCGGAGACATAGGCATCTGATTCGAACTTAGCCTTTGCCGACGCTAACTGTTCGGCTTGTGCTTGCGAGGGGCCCCCGGGTTTGTTTATGTTCGAAATTCCGGCGAGTATCCCATCGTAAGTAGTTTTTTCAAGTTGAGCCCGGAGCGTTTCAAATCCGCTCATGTCGCCGGACTCTATCGCTTCCTTGATCTGTCGCCCTAAAGATTGTTTCGCGAAATCGTTCTGAGTCTTGCTCCAGACATCTGCTGCCTTCGCTGCCTGTTCTGCCGATTTTTTCGCGCTGTCTTTGCGAATTTGACCTAATTTCGCTTCTTGCTGAAGACGCGCTTCGTAATCCTTTTTGCGTTGTAGGTTAGCCGCGGCGAGATCTTCATTGAAAGGCGCAAAAAGAGCGTCAAGCTTTCTCTTCTTGATCGCTGCTTGGCCCTCTTCGAAGACCTTCTTATATTTAGCTGTTATCGGATTTTCCAGCTTGCCATTGAGAGTGTTACTGAGCGCTTCCATCCCAGCAACAAACATGTTGATTAGCGGAACGACCTTCTCGGTTAGAATTAAAATATTACCAACAAGCGCTGCAAAGTTTTTACCAGCCTGCTCCCAATCCGTCCTTACCAAAACATCTTTTAGCTCAAGAACCGCGGTTTTGAGATCCGTACTGTTATCGATTGCCTTCCCTGCGGAGGCTAAGGACTCCGTCCAAGTATGACTTAAGATCTCAAACGCGTCCGCCACACCAATGACAATAGGAGGAAGCTCCTCCTTCTTCTTTTTCAGCTCCGTCAACGCGGCATTTTGTATAGCTAGAGTTTTGCTGCTTTTAGTTAATTGTGATTCCCATTTCCCTTCGGAATCAATCGTTATCCCTAGACTGCCAGCCATCTCTCGATAAGCGGCCGATTGATCGATTGTCAATCCGAGCTTATTGAGCAAGGCGGGCTTCCCACGTGCTAGGGCCGCCGTTAGCGCATCCAGCGTCTCAGTTGCATTTTTACCCGTAGCCTGTGCGAACTTCGCCGCGTATTCGCTCATCGTCGCGAAATTTTCGTTCAGGTTCGGAATCTGTCTAGCTAATCCTTGGGTAGCGGCCTTCAGCAGGTCTACGTTAGCGATTAAACCACTAGCACTCGCACTTGCCTTGGTGATGACACCGTTTGCTCCGCCAAGCGCCTGAAAGCCTGCTTCTAGATCGCCGAGCTCATCTCCGGCAGCGGCTAGCTCTTTGACTGCCCCTAGAAGCTTAGTTAGACCAAGACCCCCGCTGATCACGAACGCCGCTCCCAACACGGTTCTTATGTTTTTCGCAACGCCGAGAACATCCTTCTCCGCATTCTTGAGAATGCCTACCGCGCTCTTCATATCAGATCGGAGATCTTTTATATGAGCACGTACAGCTATATAGAGGGCTCGATTTGCGGCCATTAATTTTACTTGATTAGAGGTCTGGCTTAATGGTAAATGTTGGGCGTTAGGGGGGTTAGTCGTGAAACCAAAAATCACCAGTATGGTGGTCATTGTCTGCTTAGTCGCCATGGCCGTTTACTCAAACTATGGCGCAATCGACCCCTGTGGCATTCTGAAAGCTTCGATGTATAAGGATCTTGTGGAGGAATCGCCCAAGGCTTTTATTCACCTTGGCGGTGCAATGATCGATAAAACCGTGGCGTCGTTATCGCCAGTGGCTTGTGTGAAGGCACTATATCAGGGATATATCAATAAGGAAGCAACATCGAGCGACGTGTTCGCTGACGTCCCTAATTTACAAGATACTAAAATTCCCCCCACCGCCTTTCCCGTTGCAACCACAGCTGGCCCAACGAAATGGGTCATACGTGAGGAAATATCGCCAGTCGACGACTCAAAGAATATATACATAAGCATCAACTCCGAGGAGAAAGTTTCAAACAGGTTTGGTAGCGAGCTTGCTACGCTCATGCTCCGCTGCAAGGAGAACGAGACTGATGCGTTCATTTCGATTGATTCTTACATCGGACATAATAGCACGGAAGTGACCTATCGTCTTGATAAAGCTCCAGCCGTCGTCTCTAATTGGTATGTTTCCGATACTGGAAAGGCCGTTTTTTCGACTTCCGGCACGAGCTTCATTAAGAAATTATTTGGTCACGACAAGCTTTTTGTGAGGATAACTCCATACGGGGACATACCAGCGGAGATGGTTTTCCGTTTATCAAACTTAGAAAATCAGATCGACCCGCTGGCAAGTGCTTGTCACTGGAAACAAACGAAGGCGACCAGTTCATCGGCAAAGTGATCGTTGGTAGAGGGGGAAATGGATAACGGAATTTTTGGCTTGGCCCTAGTTGGCCTTTTCATCCTCGCCTACTTCTTACCCTCAGTCATCGCCGAAAAGCGCCTACACAAGAACAAGATTCCGATCGCGATAGTAAACCTCTTCTTTGGCTGGACGATCCTGGGCTGGGTAATTTGCCTGGCATGGTCGACGTCAAGCAACGTTTTTGACAAACATCAAAAGGCTTCGTGAAGTTTGTATTACTCATGTGCGCTATCGGCGCGGGCTTTATGGGCTTCACGACCCTAGCACAGGCTCCGACTGCCATTCAGCAAATAGCTGGCATACTGATGTTCATTCTTGCTTCGGTTCTCTTCTGCACCTGTGTGATAATGGAGTACCTACAATCGATGCAGGAATCTCTTGAGAA
>CAZVWV010000139.1:0-9304 GCA_964631745.1 uncultured Bdellovibrionales bacterium
CAAATTCTTAGGCCGATAGGCAGCAGCCGGTGCGAGCAGGTGGTGGCTACGCCCTCAACGATAATGCCACTATAACCACCGGCCGACGAGTCGTCGGCGCTACTTAATATCCCTGCTTCGCCCGGGGTTTTTGAGCAAATACGAACTATGAAGGCCTACCTTCACCGGCGCTCGCCTGAGAGGCGGGAGAGAAGACGGGCCATTAGGGCTAAACTCTCTTCTCGCTCTCGGTATATTCCGGTGCAGGTTAAAGATCAGGTTTTCTTGCGAGATAATCCGCAGGCGAGTATAGTCTGGAATTGCCCAGTCAATGTCCCTCACCAACAGGATTTAACATGCGCATATTCTATAATGCGCTTATCGGCTGTTATTATGCTGGCATCGTGTAGTCGTGCCGTGGCAACTATAATCCTGTCCGCTGGGTCCGCATGAAATTGTTCCGGCAAAGAGTATGACTCTTCCATAACGTCCAGGTCGATCGGAACTATATTCCAATTATTTAGCTCAATGAAATGTCGAAACCATATTTTCCAATGCCTATCCAAGGTCAATCTGCCTCGAAGGACACCGCAGGCCAACTCCGCACAGCTTATCGGTGACACATATATGGTTGCATCGCTTTCAAGAATCGCCTTGCGGGCAATAGCGGTTAAACGCTCTTGCTCGGAGACTGCCCATAGGATGGCACAGGTATCGAGTACAATATTCATGCCTATTTATGCATCTCCCAATCTGACTCCTCAAAGAAAGGCTGCGTAGGATCTGAATTGAAAACGACCGACCCGCTGCCGCAACCAAGCTTGGTCCGATTGTTATGGCGTGGTGTTATTGGTGAAATAGTTGCCACGGCGACATTTCGGCGAGTTATGGAAAACGTCTTGCCTTTCTCGACCATTTTAAGAATGCCGGAGATTCCTTTTCTTAGATCGATAACTGTTACTTCCTTCATCTGTTAATTGTATCATCTTAGTTGTACGTTTTAAAGTACTTGTTTATGTACATTTAGGTGCTGCCACAAATATCAGTAATATCAAAATGTTACATTATTAGTGGCGCCGACGACTCGGCGGCCGGTGCCACTGGGTGGCACTAAATGTTAGGCCGACAGGCAGCAGTCAGTGCGAGCGGGAGGTGGCTGCCGCCCTAACGAGCAGTGCTGTTATGACCACCGGCCGACGAGTCGTCGGCGCTACATAATAGTGGTGCGCGATAGTTGTGCGCGAAGGCGGACCGAAATCGCCCACACTTCATGAGCAGATACCCGAAAATCTCGCTTACCGCCTGATATCACTACATTTATTCGCTGTAACATTCCAGCTTAAACACACATCTAAAGCACACGGGCTAATCCGTTCATATTTTGGCATTTGGAGCGATACATTGAGCGATATTCCGGAACTTCTCGACCGTTCCATAAACGTGGTCGTATTCAGCAAAGACAGGGCCTTTCAGTTAGAGGGCACGCTGGCTTCATTTTTCGCGCGTTGTAAAGATCACGAGCTAGCAAAGGTGTATGTCCTTTACCGCACCACATCGCCACACATCGCCGCACAATATGAATCGCTCAAGTTTTCCTATCCTTCTGTAACATTCGTTGAGGAGATCAGTTTCAAGCAGCAGCTGCACGCGCTCATGCTCTCGCGCTACATTCTTTTTCTGGTCGATGACAATATCTTTGTCAGAGATTTTAGCTTATTCAATACCATACGCGGTCTGGAGCATTTTCCCACAGCCATCGGATTTTCGTTACGCTTAGGTTTCAATACCACGTACTGCTATCCATTGAACAAAAACCAGGAAATTCCAAAATTAGCTGAGATATACATCTCAGAAACGGACCGCATCTTTTGTTATTCCTGGACTTCAGGTGAGCATGATTTCAAGTATCCTCTGGAAGTTTCAAGCTCAATCTATCGCTGCGCCAATTTGCGTCCAGTACTGGAACTTTTAGATTATAATCATCCCAATTCGCTTGAAGCCAAATTGGCCGAGAAGATCTCGGAAGCAGAAAAATCGCATCCCCTACTCCTGACATTCGAGAAATCAGTCACGTTTTGTAATCCCGTTAACAAAGTCCAAGTGGTTGCTCCGGACAACCGCGCTGGAGATCAATTTCACTACAGCGTCGAAACCTTAAGCCAATGGTTCGACGATGGTCAGCGGCTGGATGTGGACTCATATCTTGGATATACGCCTAAAGCTTGTCACGAGGAGGTGCCGCTTCGCACCAGAGATCTCTCAAGTGCTAAGAAGACGGAGATCTATGTGACCCCAAATACGCTGGTGTCCGTAGTGATTCCCTGTTACAAACAGGCCCACTTTCTTGAGGAATCAGTAGATAGCGTGGTCTCGCAAAGCTATCAGGCATGGGAACTCATTATTGTAAATGACGGCAGTCCCGACAACACCTCTGAGGTAGCAAACGCCCTGATTGCAAAATATCCAGAACGCCAAATTAGGTTGATTGAAAAAGAGAACGAGGGCCTAGCAGAGGCACGAAACACCGCCATCGCCGAGGCAAACGGTGAGTGGATCGCGTGCCTTGATAGCGATGATAAATTTGCGCCAAATTATCTGGCGCGCTTGCTGCAGGAAGCTGCCAGCGATGCGAGTATCAATCACGTATGCAGTTACCTAAACGAATTTGATGCCCGGCAAAATACGTTAATGGTAGTACCGTATGAGCGCCAAGGCCTTCTCATGAACAATATGTTTCCATATTGCAGCCTCTATAAACGCGCGCTCTGGGTAGCTGCGGGCGGCTATATGCCGATTATTCCTTTTGGAGCCGAGGACTGGAATTTTTGGGTAAGCTGCATCGACCAGATTAACCCGCGCCTCGTCAGAGAGCCTCTATTCTTCTACCGTAAGCATCAAAATTCATCGATGGTCGATGGCGTGCTTAAGCACCAAGATCTGGTGAACTCCTGTCTGTACACAATTCACCCCCAGCATCACAGATTCGAAACGTTGCTTGGTGCGCATGCTTGCATCGCCTCAATGGACCTCGAAACTAGAAACGCGATTGAGCGGTTGATCGATAAATTCCCCCAATACGGTCAACCGTATTTTTGGCGCGCCCTAAATGAGCATGCCCAAGGGCACTGGCGCAAAGCTTTGAGGGATTACCGCATGGCCGCGCAGCTAATGCCCAAGCACGATTGGCAAGCGCTTACCCGAGAGGTGCAGCTGTTGCAACAAATTAACGCGCATACCGAGGCCGCTGAAGTGGCACAACGCGCGCTCAACCAGTTTCCAACTCTGCCATTCAGAAATGAATTTCAACAGGTCATTTCCGCTGGCGTTGAGACATCTGCAAGGGTCTAAAAATGCGTAAATTAAAGATTCTTCACACCGTTGAGTTTTATGCGCCGCATGTGGGGGGTGCGCAACTGGTTGTGCAACGAATCTCTGAGTACTTGGCGGCACGCGGCCATGATGTCACCGTTGCTACCACGAAACTAAAAGATCGTAATTTTTCCGAACTTAACGGGGTCAAGATTCGTGAATTCAATCTTGAGGGGAATCTGGCACACGGCTTTGACGGCGACGATATGGATAACTATCGCCAGTTCGTGGAGAGCTTTGGTGCCGACGTCATGATGAACTACGCTGCGCAACAGTGGGCCACGGATTTGGCTCTAAGCTGTGTGCTGAAGCGAGCAGCCGCAAAAGTGAATATACTCTGCCCATGCGGTTACTCTGCTCTAAAAGACCTCGATAACTTGGCCCACCCCGAGTACGAAAAGTATTACAAGCGCTACCTTCCGGCCACACTCCAAGCTTACGATGCGGTTGTTTACCATTCCGCGCGCTATAAAGATTACGAGTTTGGGCAGAGACTCGGACTGAAAAATTCGGTGGTTATACCAAACGCCGTCGAGGTAGAGGAGTTTGAAAAGCCCACAACCATAGATTTCCGCAGAAAATACGGAATCGACACTAAATATATGCTGCTTTCAGTGGGATCCTTCGCCGTTTATAAGGGGCAAGAAAATCTTGTGCAAGCCCTGATTAAGATGTGGCGCAACGATTCCACCCTCGTATTGATCGGTAGCAATCACGGCACCCTGCAACAGATCGTGAGCCAGTCTTTTGGCATGCCCGTTAAGTTCCTGGTTGATGTTCCGCGTGCGGACACGGTCGCTGCATTCAAATCAGCGGATCTCTTCATGTTCGGCTCGGAAGTCGAGGCTTTTCCGTTGGTGATCCTTGAATCCATGGCGTCGAAATTGCCATATGTCTCGACTGAATGTGGCAATATCGCAGAGCTGAGTGGCGGCCTAGTCTGCAGCCTTGATGATTTGGCTACAGCATCCAGTGCGCTTCTTGAGGACCCACACCGCAGAAAGGAGCTGGGGCGGCAAGGTCACAAAGAGGTGACTGAGAAATACACCTGGAATATTATCCTCAAGCAGTATGAAGATCTGTACTATACGCTATTGAGCGCAAGCGACCAACCTCCACCAATCAACCCTACCACCGCCAAAGTAGAAATTTCAGGACACGAGAAGGAAGAGCAAATCATGCAGAATGTCAACGAACCCGCAATTAAGAAAACGGCTTTAGTTTCTAAACCAATCTTTGTTGAGCCTGCGCGCGATACCGACATCAAGGAAGTCTTAGATACCGAAGAACAACGGAAACTTAGTAAGCTCTTGCCGTTCTCCGAAAGCTTATTCCAAAAAGTTAAGGAGATGCTGACTAATAAAGATAATTCGGTCTTTGAATTTCTTCGGCAAACGTTTGGAGCTGCCATTGCAGACGATCTTGATTCGGGACGAGTAGTGCTGCTCCATTTTTACGGCATCCTTGGCGCGGAGAAACTTGCATTTGCAGGAAAATGCCTGACTGCATTTAGCAACAGGGGTATATGGGAACCTATCCTTAAACATATCTCGAACTATTACGCCTCACGTATCCCAAATTTAGGCCAAGCTCCCATAAGTTACTCAGAGATGACAAACGAACTAAAACTCTCAGGCTTACTCTCCGGTTGGCAAGCCATCTGGCTATTTACCCTTCAGTCATCAAGTACCGCCAAATTTAGCGAGGAACAATTGAAAGACTGCTACCTCCACCAGTCCCACGCCAAAAAGGTATTGGAAACCTTCTTTCCTCAAACCGTCCAAGCAAATGGTCAAGCAATCACACAACCAGCCCAAGATCTTGCTTACGAAACCGATCTGGTTGCTGACTTAAGGGCCAGAGATCTTTGGGCTGAAGGCTATCCATTACGCTTACACTTGGGCTGTGGCGAAAAGAAATTTGCGGGATATGTCAACATTGACTATCCGCCCAGTGAACATAACGTAATGACTATCCGGCCGGATTATTTGGCTGATATCACCAGACTCCAATGCCCACCCTCTTCCATCGATGAGATTCGGCTTCACCATGTTTTTGAACATTTCAGCCGTGTTAAAGCTCTCTCGTTACTTATTCGATGGCACCAGTGGCTTAAGATTGGAGGTGTACTTCATATTGCAACGCCCGACCTTATGGGGTCGGCACGGAATCTTGTGGCAAACTCATCCTGGAAGACAAAGATGGGCACGGTTAGACATCTTTCCGGTGACCAAGCTGCTAGCTGGGCGTATCATCTCGATCACTGGTTCCCGGAGCGCTTCGAGCACACCCTTAAGCATCTAGGTTTTGAGCGGGTTGAAACTTCCTCCGATAACTGGCCTCAGGAACCATATTTGGCCAATGTTGAAGCCGTGGCATATAAGACCGTAAACTTAAGTGAGCAGGAGCTTATCGCAAGAGCTGAATCGATCCTTCGTGAAAGCATGGTAGCGGATCAAGAGGAAGACACTTTTCAAGTATGGAAAAGGCAGCTTAAGGAAGCACTTAACTGGGAACACACCGAAACGGCTCCCACAACACCCTCCTCTGCAGCACCGACTATCGTGGGACTTTTCGAGAATTTGGAGAAATCCAATTTACCGCTGATTGAGATTAAGGATTTTAACCAACGTTCGCGTGACCGTTGGGTAGAGGAGAAGGCCGCGACTTTAAAACCGAACTCAACGGTCCTAGACGTCGGTGCCGGTACCTGCCCTTATAAGAAATCATTTTCGCACTGCCAATACACGACCCATGACTTCAAAGCCTATACCGGAGAAAAATTGGGCGGAACCACCGAATACGGCGGAATAGATATCGAATCAGACATAGTCAGTATTCCGGTGCCTGATAATTCCTTTGACGCCATCTTATGCACAGAGGTATTAGAGCATGTACCCGAGCCGATTGCGGCGCTGAGGGAGATGGCTAGAATACTAAAACCAGGAGGAAGAATTTTTATAACCGCGCCACTTGGGTCCGGCCTACATCAATTACCTTTTCATTATTACGGCGGTTATACCCCTGGCTGGTATGAGAAATTCTTTGCGGAGTTCGGTCTAGATCCGATTGAGATAATTCCGAATGGTGGATTCCATCGGCTTCTCGCCCAAGAATGCATGCGCTTCGCACGCGAAATTCCAGACTGCTGCAACCTGCCGGAGGAACAAAGGGATGCGCTAATGGGCTTTATGCAAGAGACATTGCCGCGCTTCCTGTTTGCGGTCGAGGAGAAGTCCTTTAATGATCAGTTCACAGTAGGATATCACGTTGAGGGCCTGAAGCGGCCATAAGTTACTATGGGGTTCGATATTCTAAGCGCACAATCTACGGATTGCATCTCCCACGTCACTGCTTGCTTCTGAAAGCTTTGCAGCATAATCGACTAGCTCATTAAGGACCTTTAAGCTCTCGGTCGAGCTTTGTAATCTTAAGAGCGCATAAGCGGGATTACTCGCCAGCAGTGAATATCCGCTTGGGGCTAGATCCTCCTCGTTCTTGGGCAACAGAATTTTGCGTGTATTGATAAAGCTTTGTAGCTGCTGGACAAGGCCCAAGCTTTTAACATCTTCCGCACCAATCTCCATTTTAACTTGATCGAATTGACCGAGAGAATGCAAAACAAAGCTATCGTTTAGCAAGGCTTTGGCGTAAACAAGCTCTGGCGCTTTAAAGTCGGGGGAAAGTTCTAGCTCCGTTTGTACGGCCAATTTAAAATTTAGTTCATGCTGCACGAGATGGAGCCAAGCTTGAATAGGAAACTCTAGTCCCGGAAACTTTGTCGGTGGCTTTAATCGTTCTTCAAGCCGAGTTCGTAGTCCAGCGGGCTTTTGCAAACAGGAAAACAATGGGCTATCCACATATTCACACCTAAGTCCTCGCGAGAAGAAGCGTACCATCTGCAAGCTCTCGATATCGGCACCAATACCATCGAAAGCTTTAACTGACTGAAGCTGCTGAAAGGCCGCCGTGCGAAACAGGCCAAAACGAAACGGAACTGTATTTCGCATTAACATAAATCCGCAAAGATTTGAAAGCACGCAATGGCCACCTGAATATCTGCGCGGCTTCGTTTCCAAGTCTTGAGGAGCAGTAGCCCCGGCCGTTTCTGATTGGATAAAATTAGTATAAAGCAGATCAATTGGGGCTTCCTTCTCCATGATTCCTAGAAGACTCTCAACAAAATTCGGTTGATATAAGTTTCCGGCAGATGCGCAGAGAGAATATTCTCCCTTCACGGTTGTGGAAAGATAACTAAGCGCTTCGCATTGACCGCCTATTTCTGTATCGTGCACGTATTCAATACGGGTATCTTCTGCGGAATACTTTGAACAGATCTCTGTTGCAACCTTAGAGGATTTGTTATCAAGTATCAGAAATTCGACGTTGGTGTAATGCTGCAACAAGAGTGATTCGATCGTGCGTGGTAACAACTCAAGCGCGTTATTGTTCTTATCAAGATTAACAACAGGTAGGAGTATGCTTACAAGAGAGTTATTCATAATGCCTGTAATCCCATTAAACTATTGATACTATCGAGAACTATCTGATCCACTCTAGCAACTCCGCCACATATCCCTCGGTAGTGTGATGAGCCAGCACCCGCTTGCGCGCATTCATGGCGATTCTTCGTCCGAACTCATAATCTCCCATGATGTGTTCGAGATGCCCTGCGAGCTCATCTTCGTTACTGTACAGGAGAATTTCTTTCCCGTCCTCAAAGGCCGCAATGGATAAGGGACGATCTACTAGCTGCCTTGTAATTACCGGGCGCCCTGCCGCCATCCCTTCAATCACCCGACTCGCATAGGCCCGTCCCCATTGCGGTAAGTTGACCACGGCCGCGCCTAAACGTAGGCCATCTAACCATAAACGAAAGCACTCGAAGCGAATATGGCGCGAGCATCGCAAGTAGTCATCCAGCAACTGCTGCGAGACCTCGTTCATGCTAATAGCTCTGTGAGCCTCCTGATGTAACTTGTCAAACGCGGCCGGTAAATGTGTGTGCATTTCCGGAGAGGCTGGACAGTATCGCAACAGAGGCGAGAGCCTAGGCTTTTCAAGCCAGGCTTTTCTTTCGCCATACAACGCACCATAAAATAGTCCTATATTGAACTGCGGCGGCGCCGGATTATCGTGTATAAATTGTTTAGGCACGACAAAACCCGGCGGGAACGGGCGCGCTTGCAAACCGGATTTTCCATCCAAACGCTTTGCGTCAAGCTCGTCAGTAGTAATTAGATGCGTGCAATGGGAAAGTCTCCTATTTAGTACAGAGTCTCTACGCTTGCTCGCTTCGGGGTTGTTGGCCCATTCTACTGGCAAGAGTTCAAGGCTTTCTACGGCGATGCCTAATCTACAGGGCGCCAACGAACAGAGAAACTCCAAAACCTCATCGTCTATGCGGCTATGCGAAACCTCAAACCATACTTGGTCGAATTTTCGTCCAGCCAACAATGTGGTTGCATAATCCGCAAAGCATGGGACTCTTTCACCGTAGTGATGGGTTACCGGTAAGATATAATATTCTACATCATTCGCATTAAATCCGAACTCAAAAGCCATGTTTAAAACGTAGCCCCAATGGCTAGCGTCTTGCCACTTTGGATACTCCAACATTACAAATAGAATCCTTGGTTTTGTCATTTTGGCTTTCAAGATTGCAGTTAAAATGCTCCATGGAGTTAGATGCTTCGATTAGGGCCGGGGGTGTGATATTCGACCAGGACTTAAACGCCTTGCTATGAGTAATATATTCGTAAAATCAATATGTTACCGCGTCGCAGGGTATCTGTTCAAAAACCCGGGGTAAAGTGACAGTCCCGAGTGACAGTACGGCTCGGGGCAAGAATATTATGAAGCGCAGGCGACTCGCGTGCCCGTGCCTAGAACTTGCACTACATCTTAGGCCGATAGGCAGCACTAGGTGCGAGCAGGTGGTGGCTTCGCCCTCAAC
>CAZVWV010000140.1:0-9227 GCA_964631745.1 uncultured Bdellovibrionales bacterium
AGTGCCACTATAACCATCGGCGGACGAGTCGGCCGCGCTACGTAATGGGTGAGATGCTAGTACGGCTTGGGGCTCGAAGATTAGGGAGCGCAGGCGATTCGCCTGCCGGTGCCGAGAACTTGCACTAAATCTTAGGCCGACAGGCAGCACTAGGTGCGAGCAGGTGGTGGCTTCGCCCTCAACTGTAGTGCCACTATACACATCGGCGGACGAGTCGTCCGCGCTACATAATATCTCGTGCTTTACCCGGGGTTTTTGAGCAATTACGATAAAAGCCCCTCGAGATTAACCGTGCGATAACTCGATGGCTTTCTAACTTTTCCGTGAAGATCTTTTCCAACCGCAAAGACCCTATCTAGGTATTCAACCACTTGCACGCTTACCACCTCTTTGGGCCACTCGATCGATTTGCCGCAGTGCCACTCTTCTGGGTCTAACGGCCCTGTGCCGCCCTTCCAATTTTTTAGTTCCACGAATTTTTCCAAATTATTATCACACACTAATTCAAACCCCCGCTCTAGCGGCACGCCGAAGGCCTCAGCATTCCAGTACATGGTGTAGGCCACATCCGCCAGCCCATCTAACATATCGAGTCGGCTAGGCTGATTCTTGCTTTCATGATAACTCAGTTGATTTGGCTCCGTTATCTTAACGCCGCGAAACTCCGGCTCAATTCCAAGCCCACAAATAACATACTCTAGGACCTCAGAGAGCAAGAGTTGAGCGCCTAGCTTGCGCGTCTCGATCGAACCCGTTCCAAATTCCAGCGAGATTCTCTGGCCAGCCAACGCCATAAACTGTTTAATTTTATCTGATTTCATATATTCTCACCCCCCAATCCACTGATACCCAACTCCTCTCACAGAGCGTATGAACTCTCCGTTAACTCTTGCAAAAAGCTGCCTCAAATGCACGACCGCGTTATCAATACTTCTTTGATTAGGCACTTTCTCGCCCGATCGCAACAGTTCACAGAGTTCCTCCCTACTAACAACCGCGGGCGATTTTTCTATGAGCAGCGTCAATAACGCAAAATCCATTTTGCTGGGGAATTCCGTGCTACCATCACTAAACCTGATCGAACGCTGAGACATATCGATCTCACCACCCGTGAATCCCACGCGCTTACCCAGATTTTGACCAAGCACACGTTGAATTTTTAACAACAATTCCTTTAAGAAAAAGGGCTTGGGAATAAAATCCTCGGCACCGATCTCTAACCCTTCAAGCCGATAATCAGCAGAATTCATAGCGGTTAAAAATATAATTGGGGTTAATGAAGTGAACCTGAGATCTCGCGCGAGATCCAGCCCAGAGCCGTCGGGCAAGCCTATATCCAATAGAACTAGGTCAAATTGCCGGGTTTTGAAGCTCTGCATAGCGTCCGCTTTGCTCTTACTCCAAAGCACTAGATAGCCCTCATTAATGAGTTGCTCTGATAGAGTTGTCCCAAGCGAGAGATCATCTTCAACTAACAATAAACGCTTGTTCAGTTCAGTTCCCACCTAGCCTCACTCTTTAAAAATGAGTTTCACACAAAAGCCAGTCGCAACCGGGACGAAGGCCATCTTGCCACCGAAGTTCTCTACCAATCGCCGCACAATATACAACCCCAGTCCATTTCCGCTAGAACTCCCAAGTTTCGAAAAGGGCTTGCCGAGATCCGCTGACCTGCCCCGAAACCCAGCACCGTTATCATGTATGGAGATCTCGATAGCCCCCTCCTCACGCTTGGCAATCACCAGACGCACCTCAGTTGCCCCGCCGTGCGTGACGGCGTTTTGGATAAGATTCCTAAAAATAGCCAGAATTGCGCGCCTGTCATGCCACAGGATGGCATCCCCATTAATCCCTAAACTTACATCTATCCATTCCGGACGAAGCTCTTCTAGAACGCTGCTGATAGAAATCTTCTCAGGTCGCATCTCAAGCTGCTCTAATCCTGCAAATAGCATGGAATTCTCAAGCTGCATATTAAGTCTGACGGTATCAGAAGCGATCCGAGATAACAGTTCGGAAGAATCATCTCCCTTCAGATGCGTCTGCAAACTCTCCACCTGGAGACGCAGGCTTGCCAAGGGCGTTTTCAGTTCATGCGCGAATGTGGCAAAAAACAATCTAATCTTACGGCTATACTGAACTTCACGCGCCATAAAATAAACCAGCGCCATTCCAGCCAAAAAGATACAAAGCATCAAGGTGCCAGCTTCCCAAAAAAGCATCTTTTGATGTCGCACCAACTCAGGATGTGTGGCTGCCCCTAACTCTCTAATTGTTTCTAGCTGCTCAAGCCCAAATATCAACCACCAAGCAATTAAGGCCCCACAAAAAAGCGCCCACGTGCCAATCAAGAGGTACCAAAGATAATTAATCCGGCCACCGTTGGGATTACTGTAGGACATACCTAACCGATACCTTCTGCTTTGCGCTGACAGCTGGAGTGCCCCCCGAAACTGCCTCAAAAATCCAGGACCTCGAAACCGTCTCAAGCGCCACCAGATCGCAATCACTCCTGCCGGAACTCTTGGCGATCTCAGCATTGGTTACACGCCCCTCTGAACCCACTACAATGCTTAGATCGACCGAACCCTCAAAGCCAGCAAGCCGCGCGGCCCAAGGATATTCCGGTAACGGCGCACGAATAATTTTAAGGTGGCCGGCCGAGTTTACTCCAGATAGGGCCATACCGTGTGACGGCGCTAAGCCCCCCCCACCTTGCACAGGCCTAACTGTGGCCCTCTTTACTTTCTTAGGAGCATCCGCAAGAAGTTTCGCCGGTTCTGACGGTTTTACATTAGGCAGCGTCTGCGCTCGCTCCAGCTTCGTTTCACCACTGACTGCACTTTCCTCTCCACCAGCAACAATTTGCACATCTATAACGCTAAACCCCAAATCAGAGCCGGAGCTGTAATACACACCCCCAACCGCAGCAATCACTGCCAAGTGCGCAGTGATAGATACCACTACAGAATATATAAATAAGCTGCTATCACTCACTGCACTGAAACACTTCCAAATCCTGAAGGCGAATCACCTACAGCTCTTTCAACTCTCGCTCGCGCTATTATGTAGTCGTGAAGTGCCTGCACCTCATTCGTACGGGCCTGAGTTAACGCCACCTGGGTGTCCAAAACATCAAGCTGCGTGCCAGCACCCACATCGAACCTCGCTCGCGCCAATCTTAAACCTTCGCGTCCCTGTTCCACCACTTTGTGCGAAGCCTTCACTAACTCTTTGGCTTCATGGAGAGATGAAAGCGCCTTACGCACATCGATGGCGACATCCAGTTCAGCCTGCTCAAGAGTAAGCTTGGCGTTTCGCAAATTTGAATTGGCCTCGGCCACTTTGCCCTCCCGTGCTAATCCATCAAAGATGCTCCAATTAGCCCGGGCTCCCATGGCCCATCCATCTAAGTGATCGCTAAAGTCATTAGAGAACATCGATTTCTGCGCGCCATAGCCAGCATAAACCGAGATGGCGGGCAGGTATCCGGCCTGTGAAATACGTACGCCGTAACGCGCCGCCTCGACCAGATTCTTGAGCCGCTGTAACTCCGGGCGGTTGGACTTGGCACGCTCGAGCGCCTGCTCCAAAACTAGATCAAAATCCTGAAAGACCAGCTCCCCCGCTACATCTAACGTTTCGTGGCTCGCCGCGCCAAGACCTAAAACCCTTCGAAGCTCATCGATTGAGATGCGCGAGTTATTCTGGGCGCGAATCAGCGGAGCTTTACTATTGGCAAGCTCCACTTCTGCTCGCAACACATTAAAATCCGAAACCGACCCCACGTCTCTCTTGCGCTTTTCTGAAACCAACTCTTCGTCTAATAAAGATACCAGCTCCTGATTTACTTTCTCTTGCGCGCGAGCAAGTAACACTCCGTAAAATCTCTCAACGATGCCGTAACCAACATCCCGAAGCACCATCTCCATTTCATTTTTGGCAGCACGCTCTTCAAAACGTTTCCCTTGAAAACCTGCCCAAATGCCGCCTCCGGCAAAAACATTCTGTTCGACCTGGAGATCCGCGTTCCAACTTTTTTCCGAGCCAAAAGACTGCCCATTAAATGACTCAAGCCGACTGTTATCGATCTGCGAAACATCCGCACTAGCAACTATATGTGGAATCAGCCCAGCTCTGAGCTGCATAGTAACGCCGTGCGCTCTCTCAATCTGTTCTTTGGCTCGTCTTAAGTCATAATTACCTTTGGCCGCCAGCTCAAAGCAGTTATCCAACGTGAGCGCTGGCTGAAGCTGCGGCCCCTCTGAATAAGCCGGTACGGCCACGAGCCAAAAGATAGCTACGGAAAGGAACCATAATGGATGCTTTATCATATGAAGCCGAGATTACCGCCCTAAAACGCAAAAGAAAAGGGCCTGGGCCTCTACAATCGGAAAGGTCTATGTGAGCCAAACTTACTGGTTAATCGCTAATTTTGCGGGGATTTCAAGCGCTCTAATAGAGCAAGAGGCGATCTTATCTAACACGCCGTTAACAAATGTTGGCGACTCATTCGATCCGAAAGCTTTAGTGAGTTCCACTGCCTCGTTTATTGAAACCTTCACAGGAATATCTGACAAACATAAAACTTCGGCTGTACCAATTCTCAAGATATTTCTATCGACTCTGGCCATCCTGGCCATGGCCCAGTGATCGGACGCCTTAGCGATGGCCTCATCAATCACCGGCCTGTTCTTTATGATGGTTTCAAGCAGCATTCTCACGAATCCAAGATTCTCTTGATCTACTTCGGAGATCTCCTCGTCTGAGCCAGCGTAAGTTGTCGAGAGCACGAACTCCACATTCTCAACGGAAAAGTCATCAAGCGTATCACAGGAATAGAGCACCTGGAGCACAACTTGCCTCGCTTGCCGTCTAGATTTCATAATAAACTACTCCTTACAACTTTTTGCGAAGTGAATCATCTCAAGTGCCGCTAAAGCAGCGTCCCGGCCCTTGTTTTCTCCGGTCTCGTCCGCCCGAACTCGGGCCTGCACAAGATTCTCTGTGGTGATAATACCAAGACCGATCGGCACTCCGCTTTCCAACATCACTTGAGCAACGCCGCGAGCGGATTCGTTAGCGACCAGTTCAAAATGGTACGTCTCTCCACGGATGACTGCGCCCAAGGCGACCAGGGCATCGTATTTTTTGGTTTGAATGAGATAACGACACGCCAAAGGAATTTCGAAGCTTCCCGGCACTTGGAAGACATGAATGCGAGACTCGCTCGCGCCGGCCTCAAGTAGCGCCTGCTTTGCGCCTGCAGTTAGACTGCTAACAATTTCAGCATTGAAGCGCGCCGCAATAATACCAAACCTGAATCCCGCTGCCGTGAGGCCATCTGCTTTGCTAATAGAAGTTTTCATGGTTAAAGAGCTTCCCGCGCCTCGTGATTTTACTGTGTAACTTTACTGTTGTTCGGGTGCGGTGACAGTGATTATAGCCGATACCGGTTTCTTAGTAAGCCCTTGGAAAAGAAATTTATGCCGGAGTTTTTATTAGCGGTTTCATGGGGATATAGGGGGATTTAGGGGAATTGCGAGAATAAGTATACATATTTGGGGGACACTCCATAACCTTATTTAAGATTGATGACAGGCCCGGGAGCTTTTCATTGGGCTTGGTTCTGGTTTGGAAGTTTTTTATTGGTTTGGGTTATGACGCAGCATGATAAGAGGAATACAGATTCCCAACAGTCGACTGGGAAACACGATACGTCCAAAGAGGATCGCGACGTTATAGCGAAAGCACTGTTCAGTTCCCAACATAGCAAACGCGACCCGAGTGGTGAAGCTTCACTTAGAGCAGAGTTCTTGGCTGGGTACAAAGACGCTAAGGATAGAGGTACCATTCCGCAGTTCCAGGCAGAATTCGTAAAAAAACATGGGTTTGAACTCAGATTCAAGATCGCTGAGAATGAAGCTAATACAGCACGACAGCCCAAAAATGGACAGCGGGGGGGGGCGGATACAGTTGCGGCCGTGAAGACCAAGCCTCAGAAAGACGGCAAGGAAACAACACCCTCACCGGCTCTTGCTGCTATGAAGAAGGCGAAAGAGACTCCGACTCCGTGGAGAGGGCATAAGGATGAACGCCTAGCTGCGCTACACAATCAGGGCGAAAAGAACCTGCCACATCCGGCTGACAAGCATCAAAAATCTCACAATAAATCGGAAGAGCCAAAACGTGGCGCGGAACCATCCGAGAAGAACGGAGCCAAAAAGCCCGTTGAGGCTAAGCCGGTCAAGGAAGAACACAAATCCCCCGAGCCAGCAGTTGCCGCGCCCGCTCCCACTAAGAGGGCTGAAACTACCAAACCGAGGGATTCGAAGGCTGGTTCATGGCTAGAGGCTAAAAAGTTACACTTGAAAGAATGGTGGGCCACCGTAAGCACCGAGAAAGATGCGGTCGAAGGCAGCATGACAAGATCTGAACTCATGAAAATCAGAGAGCACCTCGAGAAAGCAAATTGTGCATGGCCAGAAGAAGGCAAAGCTACAGTCGTAGCCATCCGTTCGATCGCGAGTGAAACAAAAGGCGCAGATGCGCCTAAGGGCGCCGATATGCTGGCGCTCATTGAACATCTGCCTCCAGATAAAGGTCATAAGCGCTCATACTACACGGTCAAGACTGTTGCTTGCAGCACCGTACCGACTGTGCGTGATGGCTCGGGGATCGGGGGAGTGCCGGATGTAAACGGAGATCGCATCCCGGACGTGGCAACTGTGTTGCCGGGGCAGTATCCGCTTAAGACTCGAGTGAATTCGGAAGGGGTTCTTGTGTTAGAGATACCTTCCCCCGTCTACGCCTATCGCGACACCAATCAGAATGGGCAGATCGACAAAGCTGAGCGAAAGACCGTCTACAAAGCAAACAATATCCAGATCCACCCCATGGCGGACTCAACCATAGCCGGAGCAAATCCTAAGCTTGCGGAGACGCTAAAGGGCACTTCCGTGGGCTGCACTGTGTTACCGATTGATGTTGCCACTTACAATGCCGAAATTCTGCCATTTATAAGAAAATACGGTGATAGTTTAAGTTACACGATTATACCGGAAAGTGCGCTGGCCGAAAACGCCAAGCGCGAACCAGCTTCACGGGCTGCCTAAACGTGCTTTCACCGCCCCGCTACCCTGTCCAGCCTACGGCGCTTTGGATGCTGTCCAAGAACCTTGCACACCGTTGGTATTTTCGTAAACTGCTGCGATAATGTATGCCCCCCCTGACGTACGGCGGGCCATCCCCCGTCCCTGTAACACGTAGCCTTCGGCCTCTTCGCCGTCGACGACCTGTGAGAAGTTAACCTGATTTCCGGTAACCGTCCCATAGATTTGATAACCATTGCTCGTAGGAGCCGTGGTTTTAAAGGCGCAGCCATTCTGGCTGAATGTGGCAGAAAAAGGTCCGGTGGATGACTCTCCCGCGGGTTGCACAAAAAAAGTGTATGTGCCGGTTATGGTAACATTGCAACAGCAGGATGTCTTCGAAATAGCCTGCCGAGTCGGAGCCGCCCACAATGGGGAGAGGCAAAGAAAAACTGATACCGCGACCGATATGGAGATTAGTTTAAAGTGGCTCATTTCTTCCTCCCAAAATCTAACTGACAACACATTTATATATGGCTATCTTATGAGGCACAAGCTTATACCTGTCCAGTTGCAACCTTCACTGCTCCAGCCGCGATTCCTAGTACAGTTAGTGGCTCTAATAATGTGACTGGATCCTCCACTGAATTTGCCTGCAGCTCTAATATTCCGGGCACGGTGCGTTTCGGCTACGTGAGCAATGCCTATAGCTGGAATGGTCGTTGCTGGATTGCCGGTAAGTGTCGCAAACGAGGACCAGAATGGAACCTCAACGTCTGTCACCAAGCGCAGTTGGAATTACACTATCCCCTAGAGCGTGGAAGGTTCTAAGTGGATCACGAAGTGGCCCTGATCGATCCTCAAAAGCTGGGATGGAGTTTTAAATGAGCATGATACTATAATGGCAGATGGAAACCCATTTACTTATACGACCTATCTAATTTTTAACTGGGATACCTTAGCTACGGCCATGATGGTTCAGGATGTTGTAAATTGGTGGTATTCATATCCATCTTATCGTTAACGAATGTGGTATAATTCTTTAAAATGAGGATGCTCTGATGCCCGCAATGCAAGATCCAAATAGAGGTCGGATAGTAGGCAGTATCGGCCAAGTTGGCCCATCAGCTGTGCCTCGAGCTCATGGTGCGAATGCCAAAGCGTCAACTCGCGGGCAGAAAAGAGTACGCACGCATCAGCACGGTCCCTCAAGAGCTGAGCCGCTAAGAGGTGAACGCCGGCCTATTAATAAGTCGCCAGTTGAGCATCCTGAGGAGGTACGCAAGATTGGTCGAAATTTACTTTTTTTAGGCGGAGCGACAACATTATTTAGCGCTTTCGCTGCAGGTTTAAATTTTACTTCGCAAGCCGCTCAGGGCACCATGCACGGGATGTGGTACACCGGCTTAGCAGGTCTAGGAGTGGCACTAGCGGTAATCGGACACAACCTGCGCCGACCACACTCTAACTAACCGCTCTTTAATCGTATCTCTATCGGCAGTACGAAACGCTGCTTCAAAAAGCTGGCAGATCTCTTTATCTAAGGCTTGTTGCAAGTCAATCGGTGGTGAACTTAAGCCTTGTAACGCAGTAAGCGCGCACGAGTTCGACGGCCTTGAGTTCCTGGCACTTCTGTCTTCTCATGTGACTCGCCCATACGAGTCTGTAACTAGATATTTAGGGTTCTACTCCTGCCTCGTGCTCCACCTGATGACTCTATTTCCAACGCTCCAGAGTTCGAGTTCTAGCTCCGTTTCAGGCGGCTTCGCACCGCCTCGTTCGCGTTATGGAGTCTGGCCAACTTTCCAGCGCTCTTTCTATACCTAAATCCTCAATCTTCAGCCGCTGCTCGCCAAGATTACGTCCCCCAGGCCTATCGCTCTCCACAAAAACCACCACGCTAGGGCCTCTACTTAAACTAGCTTAAATATACTTTTAATTCTCTTTGCGGAACTCGTTGATATTGTCGGGGACGATTGGTTTTCCTATCCTTAATGAGAAGATCCTGGCACCCGCCTGCTGATCGGACCCGTATATGCCGTACTCCTCAAGCCCGTAACTTCATCGGTTCAATGCTTTCATGCTTCAGCACCTGCGAGAGTTCCCATTCGGCCTGAAGCCCCATCCAGAAGTCGG
>CAZVWV010000141.1:0-9194 GCA_964631745.1 uncultured Bdellovibrionales bacterium
TTTCTTCAGTCGTACGCCCTACTTGCACTCTTGGTTTTTAGTGTCTGAAATGCAGTCACACTCCACTCAAGTTCGTGGTTAAATCATAAAATTAAGGTCTGCGCACATAACAACGGCCTCCAATCGTCCGCGCTCATTGAATAGTGTTACCAATATGTTACTTTGATGTCGGCGCGGCGCTTGAGGCCGCGAACCATTATCCCACCCCATGGGGCCACTTATCTATTTCCAAATCCAATCTTATGCCTTGTGCTGCGTGAGCCAACTAAATCTTCAGGTTTGGCTTCTATCAGCTTACGGATGCTATTGAACACGACCTTGAATTGCGCGTCATGCCGCTTTTCCAGGGAATTTATTTTCTCTGCCAACTCGCAGCCTCCACAAAGAGACGTGAACGGTTACCACGTATGAGCAGGATTAAAGAACTGATTTCTTCACACGGAAAATTCTTCATACGCTAATATATCGAAAAATCTCGGGAAAAGTTGCGTGCCGAATGTAGAAATTTCCCGGGTTTCGAGCCATTTAGCAGCAAGGCCCCAAAAGATCCTTTCTTCTGGATCATATAGAACAAATCTGTTAAATTTATATACATGCCCTCACCTAAGAGAAAGATCTATACAAACATCCCCAATGCAATCTTGAAAGAAGCTACTGAGCTTTCGGGGCTCGGACAAACTGCTGCGATCATTGAGGGATTGATTGAACTTATTAAACGAGAGAAGAGGAACAGGCTTATTGGGCTTCAAGGAAAGCTTGCCATAAACTGGAATGCTAAGACAAGTCGTGGACGAGCCTAAATATGGAGTCATCCTCAATTGTCTATGTGGACACCTCCGTATTTATAAATTTTTTCAAAGCCTCGGATAAAGAGTTGGAGTTCTTGCTTCTGTCTAACAGAGTAGCACTTTCTCGCTACGTCAGACTCGAACTGATTTTAGGGGTGAAACGACGCGAACTTCGCTTTCCTAAAACCACCTTAGAAGGGCTAATCTTTAATAAGCCAAGTCCAGATTTTTTGGATGAGGTTGAGGCTGAAATCTCACAATTACAACAAACTGGACTGAATGTGGGGCTGGTTGATGCAATTATTATTTTAGAAGCAAAAAGATCAGGCTTTGCGCTGTACACACACGACAAAATGATGAAGAAGCTTGCAAGCAAGTGGGGGGTGGCGATATATGCCGACTGATTACTTCGTCGCAACCAGCAGCCCAAGCCGCTTCTGTTGCTGTGGTCCGGCCGCCATTTCGTAACTAGCTCTCTATCCTACTTCTGCTCCATCAACACAGGCTTATGCGTTCCGGCCTGCGCGGCCAGCATCACGACTGTGTTACATGCTAGCTCTAACGAGAGCAGATCTCGCGAGCCTAGTTTTATACGGCGACGTTCCTCTTCGGAACGCCCGGTCACCAAGCGCAGCCAGCAGATCTCTTCGCCGCTTAGGCGGCCTTGTTGGCCGCGGGGCCTATCTCTGTAAAGCTTAATCAAGATGTCTGACTCGCCAAGAGCTTCGTTACCTTTGAAGACTATATTTTCGTCGAGGGACTCAACGTTATAAAGAAAAGCTCTGGCTGTGGCCCAAAGTCCTCCCACCACTTCGATTGGCAACACTAGATTTAGAAATCCTAGCGCGGTCGGATCTACAACGCCTTCATTCATGGGCACGAAATACAACCTGAGCCCATCTGCCTGAGGAATTAATTGCAAACTACCGAATGATTTGTTGATCGAGAAGTTAACACCACCTATATACATAACCTTATCCTGACTATAAAACTGCGTACCTAATACAAACCCGTACCAAAATACTATTATAATTTTGGCCCGAATTCCAAGCTAAAAATATACTGCTATCCTGCTGCCTTTTTTCTGTCTCCTATCTTAAAAGGCTTCTTGCCATCCGCCTTTGTAGGCGGAGTTTGGGGGCTTTTTACTGCATGCACGACTCCCCTGCCACGTTGCATTCCGCCTCCTTTGGGCATCAAAGATATCTTAAACGGCCCGGTCTCTTTGGGCGGCGCGCTCTGTTCGCTTGCTGAAGGGCCGGGATCCTTACCGTCTCTAGCGCTCACAGGCCCCGGGGCAGCTCCGGGATGAAAGGCAGCAGGAGCAGCACGCGGATTTGTTTCCTCTTGTTCTTTTTGCAATATCTGCTCGTCCACAAAATCGGCCAGACCAATCTCATCGTTTTCGACTCGTTCAAACCGTGGAATATGTTCCCTACCCTCCCAGGTGTCGGGCACGTCGGCGTTAAACCAATAGCTCCGGCCTTTGACGATGCGACCGTCTCCTAAATCAAACCAGGCCAAGCCCTTTTCGGCGGACATCTCGTGTTTTAACTCCTCTGCCGAAACCAAGTCCTCTTCATCTTCCGAAAAACTTATGCTTTGCGATTCTCCACCTTGGCGTTTGGCTTGGAGATCTAAAGAGCCGCGCAAAATATTTGTGGAGACCCCGTGCGTAACCCCTGCCCCCACCGATTTTTTGGTGGTAGTAACTTTTCCGATCCACTCGGTCATCTCCGCCGCGGTGCGATTATCACCAACCCGCATCATGACTTTCAGATTCACGTTAGCCATTACCCGTTCGTAAAAAGCTTCGCTCAATCCCAGCGACTGATCTGTTAAGCCGCCCGCGGACTGCGCCCCAAACAGCAGCGCAAACCGTCCTTTACGGGCCAGCTCAAACAGATTTGCCCAGGTTGGACCGAAGGTAGATGAACCTTCATCGATCATCACCAAGTGCGGATCTTCAAGATTATGACTTCTCGACGAGGTAATCTCACCGATAGAAACTTCCAAGTCTTCTCTAAAGACTTTAACCATACGGGCGGCGCTCTCGGCTTCTTCTAAACGCGGCAGCATAAAGTAAATTATCTTTCCTCGTAAGATTGCGTCCGTGAGCACAAGATCCGTAGCTTGGGTGCAAAAGACCTGCCCCATCTCTGAGCCCGCAATGGCGTGAAGCTCCGAGGCGATACCTCTCAAATTATCGGTAATTCTGGCCGTATCAAGCGTGCCTTTGGGGGAACGGTAACTTGCCGCCAAATGCCCAAGCTCCACCATGGCCTGGCGCGCGCCGATCTTGTTCAGCAAGGCCCGCAGGTGTGGATAGGCGATATTAAAAGCGGAAAGCGACACGGCGATATCCCGAATCGACCACGCCAAGCCAAAGCTCTCCATTGCGCGCACCATGCGGTAAATCGAGTCGGCCGCTAAGCGGTCATAATGCTTAGTGGTGCTTTGATCAGAGGTGGGCGGAAGTCCGGCCCGCAACACCTTTCTGGCCTTTACGTCTGAGCGCTGATTGGTGAGTACGAAATTGTAAGAATGCACGCTATCGAACGGGTCTATAACGATCAGGTCTTCCAAGCGCCCTGTAATTGCTGCCATTAAGATAATGTGGGCCAAGGTTCCAGAATCTCTCTTTGCATCAATGAACGTCAAGCCGCTGGCGCGACCGCGTGCCATCTGCTGAAACATGAGCGACTCTAGCCACAAAGTTTTTCCCACACCAGTTTTGGCGAAAACACAGGCGTGGCTACAAAGCTCTTCATCGTCAACCCAAAGGGGGCGCCCCGAGTCCAGCTCAAAGCCCACCAGGTACTTGTTTATCATGTTCTTGCCCTGCGCCTGAGCTTCCTTCATGGCCTGAGCAAAACAATCACGTTGCGGCGGCATTCCTAGCACTGATTTACCGCCGCGCTTTTCCTGTTCCCGTTCCCGCTCTCGTTCAAGCGCTGAATGTTTCGAAAGTGTATTGGCTGTGTAGGCGAAGGCTAAGCCGGGGATACAGCCCAGCCCGAACAACATACTGGGGTCAAGCCCTGCCAACAATGGACTTGCGGCTAACCCTAGCGCTCCTAGCCCTGCGATAATGCTGAGCCGTTCTGCGCGCAGCTTCTCTTCGTGCCGCATCTCCTGGATATTTTGCCGTGCGTAATCTCTTGCCATAATTTAAACCTTAGGCTGTTGCCGGAAGCTCCTCTAAATCGTCCATGGGAGGCTTCTCCACAATTCCAAGCATGGCTTTGTCGAATTCTTCTTTGTTTAAGGCCAACTGGGCAGAATCCACTCTGGCGAATCGGGCTCCCCAGTTTTTGCCCCATTTTTGTTCTATATGAGTGCCGCGCAGCGCCACCATCGCGTGTCGGCCGATAAAATGCCTGCCGTTTAATGAATTTGATTCTTTAAAAACGCAAGAAATCAGCGAACAATCGGGCACGGTTTTATCCCCCACCCGGCGCCCAAGCCATCCGAAGGAGTTAAACACGACTCGTAATGCGGACCAGTCCTTGACCTCTTCAATCTTTAATTTATGTAATTCGGCTAACTCTTTTAACTCGCCGAAACCAAGCGGCGCGAAGATCTTTTGATGAGAAGGTATGGGTGTTCGATCGGCTTCACTCTGAAACTCAAGCGAAAGCGTATGCAGCTTTTGGCGCTGACTTACTACAAAGCAAAGTTCCTCCAAGCGTCTGAGCTTTGGGGGATCTATTATCTCTGAGCAGATCTTCAAAATTTGCTTGAGCGGCATATAAAGCGCATTGCTTGGTCCGGCAAAGAGATCCTCTTGGGCCTCACTCTTTAAGTTTAGCACGGCATCGTAAAACTTCTGGCGCCAACGGCCCTCGGTCTCTCTGACTAAGCCATACAATTCGGCCTCATCCGTTGCCGCTACCAACTCATGCGGTGCTGCCATCAGAACTTCGATCCACTGCCGCAAGGCCGCCGAGCGTTCAGAGAAATCTAACGGGAAGCGCACAGTTCCGAATTCGGAGTGCCTAGAAGCATAAACTAAAGCGCGTCGAATAACTTGGCGCTGCGAGCTTGTAAAATCCTCTGAGAAACTCGGCACAGAATGCAAGATAGCGCGCGCATTAAGTTGCGGGAAGGCCGAGCGTTTAATCCACTTTCCGGCCTCCTTTGCGAAGGTCAGCACTTTTCCGGCCTCGTAAGCCAGCACCGCGCAGGCCACCTCGGCTGCCGGAATATTCGCCATGTCACGCCGCATACCCTGAGTCAAAACTCGATCGAGCGCTGCTAACACCAGATGGGAATAAGCAAACTTGTCGTACTTTCCGTTCTGCTTGAGAGCCGGTTGGAACGGAGCCGGTAATTCAGCCTCCGGATCGGTTTGATACATGGCGTGCAGACTGAGAACTTTTTCAAGCATTAGATAACAATTCTCGACCAGGCCGGCGCCGCTATAAAACTCATCCAAAAGTTTCTGTTCCTCAACCCGCGGAACGTAAGCCGGCACCTGCGGATGACTTAGGATTATTGAGGCTAGATGTACGTTGGTGTCGTTTAGGGCTCCGTATTTGGACAGCAAGCTCCCGAGGTCCGACGAGCGCGTAATATGCAAAGGTACGTACTTAGGACATGCCAAGCCGCGAATCTGAATATCGGTAGCGCCGGATTCAGACAATGAATCAAGTTTTACGAGAGAACCAGAAAAGTAAAGTCGGCCGTTGCCAGTCTGCCCTAAAATGTCCTTTTCGCCATAAGGCTGGCTGGCATAGATGTTAAGGCTAAGAGCCACCAGAACCGCCAGCGCCCAAAAACGCACGCAAGTTATCAATAGAAAGCCGACCCGCAAAACCGTAAAGTAAAGCGCCACAGAGAAGCGATGCAAAAGATTCTCTTCATCCATGGTCGGATTGGCACTCTCGTTCGCGATGGCAGTGCGCAGCAGAGCTCTCGCCAAATTATCAAAAAGCTCCGCCTCAGCTTTAGTGCCGTGATTGGAGAGCCAGTTCTGATATTGGTAATATTTATTGACGAGATCTTCTGTCCAGGTTGCGCGCAGTGAAAGCGCCTCTATAGTGGCGGCGCGAATGGTATCGCCTTCGGCACCGTAACTTGAAACAAATTTAATAGCGCCGATGGCCAACGCGATCGGCAGAGCAATCCAGATAAGAACGCGCAGTCGTCCACTTCTGCCGCGCCGAAGCTGAGCAAAATCCTTGGCATGTTTACTAAAGACAGGATCTGTGACTGCCACGAAACCTCATGAACTAAACCTCTCCACAACGGAGAGGCAGCCAGTATAACAAAAATCACACAGGTCCGCTCGAATAGTTAAGACCATGTAGGATTTCAGTATTGTTATAGGGAGATATGATGCGGCAGTGACTTAGGGTGAGCGTGTCCGGGCGGAGCCGGGAAGCGCGCTGCAAGTATCTAGAATTACTAAGAAAAGAGACGGTGACGAAGATCGTAACCGTGTTGTTTGGACTTGTGCGTGGATGGGGTGCAGGTCTTTTTGGCCTGCACCCCGGGGTTTGTTTGGGCGTGGCTAATGCCTGGCAACGCGACCCTTTAGCTTAGCAGCCCTATTCCGTCTCTCACGCCTGTTCAACTGTCGAGCGCTCAACTTCCGAATCGGCTCCCAGCATCGGCGCGAGAATAATCCGCGCTGCTCGCTGTCCTTTCTCGGATCCAGCGAAGGGCTGAGTTTGTACGAACCGTCTTCGGGTGGAAGCGTGAGCCGAAATCGCACGGCCCATCTCTCGCCAAACTTCATCCGGTTTCCGCGGGGAGAAGGGACAAGGACTTCTAGAATCGGTCGCTTATCCTTGCTGATCCTCCTAAGCGCCCAGTCCGAAACTTGCCCTGCTGCGCGGTAGGTAAACCACCTTCCTCTCTCTAAAGTGCGCTGGTTAGATCTTTCAGCGATACCCACATCCGCATTCACAGATACACTCACTCTGCCTCTGTTAAGCGTCACCCTTAAGCAGTGATACGAGCAGCGAGCCAAGATAGCTCCCCCCAATCGGTAATCAAACCCCAACAAATCCAAAGACTCACCGGGATAAGGCTAGCCTCACCATGAAGCCAAGCTGTGCGTGTTTCCTCATAGAAACATCCACAGCCAAGCTTCATCTAAAACTACGGCGCTCACAGCAACTGAGGGACCAAAAAACCACAAGAAAAACCGAACTCTTCTACACCGTCTCTTTGCGGATTATCGAATCCACAAAAAGGCAGCGCGCTTTACAACTACACTACTAACTACTACAACTTCAAAATATCTGTGAAAAATCTACGCCACCATACTGTAACAATCAACATCTTTTGCCCATTCGGCTAATTTATCTCGAAATATTTTGGCGTTGTGGCGAGCATCCACCGGGAAGGACTGATGGAAATATACTTTTCTGACAGAGGCGCTAACCAAATTCTCTTTGGCCATAATCAATAATTCGTCGCTAAAGCTACGGCGTTCAGCCTCGCTCTCTGGCCAGTTTTGCGGCAGTGGCTCGATTACAATACCCGGCTCTCCCGAAGGGCTGACTTTTATTAAGGCGCTGCGCTTGACCTTGGGATGGGTATTGAATATCCGCTCAACGGGGATGCTGTAATACATACGGCCGGAATGCTGAAAGGCGTGCGCCTTGCGGCCACAGAAATATAAATTACCAGACTCGTCCGTATAACCCATATCCCCCATACGGTGCCAGAATCGATCTCCATCAATTATTTTAGACTGGGCAGTTATCTCGGGTAGATCAAAGTACTCCCGACTAACGTTGGCTCCTGATACGACAACTTCACCAATCTCAAGCGCTCGGCATTCTTGCAGCGTAGCGCTTCCGTCTTTCACAATCTTTAAGCGCACACCGTCTACGGCTTTGCCAACGAAGGTGCCAATCTCGCCGCTAAGCGCAAGCGCTGGTTCAGAACCCGTGATATCCTTAGAAGACACAAGTGTGACAGGCAAAGCTTCAGTAGCACCGTAAGGCGTATAAGCTTCGCCATTAGGCAGCAGATGCTTGACGCGCGATAAGGTCGCGAGCGGCACAGGTGCGCCAGCCATAAATATTTTTCTTACAGAGGGGATTTCGGAACGAGTTCTAAAGCAGTACTCGGCGATCTTGTTCCATAGGGTCGGCGAGCCAAATGAATAATCGATATTTAGATCATTTATCACGCGCACAATCTTGTCTGGCTCGAAATCCAGTGGCTTGGATGGATTTATGGGCGGATATACGCTGCAAACCCCCAGGGCAAGGTTAAAAAGCGAGAAGATATGCAGCATGGGAAGATCCTTTTTACCGGATTCAAACCCGAAAACCTGCGAGAAGATCCTTAAGTGCTCTTCCAACATAGAATTGGTAAACACCACTCCTTTGGCGCGGCCGGTGGCGCCGGATGTGTAAGCCACAAAGGCTTCCTCGGACTGATTAACAATGCTGTAAGGGCGCGATGAAAACTTCTTTAGAAAACTAAGATTTGGTCCACCGGTATACAGCCAATCACTGGCAGTGATATGAAATTTCAAGCGCGGGAAAAGCTTCTTGCGCTTTAATCTTAAGACCTGGGCCTTGGGAGAACCGATGAATGCGTCCGGGTCGATTTCGGCGATACAAGCGAAAAGATTTTTCTTTCCCATGCCCGGATCGAGAAAGAACGGCAGTGCGCCGTTGGCCATGACTGCATAAGTCAAGGCCAGGAAATCCGGTCCGCCTGGAAGCATCATCAAAACTTTGTCGCCGGGCGCCAATCCCAGCTGATGAAGTCCGCGCTGATACTTAGTGATTAGAGCCGACATCTCTTTAAAGCTTATGTGGGTGTAACGCACTGAGTCTAAAAAAGAAGGGACTACGGCGGCCTCTTTAGAAGCGAGGGTGTTAGATACTTCGTAAAAGCCTTTTAGTAAGGGATTCTTTGGGAAAACCAGGGGGTCACGAGAGACGCCTGCTTTCGCACCGCTTTGAAAAAAATTAAAGATAGAAGAGCACACAAGTTCCGGAGCGTCCTCCAAAACAAGATGCGAGGCATCCGCAATCTCAAGGATGCTGGCGTGCGGGAAATGCTCTGCCACGCGATCCAACATCTCGCGGTGAAAGCAGGGGTCGCGCATGCCCCAGATAATTTGCACGGGCACGTTGGCGAGACCAGGCAAGCGTTCCGCTAATTCAAACATCTCAACATAACTTGGATGGCTGCTGTCAAAGGGAATATCCTGCACAAAATCCCAAATGGCGGCGCGGCGTGAAGAGGAACGGTACGGATAGTAGTAGCCTTGGCGCACCTCTTTGGGCACGCGCTTAAAGACCCCTACCCCCATGGTGGTCGTTAGCTTTAAGAAATGCATACTGTACTGCGTTAAGAACTTTCCGAAAAAAGGCTTGGCGGCCGTACGAATAATCTTAGGCAGACTCTCGGTTTCAGTCAGCGTGGTAT
>CAZVWV010000142.1:0-9191 GCA_964631745.1 uncultured Bdellovibrionales bacterium
TAGATTAAAATCGATCACTTAGCTCACCTGGCTAAGTGGCATTGGGCGACTCGCCCGCCGGTGGTGATATGAGCAAATCCCTTTAGGGCGAAAGCCACCACCCTTCAATCCACGCCAGTCAAAGCCCCAACGTCACAGGCACCAGCGTCAAGAACGCTTCCGAATACTCCTGCCTCGTTCCGAGTTCGCCTTTCGCCCCCGGCCCTTTTCCGGGTGGGATAAACTCCAATTCAACACCTTGATATTACTCTGAGCACTCCGCTGGCGGAGTTATCGGCTGGGCCCGCGGTGCCCTCCAAAATATTATTAGCATTTTATATTGCTTCTATACTAGAACTAAACTAGAATCCAACGAGGTAAAGCCAATTTGTCTCGCGCATCCAACGAAAAGATGTGTTATAAGGAGATCACGCTATGCAAGATCAACGCTTAACATGGGATGAAATCAAATCCCTATACGACCAGGAACGGGTCGAGCTTGTGGACTATGATTGGCCCGATGGAGCGCCCCACCCAAGTTGCGGAATTGTGCGAAGCCATAGCGCCGACAAGAAAGCATTTTACGAGCAGTGTAAGCGTAACCCCCGACCCGATGACGTAGCGATTGTGTTTGTGGGTCCACCCAAGAAAAGTGATGGAGTAGTATTTTCGCCATCGCTAGCCAGGGTGGAGACAGACTTTTTGGTCAGCACCGAACAGAAGTGCCAGTCTTAGCCTATGATTTCAAAAATTTCCCCGGGGTAGATGGACTCTTAGGCTGGGATGTTATTCGAACTCTTCACCTAGAGTTAGACGGCCCAGGCTCGCGGCTGATTGTTTATTAGTTTTACTTCAAAGCTTCGACTCTAAGCCGGCCCTCTACTAAACAACTTGTGCCATTCCGACAGATGAGACTCAGATATGCCCCTAAATCGATTAAGTCGCATGCTGAGCGCCTTCCACCACCCCTCCCAAACTAGTATTCTCAACACATGACGAAACAACTGGTTGCAGAACAAGTCGAAAAGACACCCAGAATAAAAAACTTCCCACCCGCGCATCGCCTAGCGCTCGCAGCCCTTTCACTCTCAATGCTGATGCCCTCATTGGGCACAAGCATCGCCAACGCCGGGTTGCCCACCCTGGCAAATACATTCTCCGCCACCTTCCAGCAAATTCAGTGGGTGGTTCTGTCGTACCTTCTCACCATCACGGCATCGATCGTGAGCGTAGGGCGACTTGGCGACATGATTGGCCGTAGGCGCCTCCTGTTGATAGGAATCTCAATCTTTACCGCAGCATCACTACTTTCCGGCCTCTCGCCCACACTATGGCTCCTAATAGCCGCACGCGCGGCACAAGGCCTTGGCGCCGCCATCATGATGGCCTTAACAGTAGCACTAGTTGGCGAAACCGTACCCAAATCAAAAACAGGAAGTGCCATGGGGTTACTCGGCACAATGTCCGCAATCGGCACCACGCTTGGGCCAACTCTTGGAGGGCTTCTTATCGCCACCACTGGCTGGCGCTCAATCTTTTTAATTAACGTGCCGCTTGGTGTTCTAAACCTAGTCCTCGCCCATCGCGGACTACCCCAAGACACCCAAGCACCAACCACAACACAAACCACCTTCGACATTCCGGGCACACTGCTGCTTACTCTAACCCTCACTCTCTACGCGCTCGCCATGACTATCGGGCGCGGGCATTTCGGTCAGCTAAACATAGCCTTAATTTTAATTGCGCTTCTTGGAGTTGGGCTCTTCCTTTTCACCGAAACGCGCGTAAGAACACCCCTAATTCGCCTAGAGATCTTCAGAAACCAAGCCCTCACTTCAAACCTCGTCATGAGCGCACTAGTCTCAACCGTGATGATGACCAATTTAGTAGTGGCACCGTTCTATCTCTCTCAAGCTCTAGGACTAGAAACAGCGCTCGTGGGATTAGCCCTGTCCGCCGGCCCCTTCATCGCCGCTCTAACAGGCGTGCCAGCAGGCCGCATAGTAGATCGCTTCGGTACCAAACGCATGACCATCCTCGGCTTATCAAGCTTAGCCGCCGGATCATTTGCGCTATCCACCGTATCAGAACGATTCGGAATCACCGCCTACCTCGCCCCAATTCTTTTTATGACAGCAGGCTACGCCTTGTTTCAAGCAGCAAACAACACCGCCATCATGGCCGACATCCACCCAGACCAGCGCGGAGTCATATCAGGCCTACTATACTTATCGCGAAATCTAGGCCTCATAACAGGCGCATCGCTCATGGGCGCCATCTTTGCAGCAGCAACGGAATCCGCAAACATAATGACCGCAAGCCCCGCGGCAGTAGCCGCCGGTATGCGCACTACTTTTTTAGTTGCGACCGTGCTTGTTGTGGCAGGCTTAATGACGGCGGTTTGGGGTAGGGTGCTTACGAGAGGCACGGAGCGATGAATGAGAAAGCGCCGCGGCTTAGTGTTCGTTGGCTAAGTTAGGTCAGACTAATATTGGCGCTTGACTAGTAGCTGTACGAGGCTAGACACTTACCTCGTTGATAGTGCGAGGATTTATGAAAACCAGACTTTTCCCGTGGGCGATATTTTTTATTCTTGTGATAATGCATGGCGTGCCTTTAGCTTTTGCGTGCTGCAAAGTATGTTCTACAAGTAGAGCATGTGGCAACGGATGTATTGCCGCAAGCTACACCTGCCATCAGCCGCCAGGTTGCGCTTGCAATGGAAGCGGGGGTAGCTCCTCTCAAAACAACCATTCGTCATCTAAGCCAAAGACACCAAAGGCAAGGTATGGCGTAACATCGGGCGCATTGGAATTACCTTTCAACTTCATGAATTTCTCTGCCGTAACTTGTGGGTATGCTAACGTTAACGGATTAATAAGCTGGGTTCCCGGCGAGTATTTACAGAGCGGAAAGTTTTTACCGCTTGTCACCAAGATTAGAAACCTAACCTACCTCGCCAGATTCTATAGCGGAAGTAAAAGTGCGAGTTATACCAAGGCTAAGAATAAGGTGAAGGCAACCCTTCGAAAAACTGCGCCGATTTGTGCGCGCTTGGCTCTGCCTTAGTGCGGGTGTCTTAACGGCGGGTGCTATTGAACCCGCTGGGGGGCTACTTTTCACTTAATTTAACGAGCTTAAAATGCATCGTTATAATTATCGGAAATTGCAAGGGTTTCTCGCAAGTGGCTTCGGGTGATTTCTGGGAAAGGTTCAAAAGTAGCCGAGCTCCAGTCGGCATTTAATTTAACGCTAGTCGCTGATTTGCGTCGACGAATATGCCGACTATTTTGATTAGAAACTTCGAGCCACTTTACTTTTTGACCAAGATAAATGACATTCGTGTCCCGCTACATGTTTTCCGTTTAAACGTCAAAATAGCTCATGAACTTGATGATTTCCACGCAATCAAAGCATTTCTTTCCTTCTGCGCGGCTTCAAATTCACGTAATGCTGATATTTGATCGGGATCGGTTAAGCAAAAGCTCAGCTTTGAACCTTCTATTGATACTTCAAATCCTTTTGCGGCCAAATGGTTGCGGACGGTAGCAATTTCTGGATCGTTTGGCCTATAAGAGTGACTTCCAAAATCTATCGAACATATTGCAGGCGCATCTGAATTTGTAACGGCTATATTGACATTCCCAAGTTTCAAATCCGTGGAGATGCCATTAGTCACTGCTTGGTAATATGCTTCAGCGTCAACAGCCTCTGGATCAGCTGGTGGGCACGACGCATTAGTAATTCCAGCTAAGGGAGTCTTAGCAAAGAGTTCTTCGCATCTATCCGTTCCCCGAGAAATTTCACCAGCTCGATCACCATGAACAGCCGCTGTTATTATATCAACTGGCTGACTTCTAACATCGCGGGCTCTCATAGTTTGGCCTTTTAACTTGTTTATAAGAAAGTTAGTACGTCAAAGTTTAATCGGATACTAAAATTATTGACTTTTAAAATTCCAATTCCGAAAATTGTTTCTCATAACTTTACTTTACAGTTATGGCCCAAAGTCGCTATTGGTGACTTAAAAGAGGAGCTGGCATCTGTTTTAGGCGACATGGGCCGTGCGGAGCTCTGCTAGTTTTATACAACTTCTCGATCCACTCTACCTCTTAACTCTCACGCCACCCAAAAGCAACTATGACGCACTGACTAGATCACCCACACCCGCCCCGCAAAATGAGGCACATCCCATCCCCCGTTGCCACAGCTCAAAATCCAGCATATCAATAAAAGGTCTAAAAGCACTTACAGCTAAGGAGTCTCATGGTTGTCGACGGTACAAGCTTCGTAAAGCGTAGCCATATTTTCATGCAAGAGCTGCGCAGAAAGCGCTACCCTAACTCAACCTCGCTGGCAGAACTCGCCAGATGCTCCCGAAACACAGCGCAGCGAACTATATATCGCCTACGTGACGAACACCTCGTGCCGATCGTGTACGACGAATCACTTAAAGGCTACTACCTTGAGAACCCAGACTTTGAGCTCCCCGCCCTAATACCACCCGGGAAAGACGAACTCACCGCGCTGCTCCTACTCAGAGACCTAGCCAGCATGCTTGACTCAAAAGATCTCCACCAAAGCTTAGATAGCCTCTGGAGCCAGTTTGCCTCGCGTAATCCACAGGTCTCGCGAGAATTAGAGCCACTCACTAATGTCTTCTCCAGCGATCTAACCTCAGTCGGGGACCTTGCAGATTTAGGCATCATCGAATTCGTGCGCGCCGCTCACGCCGGCGAATCAATCGAAATACTCTACCGCTCCCCCTGGCGCCACCAGGAAGACAGAACTTACCGCGGCAGGATCTTAAAAGTGCACCACAGCGATGGAAACCTTTACCTCATGTTCCTTGAAGAATCCGGCCGCGAAATAATACTTAACTCTTCTTTCATCAAAGACTTTCGCATTCTTAACCAAACTCTCACCTACGCCAAAGGCATAGGCGCCGATACCCGTAAGGCAAGCTTTTGGCTGGAAGGATTTGGAATCTGGTCTGGTGAGGAGCCCGAAGAGATCACCATCAAAATCCTGCCGCCAGCCTCACAATATTACGCCGCCCAGCGTTGGCGCGCCGACCAGGAAGACTCCTGGGATCACGAAATACTCATACGAAAGATAAACTGCATCATATCACCCGAGATCGTGCGCCGCATACTTAGTCTCGGAATATATATAGATAACGTGGACCCGCCACGCCTAAAAAAACTTCTGATGGAAGATGTGGAAAACATGCACAAAAAACTATTTAACGGTAAAAACTAATCATGAAAGAAAAACGCGGCCGGAACATCTACGCCCCCAAGCAAGAAAAGCCCTATAAGCTAAGCCGTTCTAAAATTGAAGACTACACCAAATGCCCGCGCTGCTTTTACCTCGATAGGCGCCTTGGCATCAACAAGCCCTCACAAATCCCCTTTAACCTAAACTCAGCAGTTGATGGACTATTAAAGAAGGAATTCGACACCTACCGCGCAAAGAAAGAACCACACCCATTGATGCTAAAGCATAAAGTTGACGCCATCCCATTTGCGCACCCAGAGCTTGACCGCTGGCGAGCCAATTTCACCGGCGTTCAATATCACCATCAGCCCACAAACTTCCTCCTTCAAGGCGCCATAGATGATCTATGGATCACCCCCCAAAATAAACTAATCATCGTAGATTACAAAGCCACCTCAAAAGATGCCGAGATAAACTTAGACTCCCAATGGCAGCTAGGCTACAAACGCCAGATGGAGATCTACCAATGGCTATTTAGACGAAATAACTTTGAAGTAGAGGACACCGGATATTTCGTTTACTGTAACGGATTAAGAACCCGAGAGGCATTTAACGGAAGACTAGAGTTTGATATCTATCTTTTGCCATACACCGCAAGCGATACCTGGGTTGAAGCAACCATTCACGAGCTGCACCAATGCCTGGAGAGTAACGAGATCCCCAAAGCCGCAGACAGCTGCGAACTCTGCGCCTATGTGCACAACGTGCAGCAAGTGTAGGTGGCCTCGCATAACCGGCGTCGGATCGCCAATCATAGAGCGCCGGTGTTTGGCGCGGTCAGCGGCCAGATAGTGCAAAGATAAAAAGATTGAGAAATACGAGATACCCCAGATGAATCACCCGCGAACCCCAATATTCCAGCGCTCTGCAGCCACAAGCACCAACGCGCTAATAGCATGCCACCATAGCCCAAATCCAATGTTGTTACTGGCACGAATCTCGTGCTAAAACTTACTAGGCAGCCAATAACGCACACCTAATGAGCAAAGCAAACAAACAAGATATAAAAAATGCCGTAGAGGCGCTCCCGCAATCGGTCTTACAGCGCCTTTTCAGATTTATTCAGAGTTTGCGGGAACCGCAAAAGCACAAGCTTCAGATAAAAACAGTTTCGCTCAAAGGGCGATTCGATGACGTAAATATACGCTCACGCGCTTATGATTGAGATTCTGCTGTTACAAAGATAGCGACAGCAAATGCCAAAGATTTTCGCAAGATTACCGGGTTTGAGGTCATCGCGCCGCCGCAGGGATAGTGCCCGAAGCGACAGGCCCGTAAACTGGACCCGGAGCGCCGAGCCCCAGCTCGGCCAGATACTGCAAAGATAAGAACATGAAGCAATCAAAGATGCACTAGCCGGAAAGACTCCGCAAACCCCGACTCTTCACCCCGCCGCCAAATCCGGCCGCACTAAAGTCCAGCCCGCCAATCCGCCCCTCTACTTCTTTCCCGCCCCCGCCGCGCCCAAGGCCTTAACCTCAACCGGCAAAAGCGTAATCATCGTCACCTCAGGATATTTATTATCCGCACCAACCGCAGAATCTATCCCCCAACCAATCACGCCGCCTGCCAAAATATTTCCAAACGTCGAACCCTCCGTGCCAGAATCCAGATACCCAGTAGCAGTCTGATATCCATCTTTCGAACAGCTTACCGTGATATCGTGTTTAGTCTTATTAATCATCAAAGCACCAGGGGTACTAGCCACACTCCCCACAACACGCCCCTCGCGAGTCAAATTACAACTCGCTCCCGGCGGATTTGTTTCAACAGTCAACGTTTGACTCCTTCCCGCAAGAATAGACGCACAACCACCAAACCAAAATCCAACTACCAATAAAATTCCAACGCGTAACATAACTCTCCTTAAAAATAGACCACTCCCCAAAACCTACCCAACCAAACCAGAGAAATATACGAACCGCCCCAACACACGGTGCGCCCCACGTCATGAGGCACACCCTTAACAAACACCTCCTCCCTGCTATAAACAAACCGTTGTGGACACCCTCTTCAAAAAATAAGAGCCCACAATCTGAACTATCAACATTAAGGAGAATTCGATGAATCACTGCACAAAACTACTACTCGCACTTATCACCGTAACGCTAACCGCATGTGGCGGCGGCGGAGGCGGCGGGGGGAGCTCCTCAGGCGCCGCCGCAGAATGCTCAGCGCTTCACGCCAAAATTTACGGTGGCGATCTCTGTAACCAAACCGCCCAAACCCCCGTTGTGGCCCTAATCCCCGTAGCCACAGACGGCACACACCTTGCCCTCGCCGGCATCTGCACTGGCGCACTCGTAACAGTGGATGACTTCGTTACCTCAGCTCACTGCTTTGTAGAACCAGCACGATCTCTTGGAAACCAACTGGCAGGATTCATAGTAGTAGCAGGCGGCGACGACGGCGAAGTCTTCGAAGTAAGAAACCTATCAATCCATCCACTCTATAACGGCAAAGACGGATCCCCATTTGACATCGCCATGGGCACACTAGACCGCATACCCTCACCCCCAATTGGCCCCCTCCCAATAATCACAACCCCGCTAACACTCCCCGGTGACACCGTAACCGCCTTCGGCTACGGCACAAGCAACACCGGTGAAGTCGGCAGACTCAAAGCAGCCACCATTAAGATTGAAGCCATAGCAGCCGGAAACCTAGTAGGATTACTACAAACCTCAAACGCCTCCATCTGCCCCGGCGATTCCGGCGGGCCACTAGTCAGAGTAGTAAACGGCGTAACAGGCCTAGTAGGAATTAACTCCTTCGTAACCAACACCTGCGCCGGCCAGGCCTCACCGATCTCTGGCTTTGTAGATATGCAGTTCCCGACGATTACAGAGTTTGTGCTGGGGTATGCAGGGGATGTAGCGGTGCGGTGAGCCGGTGAAACAGAAGTAATCCGTTTGTGTCGATGGCCCAAATGTATTTTTTCTCAACGCAGATAGTTTTGGCTGCTTTTTTTTGATATTACTAGTTTGGAGAATTGATGAAGAAAAGATCACGGAGATAAGTTGTGAAAGGCGAAGACATAGATATAGATACAGCCAGAGTTAAAGGATTTTCAACCCGCAATATTGGCCGCATGGTGGCATTCTATCGTGATTATTCAGACATAGAACTTATTTTGCCACAGCCTGTGGCAAAACCTGATTCGCCAGCAATTTTGCCACAAGCCGTGGCAAAATTAAAAACCCTAATATTTTCACTACTTTTCTACCACCTCAAATTGCGGTGCTTTATAGTTATTGAACTTAAAAAGGGCAAATTCAAACCCGAATACGCAGGCAAGCTTAATTTTTATTGTAACGTCGTGGATGACAAACTCAGACATAAAGACGACCAACCAACCATCGGCTTAATTCTCTGCCAGGATAAAAATGAGTTTGTAGCGGAATACGCCTTAAAGGGGATCGAAAAGCCGATCGGCATTAGTGAATATCAATTGACCAAGAATCTTCCAAAAGAGTTTAGATCCTCGCTGCCGAGTGTTGAGGAGATTGAGGCGGAATTAGGATCGGTAGGTGAGGACGAGTGAGGAAAACCAATCGAAAAAGATCAAACTGAAATTGCGCGCTAACATTCCAACCCGCGCGTAGCAAGAATATTACGGAGCGCAGGCGACTCGCCTGCCGGTGCCGAGAAGTTGCACAAAATCTGAGGCCGATA
The DNA here is from genome assembly GCA_964631745.1 of uncultured Bdellovibrionales bacterium. GTDB lineage: Bacteria > Bdellovibrionota_C > UBA2361 > UBA2361 > JBGSMV01 > CAZVWV01. The sequence continues at coordinate 8,935 of CAZVWV010000142.1, forward strand.
GGCAGCACCAAGTGCGAGCATGTGGTGGTGGCAACGCCCCACGCTGTAGTGCCACTATGAACATCAGCGGCCCAGTCGGCCGCGCTAGTGAACATCTCGTGCTTCATCAGTACCGCCGAGCGCGGACCTGTCTAACCAACTTGGCAAAATAAAGCAGAGCCTTTCCTAAGAGCCAAGCGTCGCAATAGCAAAGCCCGGCCAAATTTAACGCCTACCCCACAACACCCGGCATCTCCCGAATAACCCGCCCCATAAGC
>CAZVWV010000143.1:0-9114 GCA_964631745.1 uncultured Bdellovibrionales bacterium
CTACAAATCATGAACAACAGTGCCGCTAAGTTTTTTTTCGTGGGAGTTCTGGTCTTTATCTGTCTTTCCCTCTTGGCGCCCTATTTTGGATTACACATCCTTACGGATGCCCCGTATAGCGAAGCCGCGAGCGATTCCATTGAGCACAGCGACATTCGAGAGGGTTCCAGCGTCAGCGACGAATCAAAACTCCTGGACAGACACAGCGCTGATACCGACGAGCAAAATCCCGTAGAACAACTTCTAATGGATAAACCGTCAGCCGATTCGCCGGGCACACGCTCGCCAGAGAACGCGACACCCCCTGCACATGATTCGCTTTCTGAAGTTGAAAAAATATTGGGACAGTAATGGTAAAGATTAATAGAATTTACACAAGAACCGGAGACGATGGAAATACGCACTTAGTGGATGGAACCCGCTGTGCTAAGGACTCACTGCGCGTCAGCGCCTATGGCGACGTCGATGAATTAAATTCTGTGATCGGGATGGCGCGCACCTTAGCCGAGGCTCGTGGTTTTACCGTGCTTAACGAGAGGCTCTCTATCTTACAAAACGAGCTTTTCGATGCAGGCTCTCTCTTGGCCTGCCCAGCTGAGATGGATCTCTCAAAGCTCCCTATGATCACCAACGAACAGGTTACCAGACTGGAGCATTGGATCGATGAGTGCACTGAACAGCTTGAAGAACTTAAGAGTTTTGTGTTCCCTGGTGGCGATGAACTCAATGCCTGGCTGCATCTGGCTCGCACAGTTTGTAGGCGAGCAGAACGTAGTATCGTAACGCTTTCGCATAGAGAGTCGGTCCCCTCTCCAATCGCTATCTTCTTTAACAGGCTGAGTGATCTATTATTTGCTTGGGCAAGGTTAGCTTCTAAGAATGCAGGCACCAAAGAGTATCTTTGGGTACCTAATACTAAAGTCCCGCCCACAGATGGTCGAAAAGCCTAGAGATGGCTCGCGTTATTTTAATCTTTGGTCTCTCATTGCTCTTCTGCGGAAAGGCGGCCGCCGATTCAGGCAAAAGCAAAGATCCCGCTCCCAACAAAATTTATATCTGCACCGCTGCCGGTGCAGTCTGGAATCAGAGTAGACCTTGCGGGGAAAGCACACCAGAGCGCGCTGAAATTTTCAAACGTATTAGTACTTCACGTAGCAACCCATCCCGTGACGAACTTGCGATTAAATTACAAGAGCAGGTTTATACCGCCAACTTGGGACAACTTTGGAACTACCCAGAGCGTTACGCCGGCCACGAAGTCGAGGTTAGTGAGGTTTTGCTGAGCGGAAATGTGCAGCGTAGCCAAGATCCGAAGATTCCCGAAGGGCAGCGAACCGTAGCGTCCGTTTTTGACCGATTCGGACGCTCCTTGGCTATACTGGTCAACGACGGTGCCGGACACAGATTGGTTGGGGATTTAAGCCCCAACAAACGTTACCCGCTCTCGAAGCTTCGTCTGAGAGTAATGCGCACTGTAGATGGTTATTTACCGGAACTTGTGGGGCTGGAGTTGTCCGGCGATAAACCACAATATCTAAAGGTCGCTCTGCCCGAACACGCCGACCCATTGATTCCGCTAGCCCCGGAACTTCGTGTTCAAAATGAGTTTGCTAACGGAACTCTAGAGCAAGCACAGCACGGCTCTCAGCACGATTCCCAATCTGCCACAGTAGCCCCATACGAAGAGGAACCGCCGAGTCTTGAGTCCAAAGAAGAGAGCTTCCCAAGCCAATCCAGCGATCTGCCTGAAGAATCCCGCAAAAAAATTAAAAAGCTAACAGGCGCATATCAAAAATTCGGTTCGATTTTCGAAGGCGGTTCAACCGCAAGCTCGGAAGAGGCCGACGATTTTTGACGGGACAAATCCACGTTAACCCCCGCACCGTGCGTAAAGACCAATCGTCCACCTAGAAGACCTGTCCGTATAACTATCAAAAATAGCATGCCTAATAAGAATAGATAAACAACTCTGAAATTGGCCCTTGAATGCTTGGCCATCTGCGATAGAACGCCGATGGCGCAAGTGGGCATGCTCAAAAAAAACAAAAATCTTCCGCTCAGGTGATGAGCTTCGATAGGCTCGTTTGGGACCTGGAAGCTCTGGTCAGCAAGCTCGCTAGCTTGATACCCGCTAAAGAAGGCCGCCGCTGCAAAAAGTAAGATAAGCGCCAGATTCAATTTCAAGAAGTACAAGATCTCTGCCCGCTTTGAGCGCGCATACAAAAGTTCAAAAAAAACTTGCAGCGTGATTAGCACCAAAGGAAAGGCCGAGAGCGGCGGGTGGAAGTTAGGCATAATTAGATTAAGGGTAAGAAAATAGCGCGTGTACTGCAAGATCAAGAAAGTTGCCGGCTAGTTGCCTAACTCGTGTGACCGAAAATCCAGCGCCCACATTAAGCTCCCGGCCGTTGGGCACCGGAGCAGACTTGAAACTCAGCCAAGCAAATTGATCTTCGTAGCCAAGCCCAAAGTCGCGATATGGGGAACTACGATTCTATCAAATCTTGAGACGACGTTGCCGCCTTTCGACTGAATAAATTCTCGTGCTAAACCAGCCACCTCATCCTTAACGAATTTTAATTGTTCTAACGACAGGAGCGCACGCGCTAAGAAACCGAAAGCGTATCGTCGACGATAAACAGAGGATTATTCTTACGTCTGACAAAGACGCCTTGCACCTATCTATTACGCCAGCCGTAAGTGTTCGCGGCGGTAACAAAAAACGCAAAGCGCTTGTCGATCTTTACCACCCTCTCTAGTCCCCTTCACCACCGTACTGTCTACTACGGAGAATTTTCTTTTTGTTCTGTTGGTCCTCCGGCTCTGGGTGACCACCTCCATCATCATCTTGGATAAGTTCCTTGACTCGCAGATCGGAACACCAGACAGTACCTATTCCGGCTGGCACAGAAGGCTGATAGGCGCTGTTGTAGCACAGGACTCTGAGGTATTTTGCATCAGAACGACTTGATACCACCTGGAAGTTTATCTTCGTCCAATCGGAGTGACCTGTTACTCGCGTGGGATACCGGCCAGGAATCCAGTTATTCAATCCACACGAGTCACCCCAAATGTGAGTTTGGTGATCGGCCATACACTCTGTTACTAAGGTGCCAAAACAATTTGTATCTTGGCAGGCGGTCTTAATAAACGCTTCAATGGTGTAGGTCTTCCCCATAACAACTGGTATGTCCTGATAGACATACGGTCGGTAGTGCGTATCGTTTGGATTGTATGTCCGTGTCAGCTTTACAGACGGCGAACTCTCATGGAGTACTTCACGATCGATATACCCAGGCCAGGCACCGCTTTGGCCCCAGCCGTCCGGTCGATTATTGCCGGCCGTTGAATCATCCCAGGTGCTGTACCGCTCAGTATCGTAACCTAGATCCACATCAAAGTTGCCGTTGATTGCGAGTGATGGCAAGGCTGCCCGAGTTCGGAAGCCCGCAACTGCCACTGAGGTCAAATTTAGTGTTCCGGCATTGTCCGCAACATTACTTATACCAGTTGGATAACGTGGATCATCGTTGTCGAAAACAAGCGGATTAGAGAAGTAGCGCGTCCAAATTGGGGAAGGATAAGCGGGACAACCAGTCCCGTAACTCATCACACTGGTGCGGCAGGTGCTAGCATTATACCACTGGTACCCATGCGAATATTCAAAGGTTCCTGGCTCATCTCCAGAATAATTTCCGGTCTCATGCCCAGCACCAAGATTATGCCCAATTTCATGCGCTAAATAATTCATAGCCAAGTACTCGCTACCAAGGACGCTGAGGTGATGGAGCCATTCGTCAGGATAGGACAGGTGCGGACCGAACGCGATTGGCCGATCCCCTTCTGAATTTAGCCCATTACTATTGGCGACAACCAAAGTTAAAAGGTCTGCTCCGTAGCGCTCGCGCATTCTTAGGACATCGTCCCACTTGCCATCGCCTGGAGTTCCAAGCTGCGCGATTTTTGTGATAGAATTTCCTCTCCCCTCCCAGCCTGGGGAACTAACGACACAGTCCTCAGTTTCATCGGTCGGAAGCAGCGCTAAAAGATTGAGTGTAAGATCGATTTCACTATCGAAGTACGCGCGGTTTGTATTGAACACAGAGTTGCCGACTGCCGCGGCAAGTGCTGGAACCCCCTGTAGATCCTGCAAGGCACAATCGGTATACGCTACCACTAGATCAAAGGACTGGTCATCGCTGGTAAGCGGATCTCTCCTTTGTATTGTGGTTAGTTTAACTTCCGGCGCCGGCCTGTTCTTAGAGCTTGTCGATAAATTTTGTAAATTACTAGGCGAATTACGATTGGCTGGTGGAGTGACGCAGGCCGCACCTAAATCAGTGGTGTATTTAAATATAGCCATACGATAGCCATCGCGCTGTGCAAGGCGATAGCTCATACCATCTCTCATCTGGAATTGCCCGATGAAGGCAGAACTTCCTAGCTGATCGGTCGCCCAAGTGATGATAAAATCTCCGACTCTCTCACCACCAAGATCTGTTAAGACCAGATCTCCAAAATGAGAGGATATGTTAATTTTTCCGACAACAGTGTCTACCTCATAATCATGTACATCTATCTCCTTTCCGAACATCACACCCGCTGGTAGCTCAAGGCTGAAATCACGTCCTTTGGCTTCATTGTTCACCTCAATTGGGATACTAATGCCACTATCCAGCTCATCAATTGAGTCTGTCGGACTAGACAGGGAAAATAGAGTTGGCAAATCGGCTGTTTCGGCAAGAACCGGCGCTGTAATGGGGCCCCAAACAGTCAATACGACAACATAAACGACACCGCGCAAAAGCCTTGGAACCGCTGTTAACCTGGAATTACATCCTCGTTTGCTTCCCGTTTGACAAGAAGACCACCCTCTCGCTTCCATCTAGACCCCCCAAAAAAGAAACACTTTAAAAATCAGCTTCTATCTCAGCAATATCACCTTGTGCGGAGGACGCTTAGCGCCATCTGATACCGCAATAAAATAGACCCCGGCAGCAGCTGGTTGCCCATGCCCATCGTAACCATCCCAACTCAGCACAACCTGCCCACTTGGACCGTTAACAGATGACATCTCAGAAACGAATCTGCCGTTTACATCGAATACTTTTCCGCTAGATCCTGATGCCGCCGAAACGAAGGTAAGTCCTTGCGTTGGATTTGGTGTTGGCAGCGAGCTATGATTGGGTGTCGAACTAGGGGCAAAAATCTCAGCCTCAAAGATGTTCCCAGTGGCACAAGCAAAAACTAATCTGCGGTTGTACAACGCGAGGCTGGTAGGAATCTCCTGATCAAGAATCCCAAGCGTTTCGATTGGACGCCATTTCTCACCATCAAAGCTGGCAATCTTACAGCTAGCTGTATCAATCGTGAAATCACCACCAACTAAGAGAATCTCTTTACCGTCCGATAGCAAAATCTTAGTTGCGCACGTGATATCACCCTCGGGGCTAAAGCCCTCGTTAACGGTAGGTTCAAAATCCTGCTTTAATGGATTCCAACGAAGCGCCGCTCCCACCCTCGCCAAAGTATCGCCGGACACCCTCTCAAAGAAATTCTGCCCAAGAACCAGCAGCGAGTCGTTATATTCGATCCAAACATTTCCAAGGCCATGATACTTTGAACCCATAGGGTGAAGGTCGAGCTCCAACTCACTACCATCTATTCTGGCATAGAACTCACCAGATATAAGCCCATGAGGGGTAGGACGAGCATACCCGCCGGAACCAACAAGATACTGCGTTTGGTCTTCGGCTCTACCTGAAATTAGGCGGCCGGGAACCGTGCCTAAAGATTTAGTTCCACCAACTTGCCAGTTGCTGGGCCAGAAATTGTGATATTGGTCCCCTACAAACTTGCCGAGAACAACTTTGTATACACCGAGCTCTTCTTTCGTAACCCCACCAACGTAAATAGCTCCATTATTCCCGATCGCTACACTTTCAAGAACTGTGTTCGCTGGAGGACCTTCCAAACCCTCCCATGAGCCCGTCAGCTTGTTAAATCGCGCAAGACTATACTCAGTGCCAGGAGAGATAGAAAATCTCCCTCCGGCAATTATATCGGGACCTGTTTCACCATAGACATTAATTGTCGTGACAATGCCGGGGCCGTTTTGCGGATCAAGCAGTTGGTCAACCGGAACCCATTTAGAATCAGTGCCTGTAAATGCAAATACGCCAGCACCGTGCGCCGTATTGGCGCCAACAACCTCTGAGGCATTTGTGCCGATCCAGAGCGCGTTATTAGTCGCGCAGAGTGAATAAACTGGCCCATTACCCTTAGCCAGCAAAGAAAAGTCTGGATCTTGTAGGGGCTCCACTCTAGTTGATGAAGGGTGGTTACCATGGTGACCGTAGGCCGGGCCCGGCAACGACGCAAGTGCCGACACAACTGCTGGTCCAGTGAGCGTAGCAAACGTCAAAGATCCAAAGGCTGCCACAGATCCACAAAGGGAGGCCGCAGAGCGGGTGGGTCGTGCGCCAGTCGGTTCCGACTTGGTCGGCGACATATTGTGAGAACTAATGGCCACTAGTAATGCTCCAGATTACGAAACAGTTACGGTGGGGACTTCGTACCGAATTAAAACTCGGAACGTAATCCTCTCCAGATAGCCCAATCCCGATATACTCCTTAACGAATCCTTAATCAAACATTAATTCAACTCTAACCAAAATTTGTGTAAGTCGTGTCTGTTTGACTAGCCAGCGGTACCTCGATATCCCTGTTGGGCGGCGGGGTAAGCCCTTTTATAGACCGAGCCTTTGTTCTTCATGCCCCGCTCGCTTCGGGCAGAGAAGCCCTGGAAAGGCACGCCGTCGCATTTTTAAAATATCTCGCTCCACTTTGAGGTAATGAACTTCCTTGCGAAGCCGTTTTAGCTCCTCCTTCTCACTCTTAGTGACGGCCTGCCGCTGTACCAGATCACGAGCATCTTTGAGCCACTTGCTCCGGGTAGACGTGCCAGCACCCAAATCTCTGGCCGCTTGGGTAGGAGCCACCCCCTGCTCAATCACAAGCTAAACTGTCATGCTGCGCATCATTGCTGTCCGGTAGAACATTGCAATTTGGGTCTTTAACCACGGAGGTCACGGCGAACACGGAGAAAACATTGAGGATTTCTCTCTCCGTGACCTCCGTGTTCTCCGTGGTTAAATTCAAATCGCGACAACTGCAAACTCCTGTTTTTCCTTTTGAAATCAAGAAATTACAGCATCACCGCCACCTTTCTACCGGACAGCTGTGATTTCGCATTTTAGATTATTAAAAAGGCTGGCGACTCCGCCCGGATAGCTCTATGTATGTTGGTATATGTACACTCACCTATTGGGCCTTAGTATGAGCTCTCATTATCAATTTTGCCAGGTGCTTGCCCAATAATCGCAATGCTTGGCTAGTTATTGCATACATGACACGTTTTTCTGTGGGCATGTCAAAACCTACACGGCGAATATTTTTTAACCTAAATATATACTCGACGCTAGTATCGGCTTAATATACGCTGCCGATTGTACCACACAGGGAGAGTCTGGGGGCCAATCCGTTAACACGAAGAATGGTCACGCGAACTCAACACTATTGGGGGAATTTTACATACTAGTCGTTAAGAGCAAGTCGAGGCGTGTCCTGTGCCGCTTGTCAATTCACTTACGAACGAGCAGGTGACTGCTCCTCCACCAGTTGAACCAGCATTCAAAGGACCATCAATTTGAATCTGATTTGCGATTATGGTTGCTGATGCACCACTCGCGTACATCACGTAACTGGCTGAGCTTGATAAAGTCGAATGCGTCACGTAAATGTCGCTAGTCGAAGCGTAGAGCGCAACGGAGTTGCTATATATATTCGATCCGTCAATGTAAAATATTTGAGCTGAGCCCGATGTCAAGATTCCGTAGCTTGAGTTGGTATCGGTATGTATCGTTGTATTCGTAACACGACTTACCTTGGAAGCCTCATTACCCAAGGAGTATATTCCATAGTTGGTTAATGCGTTCGCGGTGCTAATATGGGCATTACTGATGCGAATATCTGCGTTGGTGCTGTAGATTCCATAGTGTGCGGTCCCACCCGCCCCTGTGACATCAATCAACACATGATCGATTCGAGTTTGAAAGCTTGCGGGATCTGCGACGTTGGAAGCTGATATGCTCGAAGCACACACGCCAGCAGAGAAAAGCGTAGATGCGGTCGAGTAGACTCCGATTTGGGACAAAGATGCGCCGTCCGAAAGATTGATTAGGCATCCCGCGCTAATTGGCGTAGCGCTATGCGTGCTTGTTACGGTAGTTGTGTGCATTCCAGAACCACGCACATGTACACCACTAGGGATTGTTATTGGCGAAGAAAGCGAGAATATTCCCGGACCAACTATTACGAGGTATGGATTTGCGATAGTTGCGTCCGAAATTGACGAAATAGCCGTAGAGAGCGAAGTATAATCGCCGCCTGTGGCTGACACGCGCAGCACACGAGGATCCTGGGTTTGACTTTCCAGCGCTGAAACTCGCGTTGTAAGTGCGCTGGCATCGGATGCCAGCTCAAAATCAGCACTGCTTAATCCGTCAAGCGTATCGGCATCTAACCCGGAGCCAACTCCATCAACCGTCGAAATATCGGAAAGAAGAGAAGTCCCACTTTGTTGATATATCTGACGATAACGAGAAGTGCAGGCGCCGGAAGAAGACGCGATAGATCTAGCCAACTTCAGCTTTCCGTCAGAAACTTTGGCAACTTTTTTTGCGCATAGGTACGTATCAGCTTGCGCAGGCAGGACGAATAAGCAGACAAACAACGACTGAGCCAATACCAAGTGAGTTAATTTAGCTTTCAAGGTGTTCATTTCCGTTGTTGGGTGCGTAGGCTGTGCCTATTCCCCCTATTAAAATTAAAGAGAATTGATTTCGAATATGGCCATATACTAGCTAAGGAACTCGACCGACTAAATGCAAAACTTAAGGCCGAGCGAGTCGTAAGGAGCACTTATCAGAACACGGTTAAACTTTGTTCCCCCCTAGAGCCACCCTCCATCTTCCCCCCTAGAGCCACCCTCCATCTTCCCCCCTAGAGCCACCCTCCATAGACCCGCCCAAACACGAAACCCGCCGGATATCC
>CAZVWV010000144.1:0-3417 GCA_964631745.1 uncultured Bdellovibrionales bacterium
TAACATTTAGTGCCACCCCGTGGCACCGGCCGACGAGTCGTCGGCGCTCCGGAATTTAGCGCTACTTAATTTAGCGTTCCTTAATTAGGCGCGATACGTTGGCGCATCGAGGAGCAAAAATTGCGAACCCGTCAGCTCTGTCCGCCGAGCACCAAATTCACGCCGTAAAGCAACTGCTGCCGGGTAAAAGGCTTGGTGATGTAATAGTCGGCGCCGACGCTGTAGCCGGCCATGATGTCTTCGGCTTTGTCCTCGCCGGTCAACATCAGCACGGGAATAGATTGAGTATGTGGATGAAGCTTGAGGCGAGTCATGACATCAAGGCCGTTCATGCCGGGCATGACCACATCTAATACTATCAACGTGTAACACACCGGTCTGGGCTCGCTGTCGATTACAGCAACGGCCTTGATGCCGTCTTCGGCTAAAACCACCTGGTAGCCTTCGCCCTCTAAGACAGCTTTGACAACGTCTCTAATCATGGGATCGTCATCCACCACCAGCACCCTCTTCCCCTGGCCCTTAAGTTCTCTCTGGTTGTCTTCAGGTTTAATTTCTGTGCTCATCGCGATTGTAAACTAACTGACCTATCAAGAAGTTCCGCAAGCACACCTATCGCTGCCTGCTCTCTGGCACTGATCTCACTATCTGTTCCAGAGCTTCTATCTGCATATACTATCCCAATCAGACGGGTCCCGAAACCTATTGGAATGGCTACCAGGGGCCAGCCGTTTTCCAACAGAGGATCTCCTGTGAAAACCGGGCGACCCTCCTTATAGGCCTTATAATCCGGCGCAAATTCGCTTACTCCGTCTATTAGAGGCCGCTCGAAAGTCTTCGGATCGAAATTTTCAATGGATCCTAACATCATACGACCTTGAAGCTTCTTCTTGCCCGGGGCCACTAAGAGCAGCAGTACTCGATCAAAGTTGAGATTCCACGCAAAGGTCTCCATGACACGGGTGATGATGGAGGCCGTGGGCTCACGGTTTTCAACCGCCTCCCGAATCTCATCCACGAAAGCGCCAAATTGTGATCCTTTGACGTTTTCGGCAGGGTCTCCAGACTCCACGGTGCTGGGCTGGCTATACGCCGCTACAAAATCCGGCAAGGGCGAACAGCTCAATTCTATCGAGCTGCAGTGGTTCTTAAATGAGATTGAAACTTCGGTAAGCACGTTCGTGAGAATTGCGGCATCAAACTTCAGCCTGCTTTTTAGCTGCGTCAAGGCTTGGTCGAGATCGGCTTTATGAGGATTATGCACGAGTACGCCGGAGATCTTTTGAGAGGCGAAGAGTGACTGGGCCAACTTTTCGCTGGCGTTTATGGGGGTAGAGTTGCTCGTAACCTGTCCTTGTTCGATCGCTTTAGTAGAAATCAAGGTCTGTTTATAATAGTCTGGTAGATTTAAGGCGTTAATTACCTCTAGGCTCAGATCGATCGGGCTTAGGCCGACAATTTCTTCGATGGCTTTGCTGACTTCCTGTTTTTTTGTCTCGGCACGCTTAATGGCTGTTTCGTACAACTGGGGGAAGTAGTATGCAAGCAAGAGTGTTCCAAGCTCAAGAAAAGAACCTGCCAGATATCCTGTTTCGTCACCTTTGTGAGCCTCCGCATTGGCTCCCAGATTAGATGAAAAGGAACTCGTCAGAAGTGATGTTAGGATAGTCTTTTGAAGACAAGCCGAAAAAGGACCGCCACGGCGCGCGTTGGGGATAAATTTTTGTAGCAATATCAGTCCGGCGCATAGCTCCGCTAAGGGCCGCATGCCGATCTGTATTACGGCCTGGCTGACCGTCATGATGGGCTTGGCGCGGCGGTAAAAGGAGCTGTTCACAAGATGTAGCACGCGCGTGCCTAAAGATGGCTCTTTTAATATAAGCTCAGTCACCTGCGAGGCAGTGGTGCGTGGGTCTGTGACCAGTGCTCTAAGCTCAGCCACGGTTCTGGCGCTTGCCGGAAAATCGCCGTCACGTTGCAAAGCTGCGCGCAACTTCTGTATAAACTCATCTGAGGTGCCGGTCTCTTCCACAACGGCCTGCGAATCTTTTGTTGGAGGCAGCGTCATATCTTAGCCTTTTGACATCCCCACACCCATAGCGTTTTTTAAAGTCAACTGTCGAACTTGAGTAGTAATCTCTGCCGGTCTGAAAGGCTTCGGAATAAACAAGGATGCTCCAGCCGACATAGCGGCCTCTTTGTCCCCCTGAAATGCGCACGCGCTAAGCACAATGATTGGTAGATTTGAGGCCGGTCCGTTCATGCTTCTTATGTGTTCGATTAATACTAGGCCACTCTCTCCGGGGATGGCAAGATCCGTGAGCACGATGTCAGGCTGCGAATCGGCGATTAAAGCCAGGCCTTCTCGCACGCTGGCGGCCGTTCGCACGCTGGCCCCAGCAGCGGTTAGGATATGTTTTATGACTTCCCTGGTGTCTTGATTATCGTCAACTACCACGGTTGATAGGCCATCCAGTATGACTTTGGTATCTTGTTTGTCTGTTTGAGTCAGGAGTGCTTGGTCTTTCGAAGCACAGGGCATCATAACCCAGAAAACTGAACCTTTGCCTTCTTTACTTTCGACGCCGATTCTTCCGCCGTTTAATTCCACTAGATTCTTGGTTAGGTTTAGACCGATACCGGTGCCCTCTTGGCTGCGACTATAGGCATCCTCTCCGCGTTCGAATCGTTCAAACAGTTTCTCCAGTTTGTGAGGAGGTATGCCCACCCCAGTATCGTGCACGCAGATCTTCATCTTGTCGCCCATGGACTCGACCGAGAGCCAGACTTTCCCGCCCCTGGGGGTGTACTTGACCGCATTGGACATGAGATTAATTAAGATCTGGTGAATATGTTTGGCGTCAACAAATAGCACTGTCTCTTGCAGGGCAGGGTCGAGGGTAAAGGACGAGATCTCCACCCCTTTCCCTATGGCAGTTTGCATCATCAGTCGGTGAGTCTGGTTCAGTAGATCTTTCAGAACGACCTTGGTGGGTTTGGCCTCCTCTTTGCCGGATTCGATACGGGCAAGGTTTAAGACGTCATCGATTAGATTCTTAAGGTGCTCGCTGGATCTTACGATGGCGTTTAGCGCGTCAGATTGCTTTGGTTGAAGTGGGCCAAAAACTCCGTCGGCCAAGACACTTGAATAGCCGACGATGGCTGTAAGCGGCGTGCGCAGCTCATGGCTCATATTCGCTAAGAATTGAGATTTGGCGCGGTTGGCCTCTTCGGCTCGGCTGCTTTGAATAGCTAACTCTGCCGTGCGGCTTTCGACTAATTCTTCTAAGCGCTCGGTGTAGGACTGAATGCGCTCCTGGATTCTTGCGTTCTGAATAGCCACAGCCGCGCCCTGAGCGAACTCCTCAAATCGCGTTAGATCGTTTTGAGTCATGCTGCTCTCGCGGCGAAAGCCTA
>CAZVWV010000144.1:3427-8972 GCA_964631745.1 uncultured Bdellovibrionales bacterium
GCATCTAGTGACTTAATCCCCAGTTTTTCAAGGAATGAGAAACCGTGATTCTGATAATTACTAAGCTGCGGGATCGACATGTGCCCGCCCACGCGCATGACTTGGCCTAAAAAGCCGCCGTTGGTGCTAAGCTCCTTGGGGAGCACACTGGGGCTGCATCCGTATCCGCCGCGAGGCTCTAAGATTGTCTTCTCTTCGTTCAGCAGGAAGGCCAACGAAAGATCGGCAGCGAATCGGAAGGCGCTTTCGCGAGCTAGTGTTTTTACTATTCGTTGAAGTCCCACGTTGCTGGCGATCAACTGATTCAATTCATTTAGCACTTGCAATCGATCAAGGAAGTGTTGCAGGGTGTTTGAGAGTCGATGTCGCTCGAATACAACCCCAGTATGGTGCGCTAGGTTGGCGAGTTTTGTATTGGCTTCGATTGATAAAGTTTCGGTTGTGATCACTGCCACCGATCCGATCGGCGCTCCTAAGCAGATGATGTCGAAGTAACAGTAATGCCCCGAAGAATTTTTGTGAGCCGTGGTGACAGAGCTTTGCAGCGGTGAGCTCTGAGTCTCAGAGCTAGGTTCAGGCTCGAAGCCGCCATACTGTGCGACTAACTCCTGCTCCTGGGTGGCTGAACGCTCGTTTGGAAGAAAGATTCCGGCAGCTTTCACTCCGGGCGTGTTGGTGGCGCACTCCACGATGGAGTGGAATACCCGTCTGGCCTCTTCGCCGCTCTCGATCAGGCGCACAATAGATGCGGTTCCGTCGCCCGCGCTTCCCGGCAGCGATGGGCGAGTCATTACCTGCGTTGTGCGACCCACTTTTTGCTCAGTCATATTAACAAGATGGAGATATGCCTATTAATCAGGATCATGCCTTATGGAGATCGGATGAATGCGAAAAACTCTTAAACGGTATTGAGCGGCAGATTAGGGCAATAAAAGAACGTTGTTATGGGGCAAAGCCTTTTCGCATAGTGTTTTCAGTGATAACGCGCGGCTCCATAAACTGAATTAGGTAATCAGGACCGCCAGCTTTAGAACCTACCCCGGACATCTTAAACCCGCCAAAGGGTTGTCGACAAACAAGTGCCCCGGTACAGCCTCTATTAATATAGAGATTGCCGACTGCGAATTCTTCCCTGGCAAACTGAATATTTTTGGGACTTCGGCTGAATAGCCCGCCGGTTAGGGCGTACTGGGATTGGTTGGCCAGCGTAACAGCGTGCTCGAAGGACTTGGCTTGCGTGATTGCCAGAACAGGCCCGAAGATCTCCTCCTTCCAGAGGGCGCTCTGAGTGTCGACGTCACGAAAGATCGTGAGCGGTACAAAATAGCCGCCCGTAGGTTGATGGCCCTGAAGCAGCACGCTGTGATTCTTCTTAGCTTCTGAAATCGTCTCTAGGATTCTAGTTTGCGACTCTCGATCGATCACCGGTCCAGTAAAAACAGAGGGGTCCTGAGCCTTTCCTAGGACTAAATCTGCGGCCGATTCAGCCAGCCGTGCTAAAAGGGTTTCATAGTTGTTGCCGACTACGATTAAGCGAGAGCAAGCTGAACATTTCTGTCCGGAGAATCCAAAGGCTGACTGCAAGATTCCTCGGATGGCTTCATCTAGATCAGCATCTTCATCGACAATCACGGCGTTCTTTCCGCCCATCTCCGCTACAACCCGCTTTACCGAATGTTGCTCTGGATGAACGATTGAGGCGCGTTGAATAATATGAAGCCCCACGGCCTTTGATCCGGTGAAACAGATCATATTAACGCTCGGGGAATTCACCAAGAACTCGCCGATCTCTTCTCCCACGCCAGGCAAGAAAGCATAAGCTTCTTTGGGTAAGCCTGCTTCTAAAAGGATCTTCGAGAACTCATAGGCAATTAAGCCAGTCTGCTCCGACGGCTTAAGAACGGTTACGTTTCCCGTAACAAGGGCGGCCACGGTCATCCCGCAAGCGATCGCCAAAGGGAAATTCCAGGGGGAAATTACTACACAGATGCCGCGCGGTTGATATAGATAGAAATTGTCTTCGCCTGGCACCTCCTGTGTGCGCACTGGAGGGGCAAGACGGAGCATCTCTTCTGCGTAGTAGTCACAAAAATCGATGGCCTCGGCCACGTCGCCGTCGGCTTCCTTCCAGGACTTGCCGGCTTCACGAATAATGAGCGCGTTGAGATGGAATTTGCGTTGGCGCATTATACTTGCCGCCTTATGGAGGACGGCGGCGCGTTCGTTGGCTGGGGTGCGGCGCCATGTGCCAGAATAAGCAGCCAGACTCTTAAGAGCGGCGTCGGCATTTTCTACCGTAGCGAAATGGGTTGTGCCGATAAGGGTGTCTGTATCGCTGGGATCCTCGCGCTCGAATTTTTTGCCGCTCTTAATCTCGTTCCCTGAAATAATGGGGAAGGCCTGCAGCGAGCCTGAGCTAATCTTTGCTTCAAGCGCCGTTAATGCGGAGTGCATCTCTTTACGATTGGCTTCAACGGTGAAATCAGTTAATGGTTCATTTTTAAACACTTGCGCTCTCCTCGCTAAAAATCGGCTCTTTCATTAATTGGTCGAAGTCATCCTCATCGAAAAATGAATGGCGCAAGAAAGACTCGTTGGAGGTGTTTTCCAATAAACGCCTTACGAGATATCCCATGCCTGGTAATGTTTCGCCAAGCGGCACGTAAAGTCTAACCAAGTAGCCGCTATTCTTAAAAGCATCGGCGATAGGATCGGCCATGCCGTATAACATTTGCAGCTCGAAATCTTTGGGGCCCAAGCCTTTTTGTTTGGCGTAAATGCAGGCATGAGAGAGCGAGCGCACATTGTGGGAGCCAAAGGCGGGCATGGCCAGTTGGTAGTTGTCGATCAGCTTTCGGGAGAGCCTTTCGTAATTGGCATCGGAGCTCTGCTTATGCGAAAAGAGCGGGGAGGGCCATCCGTTTTGCTGCGACAGGATAGTTTCGTGATCCCAGTAAGCCCCTTTAACCAGGCGAACCGCAATGGGTGCGCCACGCGACTTACCCAATTCCAAGAGTTTCTCCAAGATTTCGTCGGCGGCGAATTGATAGGCTTGTAAGACTATGCCTGGGATTGGAAAATCTTTGAACTCTTTTGAGCTAAAGACTTCGCAAAATACTTTATAGATAATCTGATTTGAGGCGGTGTCTTCGGCATCAACGTATAAGAGCGCGCCCAGCTCTTTGGCGCGGGCGGCAATGGCGGCTAGTCTGTCAGATAAGATTCGTAAGCTGCGCTCAGAATTCAGAACATTAACTTGAGAATACAAGGCTGTTAATTTGACTGAGATGCAATTAGCACTCTGTTCTCCGGGGTGGCCGGGCATAACAGATTTTGTACCGCTTTTAAATTCCCGCCCAAGAGTGCCTAGGGCCTCCATATACCGTTCGAGGTACTGTGTGGCTTCGCGCTCAGAGACTGAAAACTCACCTAAAAGATCTACAGTAAATGCCAAACCTCGGCGTCGGATGCGTTTCAACGGGCCAAGCGCCGCCCTGGCATTTTCACCGGCGATAAACTGTGCCGCCATGTTGCGCACGGCGTAGTTCACGCACCTCGCGGTAAATTTAGCGCGCCAGGAATCGGTGCGCATATTTAGCCCCCAGCGAAACAGCCAGTTCATCTCTTTGGCGACGGTACCTAGATATTCGTTGACGTGGCGGGCGATGGCTTGGGAATCTTTCAAGGAAGGCAGAACATCGACCAGCCTAAACATATTAAGCTTAAAGTCCGGGCGGGTCATGGCCCACTCCATGATGCGGCCTGACCAGTAGTTTTTGTTAAAAGATGAAGGCTGAGCGTCTCCAATCGCCTTGAAGATTGTTTGACCGAACTCTGAGATCTCCTGACTGATATCGCTCAAATTGCAGCTCCCGCACCTAATTTTTACGAGCAAACGCTCGAAATCTTAGGCAGGGCAGCAGAGATAGTCAAGTTTCGCTGATGCATGCTCTTGGCGCGCTTAACTAAGCTGTTGGCGCTTCTGGTATGCCTGCTGGAGAAACGTTTAATGCGGCTGGTTACGGTTTTGGCCATGTTATAAAGCTTAGTTGAGTTGTTATCGTACTTTCTCAGAACACCGGTGTTATCGTTTTGGGCGCAAAAGGTGGCGTTAATGCAGGATGTGAACAGTTGCGGCAGCGAATAGGTAAGGTGCCAGTTGTCCAGATAGAGCTGCTTGGCGGAGTTTGCCGTGCGCCTAATATAATTGCGGCTCGTTCGCGAATTGTCGTCCACGCGAGCTAGCGTTCTAAGAGCGCTTTGGATTAGATTGTTTTGCGAAAGGGCGTTTGAGTCCAGCGCAACTTGTTGACTGCTAATGTTGACATCGGTGCATCCCAGACATGAGGTGCCGTCACCGGCGCAAACGCCGCAACGATCGATCACGGCCGAGCCTCCCGGCACGCCTAAGCAATCTATGACTGGCACGGGAGTCGGGGTAGGGGTGGGTTGGCAAATTAGTGTGTACTGGCAGGTATCAGTTTCGCTGATGCAGGCGTCTGCCGTGCAGGGGTCCCCATCATCGCATCCTAAATACTGGGAGATCTGAATTAAGATATGGGAGAGGTTCGAGAGATCGGTCTCTGCCTCGTAAAAGAATTCCGGGCCCGATACGATCGGCTCTAAGAGATTCGTTCCTAGAAGAAATGTCTCGCCCGTGCCGGTTGGGCAAGAGCCATCATCGTTATAGTGAATCCCAAAAATCGTGGTGCCCGCATTCTTGGCGTTAATGGCGGCAGTGCGCGCCGTTGCTCCCGGATTACCACCTGAGCACTCGCTGGGGCTAGGGCCGCCAACTTCATTGGCTATGCCGTCAGTAATTAAGATTATATGTCGGCTGTCTCCTAAGGCGTGCGCCGAGAGTTCGGTCTGTGCGGCTGAGATAGGCGCCGCGAGATCCGTTCTGCCGTTTGAGAATGTAATGCCGTTTATAGCCGCGTAAAGTCTAGTGGCATTTTGTCCATCAGTGCCGTAGTCGTCGGTAAGGTGCTGGTTATTTTCAATGCGCGCGCTAGGCGAGCCGTTTACCACGTTGAAAGAACCGATCGCGACCCTTGGCTTTAATATGGCGGACGAGAAATAGCCGAGCAGAGCTTTGGCAGCTGCACGTTCTCTTGCAAGGTTCGTGGAGGTGATAGATCCGGTGCGGTCAATCATGATGACCACATCAGCGTCGGCACGTTGGCCGCAGCTTTCTGCTAAGACGCTCCGCGTCGCAAAGCCCAAGAAAATTACGGTTAAGATTTGTATTAACTTCATAGGTACGCCTCCGTGTTCATGCTAGATCAAGATAGCGTAATGTGCACGCCGGGATTGGAATAATATTACGGAATGCGCGAAAAACAACGAATGAGCGCGCTCATGTACTAACCCAGGGGGTAATTGCTCAAAAAGCCGGGGAAAGCACGAGATATTACGTAGCGCGGACGACTCGTCCGCCGATGGTTATAGTGGCACTACAGTTGAGGGCGAAGCCACCACCTGCTCGCGCCTAGTGCTGCCTGTCGGCCTAAGATTTAGTGCAAGTTCTAGGCACCGGCAGGCG
>CAZVWV010000145.1:0-8900 GCA_964631745.1 uncultured Bdellovibrionales bacterium
AATTTACGGCATCACCGCCACCTTTCTACCGGACACGCATGGATGGTATGCTTTTATTAATCTAAACTCCCGCAACATTTCTGAGATGTGGCGGGCGGCGACTAGTAATCTCACCGCGAAACTCAGGTTCTAGGGCACTTCTTTCAGTAACAATTGGTTAATGATTGTTTGATATGGGAGCGACTTGAGTTTTGCCTGATCCTTCACCCATCTGAGCGCACGTGGATGAAGCCTTAAGGATATGGGGATGTACTTCAGCTTCGGAGCTTTGGGCGGTCGACCCATTCGCCGCGGCCGAACTTTACCAGTCAGTCTTGCAATAGCTTTTCTTGCCTTTCGCACTTCCGATTCCGTCACGCAACGGGCTTTGTCAAATGGGAACTCTTTTATTGATTTCATAAAGTGCTCTTTCTCTCTTGTTCGCTTTTCGCGCGCTAATCAATCGCAGCCTTTCTGTGTACCCTACCCAATAGCCGCAGCCACCATATTAACAGAGCGCTTCTGAAAGGCCGCAAGGGAGGGAGTTTCTAGAATGGACTTCAAAACGTCTCGCGCTTCGGATTGGTTTCCTGTGTGCGCTAAAAGCTGCGCGTGACATAGGGCGGCTGGAATAAAGGTGGGAAATTCTTGAACTAACATGGCGCTTAGATCTAGGGCTTCTCTGACCTGTCTTTTTTCAATCAATAACAGTACTAGCTCAGAACGTGCCACACGGTTGGTGGAGTCTATGCTAATAGCCTCTCTAAGATAGGCTTCGGCTTGGTCGAGCTGCTGCTGACGAAATTTAATAATGGCAATGGCTAAAAGTCCTCGTGACTTCGCTTCCGGCGCATCAAGCAGAATTCTGCCGTCCCGGATCTCTTCAACTTTGTATCCGTCAGCGTCATAATACTGCTGATCGTCAGCTTGAAGAGTGGCCCCCCAAGCTTTCTTAAATTCCTGCGTGGTGCTGGGCGGAATCTGTGCGATATCACTGTTGTGCAAAGTCACAGAGCCGAAATGATAAAGGCTAGCCTCGGGGACATATAAAATCCGCTGGTTTTTCTGCTTCACTCGTAAGCATAAATCGATGTCTTCTAGCCCGATGTCTCTGAACCCTCCCAAAGCCCGAAATTCATGAGCGCGCATGGCGACACAGGCCCCAAGCAAGGCCTGATACTCGCGACGTTTATTGGCGGCAGGCAAAAACGGCTCCATCATCTCATATATTGGATAAAAGGCGCCTACCGTGGCGCTATAAACATATCCGGCTGAATTTATTAAATCCCAGTTTGGATATATGAGGCGTGCCCCTACTACACCGACCGCGGCATCGTTAGTTAGCGGCTCCAGCAATGTGGATAACCAGGGACCGATGCTTACCGTGTCGTTATTTAGAAAAATTAGCAGCTCGCCGCTGGCAGACTGTGCCGCAAGATTATTGGCGCACGCATAACCTTGATTAGATTCGAAGTTAAGAATCTTGAAGATATCTGCATTGCTTGCAAGCGTACTTAAATATTCCTTAGTGCCGTCGGTTGAGCCATTATCGACCACTAGAATCTCTAGTTCGTCTACATCTTTAAAGCGCAACAAGGATTCGACGCAATCACGCGTGTATTCAAGTTGATTAAAGACCGGAATTATAACAGAGACTGACGACATAACTGTTTTAGCTTACTACTCCTGGTTGACTTATTGAACGGGTTTATAAACTTCCTACGAAGAACATCATGTCGCGAGGCGCTTGATCGGCCTCGACGAACTTGCTCAAACGCTTAAGAATCGCTTGCTTATGAAAACTTAGCTCTTGGGCCCAAACAGAGTCACTCACCCGCACGCGAAGTAACCCATTCTTCAGGCTTTCCGGTCGGGATCTCTTGGCGATCGACTCGCCCACCACATCCTTCCAATGCAACACAAAGTGATACTTTGCAATTTCTCGGTCCAGCCCTAATCTGCCAAGCGCAAGCTGAAGCACCGCTTGAGCGCTCATGGGCACGCCCCCCCTTACCGGCTTTTCCTTACTATACTTGCCCTTTATTAACGAACTCCTCTTCACTTTTTTGCCCCTTCTTCGAAGACAAAGATCAGATCATTTGGGCGAGCCATGCCTAACTCATTCCGCGCGGCACGCTCCAGTGAACGCGGATCATGTTGCAACCCATTAATTTTAGCATCGAGTTCATCAACACGATGACGCAGCTCGTGATTTTCTCTCTCTTGAAAGCTTAGGCTCTCCTTAATCAGAAATAGTTTAGATAATGAGTCATCATAAAAAACTGCCAACGAAAGGATCGCAATTGAAACACAAACAATCACAATTGATTTAATCCGAACCATGCCTTTTCTTTAATATTGACTTATCCCCGATTCTAACTAGCCTTGCCATTAATTGCTATAGGTCTTAAGCTGCTCTAGTCACGGTATTTAGACGCTGGAGCAATTATATGAACCACATTCGGCATTCTACCATTTCTAAAATCTCTGCCTATGAGGCCCTCGATTCCAGGGGATTTCCCACGGTTGCGGCCCTTATGGAACTTTCTGACGGCACGAGCGCTCAGGCCATGGTGCCTTCCGGTGCATCTACCGGAGAATACGAAGCCCACGAATTACGAGACGGGGATGATCGCCGTTATATGGGCAAGGGTGTGCTTACTGCTGTTCAAAATATTAAAGAAAAAATCGCTCCGGCGATTTGCGGTTTCGATGTTTTGGAACTGAGCGCGATTGATCGTAAACTAATTGAGCTTGATGGCAGCGATAATAAATCAAACTTGGGTGCCAATGCTATTTTGGCGGTGAGCTTAGCGGCCGCGCATGCTGGTGCCAATTTCTTGAGGACTCCTCTCTTTAGATACTTGGGCGGTCCAAACGCTCGTAAACTTCCTGTGCCGATGGTAAACGTGATAAATGGTGGCGCACACGCCGCAAATTCTATTGATTTTCAAGAATTCATGTTGGTGCCACATGCCTCCACTACTTTTTTCGAAAATATCCGCATAGCCTCCGAGGTCTTTCATACACTTAAGAAGAACTTAAAGAAGCGTGGCTTAATCATCGCTGTTGGCGATGAAGGCGGTTTCGCTCCGGATTTGGAATCTGCGGACGAGGCTATTAAGTGCTTGGTAGATGCTATTACGGACGCCGGTTATCAACCAGGCGAAGAAGTGTCTATCGCGTTGGACGTGGCAGCCAGCGAATTTTACGATCCAAAGACGGGAAAATATATCTTAAAGAAGAGTACCAAAGAGCAGCTTTCCTCCGAAGATCTGGTTAGTCTTTATGAGTCCTGGCTCGACAAATATCCTTTGGTCAGCATCGAGGATGGTCTTGATCAGAATGACTGGGCGGGCTGGAAGCTTATTACCGACCGAATCGGCTCACGGGTTCAACTCGTGGGCGATGATCTTTTTGTCACAAACGTAGCGCGCCTGGCGCGCGGTATAGAAGAAGGCGTGGCCAACGCAATTTTAGTAAAGCTTAATCAGATCGGCACTGTCACAGAGACCTTGCAAGCGATTCAACTCGCCCAACACAACGCTTATCGCGCTATAATCTCCCATAGATCCGGCGAAACTGAGGATACAACTATCGCGGATCTAGCGGTGGCAACTGGCGCTGGCCAGATCAAGACCGGATCGACATGTAGGAGCGAGAGAACTTCAAAATACAACAGGCTGCTTTGGATAGAAACATTCTTGGCGGGTGAGTCGTATAGTGAGAACCCTTTTTAACACATGCCCTTATTTCTAGCATTATGCGCCAGCTTGAGCTTGGCACTGGCCTGGCTCACTCCAGCGTCCACGCTCTGCGCCATTTTGAGTTGGCTCTCGGCTTTGCTGTATTGTGCCTTTTTTCGATCAACGGGAGCCAAACATCGGCATATATATCTAGGCGGCCTGTTGCTACACCTGATCGGGTTTTGGTGGATGGTTTCAACCATCTCCGCATTTGGCGGCTTTAATTGGTTCGAAACCGCTCTGATTTTTGGATTATTCGTTACCTTGAGCGCTCTACAGTTTCCGATCTGGCTTTGGGCAGCCAACAGACTGAAAGGTTCGGCATTAGATCAATATTACCTTATACCCGCTCTTACCTGGATATTAAGTGAACAGTACAGCCTGCGTATTTTTCCATGGTCTCTAGGCCATACGCAGCTCGGCTTTTTGCCCTTTGCGCAAATTGCCGAAATAGGCGGACACTCTTTGATCGCCTTTGTTATGTTGTGGGTGTGTGATGCGGCTGTGTGTTCGCTCCAGCGTCAACATGCGCGCTTTCGAAGCCGAGCTATGATCTTTCCTGCCGTGGCACTTCTGCTAAGCATAATTTTCGGCAGCGCCCGTATAGATTACTTCAACTCTCTGAACGGCACATCGACCGGCACACCCGTCTCTGTCGCTCTAGTGCAGGGCAATGTAACCGTTGAGGATAAGCATGACGTCAAAATGTTTAAGGTTAACTCGCACCGCTACGCGGAGCTATCCATGCAAACCTCACAGCCCAATCAACTGACTGTCTGGCCTGAGTCGGTCTTGCAGGAATGGATTTCCGCCAAACAGCGCGATCTCTCTGGTAGTTCCGAGTTAAGATTTGCCCAACAACTCCAAGGCCCGCTATTGGTGGGAGCGCTGACATTTAATTCGGAGGCTGAGTTTTTCAACAGTGCCGTGCTTGTTCAAGCAGATGGCAGCATGCAAGAGCCCTATCATAAACAGATCTTAATGCCATTCGGCGAATATACGCCCTTCGAAAAGTATATGCCCTGGATCGGCTCCATTCACGAAACGCCGGATTTTACAGCGGGCAAGGCTATCAAAATATTCGAGGTTAAATCTTTATCGGGCCATCAGGCTTACAGCTTGTCACCCCTGATCTGTTACGAGGATGTTGTTCCCAAGCTTTCACGCGACGCCGTTTTGTCAGGTGCTCAAATACTGGTGAATCTTACCAATGACGCCTGGTTCGGAGATAGCGTGGCGCCCTTTCAACACAATTTGATCGCAAGCTTTCGCGCGATTGAGAATCGTCGCTACCTTTTGCGCTCTACCAATTCCGGGCTCACAGCGGTGATTGACCCTATCGGCCGCACCAGCCAGTCGCTGCCAGCCTTCTCTGAAGGTGTCCTAAAAGGCGAAGTTTACGCCTTACAAGATCTCACTTTTTACACGAAATACTTCAACGATCGTATCTACCTTGCCCTGCTCTTGCTATGGCTATTTTTTGCTGTGAATTCACGCACTCAGCGCGCCTCCTAACAAATTCCCGTCAACCTTCCTTTCAGGGCTTAATAAAATACTGCTAAAGAAAAGCATTTCCCCCGCCGTATATCAAAACTAAGGATAACTGCAAAAAAGTGTGTGTGGTTTACCTAACAAGTTTGGTGGAGACGGTTGAGGTGGCTTTGGCTTACCAGCGCCGTACCCAGTAGCTGTTTAGATCTAAGGAGTGAGCCATTTGGCGTCGCTTCTTCGCTTAGGTCAAGGAATAGACCTGAGTTGGTGTATTGGTTCAAGGAGGAAATGTCATGTCAGTTACACTAGGTACAAACATTGCGTCACTTCAGGCGCAACGAAGATTAGGGTCGGCAGGTGAACAATTATCTGCCACCTTCGAGCGACTCTCATCCGGACAACGTATCAACAGAGCAAGTGACGACGCAGCGGGATTAGCTATCGCTGACGCACTTCGCGCTGATGGTCGTGTGGCCAGCGTCGCAATAAGAAACGCTAACGACGGTATCTCGACAATCGCCATTGCAGACTCGGCGCTTGGAGAAATCGGTAACGTGTTAAGTCGTCTCGCAGAACTATCAGAACAATCCTCAAACGGAGTGTTTTCGGTAGCGCAGCGTTCGGCTCTAACAAACGAATTCGTAGCGCTCTCCTCAGAAATTGAGCGTATCGCTGTCACAACCGAGTTCAACGGTGTGAAACTATTATCTGGAAACAGTTCATTAGTTCTCCAGGTTGGTTTCGATTCAACCTCTACTTCGCAGATCTCCTATACAGGTGTGCAAGGAACGTTGGCTTCGCTTGGACTAGCGTCGGCGAACTCCTCATTGTTGGTTTACTCGATTAACGGTAACACCATCTCTGAGGGTCAGTCAGCTGCGCGTGCAACGCTCGACGCGGTCAATCTTGCGATTGATTCACTTGCATCTACCCGAGGTAAATTGGGTGCTGCTGAATCGCGACTACGAGTTGCTATTAATAACTTGGCGGTTGCTAAAGAAAACTTCGCATCCGCTGAAAGCCGTATCCGCGACGTGGATGTGGCTTCTGAAGCTGCTGAGTTAACAAGACTCGGTATCTTGCAGCAAGCTGGTGCAGCTGTCTTGGCTCAGGCTAATCAACAGCCGGCCTTGGCACTTAACCTGCTACGTTAGTAGACGTGCTCTCTACAGTTTCCGGTCCCAAAAGGACCGGAAACGATAGAGCGCAAGCTCGAAACTTTGCTTGAAAACAACGCGTGAAGCTTATCTCGCAGAAAGGGTATGCCGCACGCGTTAGACCTCGCTACTTCTTGGGCTCTGAATTATCCTGACTTTCTGGGGCGAATAGTCGGGAGAAGTTCAGAGCCTCTTTTTTTCTTCGATTCCCCATTCATTCTGAGCGCCGACGACTCGTCGGCCGGTGCCACGAAGTTGCACTAAATCTTAGGCCGACAGGCAGCAATAAGTTCGAACGGGAGGTGGCTGCGCCCTAACAAGGAGTGCTTTTATCACCACCGGCCGACGAGTCGGCCGGTGCTCCATAAGATTCCTGCTCCGCGCAGGGCAGTTAGCTTTACTTAATAATCTCCAGTCTTCTGTCTTTTAATCTCTTCAATTTCTCTTCGTTGACGACGCAGCTCTTCGTTCTGTCTCTGAATTCTTTCGTCTTGGTCGCGGCGCGCAGCGTCTTGATTATCAGATTCGTTTCCGATCAGACCGCCACTAATTGCACCAGCGGCGCCGCCAATTGCAATACCCGCACCGGTATGTCCGGTTGCATGTCCGATAATTGCTCCAAGTCCGGATCCCAAAGCGCCCCCAGCAAGCGCGCCTTTTTCACGACCGGACAATGGTTGACTGCAAGCAAACGACCCCAACGCAATCGCTAGAACCAAAATAAGCTTAACATTTCGCATAGATAAATTACTCCTGATAAATTTCTGCCCCTTATACCCTCTCCTTACGGAAACCAACAAAAGGGCCGGTCCCCAAATGTTATACAAAAGCCCCCTTCTCCGCAAAGCCCTATTCCATTCCTAACTTATTGAATAATCCCACAAATAAAATCAAACGAAATTCCCTCTCAAGCTTTTAGCACTACTGGACGTATACCAAGTTTAGAAGATAGCAGAGGGTTTTCAAGCGTGTCATGTCAAAGAAAGTAATACTTTCCTAGCATCTCCGCTGCAAAATCCGCAAATAAGACGTTGCTTTCGCAAAGGACGGGTTTGCCCCACAAACAACCGACTTGGCGTTTGCAACTTTAGTAAACAGGTCTGGCTTTAGACGCAAACCTAGACGTCGAAAGGCGATTGTGATCTCTGTCATGGATTGACGGAAGTCCCGGACTTGTATTTTCACGGAGGAAAAGAAAATGGCAATCACACTAGGAAGTAACGTAGCCTCCCTAAAGGCACAACGATCTTTGGGACAATCATCGGATGCACTTGCAAAAGTCTTCGAGCGATTAAGTTCCGGTCAACGTATCAATACAGCTAGCGACGACGCCGCAGGACTTGCGATTGCCGACTCGTTAAGAGCTGATCAGAGAGTGGCAAGTGTTGCGATAAGAAACGCAAACGATGGTATTTCAACCATTGCTATCGCTGATGCGGCCTTAGCGGAAATCGGTAACACCTTGTCTCGTCTCGCAGAGCTATCAGAACAATCCGCAAACGGAGTGTTTTCAGTCGCTCAACGTTCAGCTCTAACCAACGAGTTCGTGGCGTTGTCGTCTGAAATTGAACGTATCGCAGTTACTACCGAGTTCAACGGCGTCCGATTGCTATCTGGTAACAGCACCTTGGTGCTACAGGTAGGTTTCGATTCCGCCTCGACCTCTCAGATTTCCTACACAGGCGTGCAGGGAACTCTGGCAGCGCTCGGATTGGCTGGAACCAACTCCTCGCTTCTCGTTTACTCAATCAACGGCAACACGATATCAGAGGGTCAATCCGCTGCTCGTGCCGCTCTAGATGCGGTGAACTTGGCGATTGAGTCTTTGGCTTCGACCCGAGGTAAACTGGGAGCGGCTGAGTCACGACTAAAAGTTGCGATTAATAACCTATCGGTTGCTCGCGAAAACTTCGCTGCTGCCGAAAGCCGTATCCGCGACGTAGACGTGGCGACAGAGGCTGCAGAGTTAACCAGACTTGGTATCTTGCAACAAGCCGGTACTGCGGTTTTGAGTCAGGCTAACCAGCAACCATCGTTAGCGCTATCGCTCTTGAGATAAGCTAACACGGTTTACTAACCGGGTAAGCACTTGACGGTCTGCTTGTCGAACTGCAAGCAGTGGAATAAGCGGGCCGTCTTGGGCACACCTTAAAGATATTTTACTGAAAAGAAAAGTAGGTGAGCATAGAAAAGAACTCTTCGGTGCAAACTGAAGACTCTATAGAGAAGACCTAATTCACCGATTCAAGGTGCTAAATTTAGTGCCTCGCTACTTTCTTCGCCGGTTCTGATAGGCTAACACCTTTTCAGAGCCGGTTTTTTTATCTGCTCATAAACCCAGGGTAGAGGGTAGAGTGCCAGGTGCGAACAGGGGGTGGCTTCGCCCTCAACTGTAGTGCCACTATAACCATCGGCGGACGAGTCGTCCGCGCTCCATAATAGGTAAAGTGCTAGTACGGCTTGGGGCTAGAGTATTATGGAGCGCAGGCGATTCGCCTGCCGGTGCCACGAAGTTGCACTAAATCTT
>CAZVWV010000146.1:0-8882 GCA_964631745.1 uncultured Bdellovibrionales bacterium
ACGCCCTAAACGATAATGCCACTATAACCACCGGCCGACGAGTCGTCGGCGCTACCTATTAATATCCCTGCTTCGCCCGGGGTTTTTGAGCAAATACCTGCGCGGCTAGGAGTTCTCTGGCAGAGGCCCTTGAAGCTTCAGTGATTTCAAATCCCGAGATCATACGCGCGACTTCGTCTACTCGCTCGCCCTTTGACACCGGGCGAATGGTTGTGTGGGTACGCTTACCCTCGACTTTTGAAGCTACCAAATGATGGTCAGCTAAAGAGGCTACCTGAGGCAGATGCGTAATGCAGATTACTTGAGAGAGTTTGGCGAGTTCGTATAGTTTTTCGCCAACGGCCCTGGCGTGTGCTCCGCTCATTCCTGAGTCGACTTCATCAAAAACCAAAACGTTCACCCCGGAGCGATCCCGCAAGACTTTTTTTAGAACCAAGAGAATTCTGGAAAGTTCCCCACCCGAGGCGATCTCGGAGAGTAGCTTATACCCCTCGCCCGGGTTGGGTTGAAACATAAACACTCCCAATTCTTGGCCGTGAGGACCCAATTCGCGCTCGTTAAGATCCACCCTGATTTTGGCAGCCTTCATGTTTAGTTCAGCCAGCTCGCGTTCGACTTCATCTGAGAACTTTTCGGCGCATTCGCGCCGTCTTTTGCTTAACTTTTTAGCAGATGTTAGTGCAGCCTGCTCGGCGAGTTTAATCTCTGCCCGCAGGGCCTCTAACGAAGGCGGAGACTCAAGCGCCGTCAACTCAGCTTGAGCGGCTGCAAGCATTTCGCAAAGTCCGGCAACGTCTGTGCGATACTTTCGTTCGAGCCTTGAGATCTTTGAGAGGTTCTCTTGTAGGTCTTCTAGCCGCTCAGGGTTGGGCTCTGCATCTTTACCAAATTGCCCTAAGGCGAACGAAACACCTTCCAACGTTTCCCGCCCTTTTTCCAGGTCGGCTACAAGTGGAGTTCCCGCATCTAAGAACTTTGCCAGTTTCTGAACGTTCACACGCAAGATTTTTAGCGAGTCAAAAAGCGCACCAGGAGAGTTCAAACTCTGCTCGCACTCCTGAAGCAAAGCCAGAAGTTCTTGGGCATTTTCTAAAGTACGAAGCTCGCGTTCCAAAGTTATGCGCGTTTCGGGCGTTAAGCTGAGACTTGTAAGCTCGCCGATGAAATCTTCCAGCTCGATTCGACGTCGCTCGACTGTTTGCGAGTCCGAGGCCAAATTTTTCTCTTTTTGAGATAAAGTTTGCCAAGCTTGATAAAGACTTCCGTATTGTGAAAGCAGCTCGGCGTTGTTGGCATATTCGTCGATCAGATCCAGATGATATCTGGAATCCGTAAGCCTTGTTTGTTGTCCTTGCCCACAAATATGCACGATCTTTCCAACAATTTCTGAGAGTAAAGTGACGCTACCAAGCTTACCGTTTATTAGGACTCGCCCCTTTCCGGCCAAGTTAAAATTGCGCGAGACTAATAATTCTTGCCCACGTGCGATTTCCGGAAGCTCCGACCTTACGCTTGCGGGAAGCTGCGTAAGGTCAAAGAGCGCCTCCACTTCAAAAGCCTCGGCTCCGCTGCGTATTAGCTGATTCTTGGGCTTTCCGCCTAAAACGATCTCAAGCGCTTGCATGACAGTCGACTTTCCGGCACCTGTTTCGCCGCTAATAACATTTAATCCATTAGCGAATGAAACTAGTTGATCTTCTATCAACGCGAAATTTTTGATGCGGAGTTCACTTAACATACTTCCTTACCCGGGCTCATAATAGCGCATATGATATTTCATACTCAGTCGTAAATGCTTAACCGTTCTGAAACGGCCGCCTTTATAAGTGTGCATATTAACATAAATAGTCTGCCCATACCCGTTTGTTGCCAGAGGACATGATAGCAAAGTACGAAAATATACCCTTACGCTACGGCGAATCCTGGGCTTGTCGAGCCCAAAGTTCCTCGCCAAGTGCGGTAATGGGCCAGCAATGATTTGGATAAAATTTGAGGCTTTAAAAAATGTAGCTATACTTAAGCCCTTCCCGGGCAAGGTGCGCAGGTCTTTGGCGGCGTCGGCGGCAAATAAGTTATAATGACAGCCCTCCATCGAGGCCAAATCGTTCTGAACAAACGTGAATACGACCGACCTGTAGTCATTCATGGGTTCAGCGGTTAGAGTTACCTGCGGCGCCGCCCTGGCACTGAAGGGGAGAGTCAACACCATCATAGCAAGACATAGAAGCAATTTAATCGAATCAGCCCGAAAAATTTCTACCATCTGAGTCTATTGCAAGTTAGAGCTGTTTCCGAGTCCCCAATTAAGCTTGCCTCTCAGAATCTCAAAGTAGCTGCGCTTAGGGGATCTGGCGAAACGCACTTTGTTGGGAGAACAGCAAACTCGTATCTCATCCCCTGCGGCGAGTTGCATGGAGTCTTGTCCGTCGATAATTAGAAAAACCTTACCATCGTACGGAGGGATGCGAAGCGTTATCAGTTTTTCTAAAGGTAAGATTAAGGGACGGACATTTAAAGAGTGCGGGCAAATCGGGGTGATTAATATTACGCTTAGTAAGGGATACACGATAGAGCCTCCTGCCGCTAAGGAATATGCCGTGGAACCGGTCGGGGTCGAGACTATGATTCCATCTCCTCTTAAGCGCATCACGGCCTCATCGTTGACGGCGATGTCCAACTCTACCAGTTTTTCGCGCACACCTTTTTGAAGAACCACGTCGTTTACGGCCTGGGACGCGAAGATAACCTTGGGGCCGCGATACACTTCGGCACGCAAAAGACTGCGCTCGCCCGCAAGGCCTGTCCCGTTAAAATGTTCAGTTAATGTGTGGAAGAGCTCGTTTGGAGAGATCTCAGTTAAAAATCCAAGCGTACCGAAATTCACCCCCACCATTAACGGTGATTTTTCTGAAACGTAGCGCGCCACACCGATCAGAGTGCCATCGCCACCCAGACTCACTATCAGGTCGGTGTGCGCAGCAAGCTCTTGGGGGCTGCAACCGCCTGACATTTTGAGGACCTTGGCGGCGTCTAATCCAAGTAAGACTTGATGGCCGTTGCTGTTGGCCCAATCAAGAAGCTCTCTTCCTAATTTTTTTATTTCGGGCATGCCCGGTCTTAAGACTAAACCAATTTTCGCCATGATATCACTATTACCTTTCAGGTTTTCCGAATTGTGTACCCGTCTTTTGTGTTTCCGTCGCGGATTGAATTACTTGTTCGATCTTCTTCTTGGCTAAAGACTGATCTCGAAATTCTTCCCCTGCAACTTCCGCATTCACTCGACCAGGAACTTCCACTACAGATTGATAACCTTTTTTCCAATTTTCAGAATCTTCTTGCGGCAATAAATCAGAGAGCCAAACATTTTCGTATCCAGCCAAATCGAGCGCGGCGTTGCCAAGCACTAGGGCGGCATAAGGGGGAAATGCCACTACTGTGCCCACGGTAGCAGCGGTGCTCCCGGCCCCCTCCCCGTAAAGCCAATTATTGCCCACCTCTCCTAAAAGTTCCTCTGTCTTTTCAGGCGGTAGCGGATGCTTAGTGATCTGAGAGATCTGCAATGGCTCCTCTGAGATTGGCTTTTCCTTTAGCAGGCCGCACCCAACATTTAACGCTGTTAAAATAAAACAAAGGACCACTCTCGCCATGCCCTATTTTCGCAGAGAGTCGTGCGAATAAAAAGGGGTTACCAGCATCAAAAAAATCTGTAGAATCACAAGATCGCTGTTTTAACACACCTAACCCGGAGGCTCGGCATGCGTCGATACATAGTTCTAGCAATACTCTTTTTATTACCCATAATTTGTAAAGCTGCGCCGTCCCTGATTCAAGGAGAGGGCACAGGCAACGATATCGATAAACACCATCGCGGTCCGGTTGTTACCGTGAGCACGGAAGTCTTAACTGGTAGCGTCAAGATATTGGCCGATACGAGCCTTCCAAACGATCAATTTCGAAAATACCCGGTTAAGGTCGATTTTTATGTAAATCGGAAACTCTTCTCAAGTCAGTTTCGCTCCCCTGAATTGGACGGACCCTTGGGCATTGACGTGGGCAGCGATGTCGCCGCGCTCCCCTTTAACTATTCAGTTGTGGCTACGGTTATTCACCCAAATCGTCAATACAGTTCGGTGGTTCAAGGGGCGGTATTCGCCAGTACGCTTGCCAATACTTATGCAAGCTGTACTTTGTCGCTCGATCAAGATTATGTGGCCTCGGATGTTCAAAGCTCGCAATCTGCTGCCAACTCCATCTCGTTAACATTCGACGGGATCGGCGACTCGGATGAGCATGCTGATACAACCGCTTCGCTTCAAGTTAGCGGGACTTCGCTGAGCGGCACTCTCAATGTTACGGTAGCGGGGGCACAAACATCTTACGCCGTAAGTGGTAGCGCTGTTCTGGATGGAACTAAGATTTCTTCGTTCGAGGGCACCAATGCAGATGGGGATGTTAGCATTAGCTGTGAGTAGTAGCGGGTGGGCTGTTTGACCGTCTACTTAGAAATTCTACTTAGAAAGTAGACGCTCTATCTGAGAGAGCGCCTCGGGGGCATCCCATTCCCGCGGACCAATAATTTTTACCACCGGGGAACGACTCTCCGGATCAGCTATCATCTTTAGCTTGTTTCCTTTGGCTAAAACTAAGCTCTCAGGAAAGCCTGAAATTTTGTACGGTCTTTTGGTTAATCCGCTTAAATCCAGCGCAATCGGAAAAGTCAGGCCGTACTGCTTCGCAAAATCTCTGACGTTGCTCTCCTGATCATCGACAGCTACGGCAAGAACGGCGAAGCCTTTGTCTTTAAATCGGTCGTGCAGTCTCTGTAAGGAGGGCATCTCAGCCGCACAAGGGCCGCACCAGGTTGCCCAAAAATTTAGAAGTACGACTTTGTCTGAGAACTCAGAGAGTTTAACCAGCCTACCGTCCAACAGCGAGGCGGAGAAATCTGGCGCGATGTCACCTGGGTTCAAGCCGACTTCGGATGCGCGATCGCACCCGCAAATTGCGCAAGCAACCGTAACGGAAGCGACTAACAACACCAAAAGCTTAACTAGCTTTGGGTTCAGCCTTGGTCTCATTGAATTTTGCGTATTTTCTCTTAAACCGATCTACGCGACCTTCCGCGTCCAGCAACTTCTGCTTCCCACTGTAAAAAGGATGGCAGTTGGAGCAGACGTTCACGCGGATCTCCTTGATAGTAGAACCTGTGACGAATGTTGTTCCACAGCCAC
Source organism: uncultured Bdellovibrionales bacterium (assembly GCA_964631745.1). Classification (GTDB taxonomy): domain Bacteria; phylum Bdellovibrionota_C; class UBA2361; order UBA2361; family JBGSMV01; genus CAZVWV01. Next base: position 5,235 of record CAZVWV010000146.1, read on the forward strand.
CACAATGGACATTGGCCTGATAATATGGAGGATGGATTTCGCCTTTCATTTTGTTTCCTGATTTTCCTGATACACTCAAGATTTTAAGCTGGTTACTATACTACGGGCGCCCAGACTCTGTCAAAAGTGATAAAAGTTAGAGATTCCTTGGACGAGCCCCTCTGGTAATGGCACGGCTCGGCGACTTTGGGCTGACATGAACATACTCCAAACTTGAGCTGAAACCGCCTCTTTACCGCGTGAATTGAAGATTTTTTGGGAAAGTATCATGGATTTTTCCGTTAACTCTGCCGCTTCGCAGGTCGTCACAGTTGAACCCTTACACACCTCCCGTTTATAATCTATGTGAATACGAGTGATAACTGGCAATATCCCCAGGGAGATCAATTGCTCTTGGGAACAACCTATCACCTCCATGAGTCGCAGGCGTGCGGCCTCCAGAAGCCTTAGAGCTCCGGCGTGATGCAGGTGCTCGTAAGTCCCGTCCAGGTCTTGGTCCTGCAGCTCCTGCTTATATTCGAATATTTTTGGCACAAATATTTCACCTATGCGGCTATCCAGAAGTACATTCAAAAAGTATAATCCTGTGCGAATAGTATGACAATGCGGCGATCAATTGCGCGAAAAGGGAGATTATCGGAAAGGATAGGACGCGTTAAGCAGCGCCTGAAGGATGAACGGGTCCCATCAGCGCTCATCCTTAGCTCCGCCCCCCAGCGAACACTGAGCAGGGATCAAAATTTTGCATTTAGACAGGACTCGGACTTTTTTTACCTAACAGGCTCTCAAAGTCCAGGGCTCTCACTTCTCGTTAGCACCGAAACGCAACATCCTTTTTTGTTCGTCCCCGTAACCACTAAGCATCAGATTCTTTGGGAGGGGGCTCCCCCAAATTATCAGGAGCTCGCACAGGAAATTGGAGCTGAGCTAATAGTGAGCAAGGATCGTTTGCGCGACTTGCTTGAAAAGCTTAAGGGGATTAGCAAACTGTACTTTCAGAATGTCCCAGATTCACTGGCCTGGAAGGTTGCTTTGCACCTAATGGAGCTTCCTTCTCATCGAAGGGGTGCTTTGCCTAAGGCTTTCGAACATAGCGATTCTATTTTAGCTGAGATGCGTTTATATAAAGATGCGCATGAGATTGAGCTTATTACCAAAGCCGCCCGCATCACCGCCGAATCTATCCAGAAAGCTGCGCCGTTGATTAGGCCTGGTATCTCGGAAAGCGAGGTCGCGGCTGCCCTTGAATACGGATTTAGGTCTAGCGATGGTGAGGTCGCTTTCCCCACCATTGTTGCAGGCGGAAAGAACGCGGCAGTACTGCATCATCGAGCCGGAGCTAGCAGGCTTGAAGAAAATCAGATGTTATTAATTGATTGCGGGGCGACGCTCCAAGGATACGCCGCCGATATATCCAGGGTTTTCCCGATTAGCGGAGTTTTGGATCAGAAGCAGGCCGAAATTTACGATATTGTTCTTAGCGCCTCCAGAGCGGCCATTCGACGTATGAAGGATGGAGTGCGGCTGCGCGCAGTCCAGGACACAGCCGTGAGGGTATTAACTGAAGGGCTTAAGGAACTTGGCGTTTTGAGAGGCAAGACTAGCAATCTTATCAAGCGTGATGCCTATAAGCCTTACTTTCCTCATTCTATTGGACACTCCCTTGGATTAGACGTGCATGATATTGTGCCGTACTCTCACGCAGCTAAAGCTAAAAGTGACTTTATACTTAAACGCGGAATGGTTTTTACCGTTGAGCCAGGATTGTACTTTGCTAAGCCAGTTCGCTCTATCAAGCCTTCGGGTTATCGTATAGAAGACGACGTCTTGGTTACGTTGCGCGAACCAGTCGTACTAAGTAGCGAATCTCCCACTGCTATTGCTGAAGTTGAAAGTTTATTACGTTAGCGCAAGCTAGCTTGAACATTTGAATGGGCATCTACACTTTTTAGCTCTCGCAGCGCTGCGCCGCCGAACGCCAACAAATAGAGGGGATGCCTTTGGTTTCTGGCGGGAGGCAGGCTGAGCTGGTCCGTAGCAAGGATAGAAGACCGGGCAGACCAGCTTTGGAGATGCTCACGAGATATAAGCAAGTAGTAAGGATCGTGGGTCTTCGGAAGCTCCTCTTCCGAACGAATGATGTGCAGTCTTTCTCGAAACGCTCGAACGTAAATCTTTTCGACCCTATTGTGGTATTGCTTCTCGAACTGCAGCGTGGGGCCATGCAAATAAAGCGGCAGACTGTTGTTTCTTCTTACGGCATCCAAGGCCAGGTCCAAGGGCATACGCGAAGGCGGCAGCGAAACTCGCACGAGCGCCCTTTGAAGATTGAACAGGAATATGCACACAATCAAAAGACGCGCGCACCAGATTAGATATTTGGTTGCTGCACGGCTTGAAAAATCAGAGTTTAAGGCCCAGGGCAGTACCGATAGGATCGCAATACTAAAATAAGCAGGCGAGAGATACCATGCCAACTTAGCGCGCAAGACTGAAAGTAGCAGTATGGGCAGCATCAACAGAAACAATACGAATCCCAGGCTCTGGCGCTGACTCCAAGTCCGATATCGCGCCCTACTCAAAAAAAGAGTCCCCGCTAAAAGTAACAAACTGGAGAGGAGCAACCAGGGGCTGCCGTATCGTCCCGTGGATAGTTGCTTAAGATAATAGAGGTAATCGTGGCGATTGCTATAGCCCCGCGAAAGGCGCTTTAACAACTCGGTTTCGACCATGCTATGGTAAAAATTCTTGGTTAAAACAAGATGCGGCAAAAAATAAATGCAAGCCGGAATAGATGTGATTAATAAGCACAAACAGATACTGCGCTTATTGGAACGAAGGAAGGCGCGGCCGTCCGGGGAAACCATGAAAAAGAGAGCGAGAAAGAAGAGAGGGAGAAGCCCAGCGAAACTCTTGGTAAGAGTGGCGCAGCCGATCGACGCTCCTAATCCGACTGCGTATCGAGTAGCGTTGGAGCTCCCTGACTTAAACCATCGCCACGCTATCAAATACGCAAGCACCGTAAGAAACGCTAGCATACCGTCCTGCGTGGCGCGCCGAACCCCGTGCGCGCTAAATAAGAACGTGGGATTAATCACCAAGGCCAGCATGCTGAGTAAACTTGCCCAATAGGAATGAAAAAGTTCCCAAGTCAGTCGGGCTAGTAGCAAGCAGGTAGCAACTCCCAAGATGCCATCTAAGATTCGATAACTCCAATTATGCTCTCCAAAGAGCCGCAGGGGAATCGTGGCGAGCCATATCTTAAAAGGAGGTTTGGCATAATACGGCACTCCAAACATGGTCGGACGAAGGTAGCTCCCGCCATGATAAATGTCTTGAGTAACGGCGATGTGCAAACTCTCATCGCTAGGGACAATGCTATAATTTAAATTCCACAAACAAAGATAGGCAACCAAGCCCACACAAACCAAAAGAATTAACTTCTTAAATCCAGCATTCACCGTGACGCGTCCATCTCCCACGCCCCAAATCAAACCACATCCCGCCACGCCAGCCAAGTAGACCGCACCACCGCGCAAAAAAAAAGCGCGCGAAGTAAATCAGAGCTTCCGGAGCGACGAAGAAAAAAAGGGAAAAGGAGAATCTCAGAGACTTTTCTTTTCCCCAAAGCCCAAAACTCCAACACCA
>CAZVWV010000147.1:0-6047 GCA_964631745.1 uncultured Bdellovibrionales bacterium
ATGCCATGGATATTGTGTTCAATAATCAGACGGGGCACATCAGCCTGGAATGCTGCTTTGTCGCTATATGCAGATAAAAAAGAGACGAACGGCCTAAACAACTTCGATGACCTTTGCGTATCATCGTTACCATGCGCTATATCCCACGCTTCTTCATAAATTGCCTCGAACAAATCAAAAGCATAAAGACCAAAGTGCATTGATCCGCAAGCCGGATCAAGCATAAGAACATCGCGAGGATCTTTAAGTTCACGATGAGGAATATGTACGGGTTGTTTGAGAAGTTCTTCTTGGCTGAGATTATCTTGCTGACTCTGCGAAGGAGGCGATTCATCTGGTTTTAGGAAAATCTCTGTCGGCCTTTGCACCAAATAGCGGCAATTCTCCTTCAGCTTGGTTTCGCCCTTGGTCATCTCATACCAAGTTCGGCCTAGTGTATTGTCAGTTAAAAACTCGACCACGTAGCGTGGCGTAAAAAACTGGTTCCGCACTGCGAGCTCGTGCGAATTACGTGGCGCTGCTGATTCCTCTCGCATCGCTTTTCGTTCAGCTGGATCGTTGTAATATTGATAGATCCATCCGATCGTTTCGTCTTCACCCCAGACAGTTTCGAGTTGTTGGGAGTTGAAAACTTCAAGTATCCCAGCGAACGTCGCTCGTTTTGGCCAGAGCACCGATGCAGCATCACGGCGATTAAATAGTACTTTTATCTCCGTGGAAAGTTCATCGAACAGGCTTTCAATATAAAGTCGGTAGCCGGCGCTATCTGGAAGCAACGCAACTCCAGGAGCCAAACCACAAAACTCGCGATACCCAGCGGATTGCTCCCCTTTAGTAACGCACTCCTGTACTAGTTCTCGCGCTTCAAGCATTTTGAGCGCGGCGAAACGATTAAGCGCGGTAAAGGCAGCGTCACGAAGGTAATCCGCAACTGCATCACTCGCCTTCATTCCTCCGGCGATCTTGTGCTCAATTGCTGCAACGATCTTCGCCCGCTGGGCATGCTGTTGTCGAGACAAGTGAGCTCCCCCGACCTTTGCGATCGCGCCATTCGGCAAGATATCGAAGGTGCCCTCAAGCTGAGCCGCAAAGTCCTCCTCAAGCAATCTGCGAACTCGCTGAGTGGCGCGTTCCAGCGCATTTCGTAGATCTTTATCCATTGAGAAAACTCATCATTGTAAAACAACCTTCTTTCCAGCCCCAATAAGGCGTGTGCACTCCTCTCGAATCCCGCCAAGCGCCGCATCGAGTTGTTCTTCTGTTTCTATACCTCCAACGAAATAGCTACCAAGATTGACCGCAACAATTCGCTCGCCGTCTAACAGTAGATGCAGCTCAGCTATTGCAGCACGTAAGCGTGAATCACATGCGTCTCTCTCAGAACGTAATTGAGGTATAGGGAGAGGAGTCGTATCTTTCTCTGCACCCTTACGGAGTTGAGCAGAAATTGTCGCTTGCTTCCCGTCGTCAAGATCGTCCCATCCTGGGGTCTTTGAGAGTTTACCTAAAGCGTCGGTATACGCTGCAATTCTAACCGCCATTGCTGATTCATAGCGAAGTTCATATTCGGCAAAAATTTCGCGGGAATTCTGATCAATCTGGGCCAAGTCACGATAAAATGTCTCTTTAGCTAACAGGTCACGAAGAGCATCGGCTTTTGTGCGAAGCCCATCATTAATGTCTGCTTCTAGCGAAAGGAAAGGCCACGCGATCTCCATTGATTTACGCGCCTGATCAAGGTCACGAAGTCGCGGTTCTGTTAGCGCTCGCTCAAGATCTACAGCGCGCCCAATGGCGTCCTTGATCGATCTATGTGATGCATTAAAGACGCCAATAGCATTCTCATCACTTCCTCGCTGAATTGCTTTCATCTGTCCAAGCGCACCCTCCAGACTTACGCTTCCGGGGAGCCTATTTTGCGCTAGTATCGCTAACATCGATACAATCGTATCTTCGTGCTGAGCTATTTCTAACTTCAGTTCGCTCGCGATCGCGGCAAGAGTTATTTCGCGAATTTCTTTACCGAACGTCTCTCGGAATCCCTCAGACGCCTTAAGAAGCTCGTCGAACTCAACACCCTTTTTTGGTCGAAAGGCCGCTTGCTTAAAGTGATTGTTATTCGTGAAGGTGTCCTTCGCCTCATGCGAAGTTACAGCGTCAATAGTCTGTCCTTTACTAGTAGCATCGATCTTTCCTGCTCGAAGGAGAGACAAAACAAGTAGTCTAACCGCCTCAAACTCCCAACCGAATGGCTCCTTAGCAAACTCGTCCGCTAAAAACCTTCCGCTAGCGGTGTCACCGTAGTTTGCGCGCTCCTCGATCCGCTTAAGTACTTCAGCGAGAGGCCCATCCTCAACACGAAATACCGTCTTTCCTTTTTCTTCCCGTAATAACCTAATATTCGAAAAGACATTGGGTAGCCCTTGCAGATTCTCCGCCGTAAAGAGAGCGTCGAAACCTTTCTTTAAATCGTTCGCACGAGCCGCCATCTCACAAAATCTGTCGAATACTTCGGGTAGAACTTCACCAAGTATGAGAGAAGCACTTTTCCCTACATCGATATTAGGATCTCCCGGACTTCGATCGTTGCCTCTGAAGTAAACGTTTCCAGCCAGACAGGCAACCTTAAGTAGACGACGAAGCTCCTCTTGATGGCCTCGAAGTCTTAACTTCTCTTCGCTGATTAAAGCAGTTTCGTCTGCTGTTCTGGCCTCTCTCTCTTTTCGTGAAAGTATCTCCTTGGAGCGAAATACCTCGACTGTTTCACGATCGATCGCCTCATTTAATGCCACCGCCCAAAACACCCCCTTCAACTCGTGCTGACTTCGCGTTCGAAGCTCAGTAGTTAGACTTTGAAACTCCTTTCCACTTTCTGCGAGATAAATTTGGAAATCCAAGTCGCCACCAAGAACTTCCCGTCCTTGGATAGCGAGGCCTCCCTTAAAGCTTTTCGTCTCAAGTAGCGTATGGCTCGGCGGTGGTTGCCAGAAAGAGTTAAGGACCTCCGAGTAAAGACGATGTGCATCTCCTGGCTTAGGACTAATTCCGTTTCTTATTCGTTCCCAGTCATCTTCAGCTGGCGTTGGAATTCTATAGCCGTCGTTTCCACGTCGGATTTTGTGCGCAGATTCGAGCTCGCGAAGAGCTTCTTTCACTAGAGCAAGTTGTGAATCCGCATCGACTGCTGGATGGAGACTTGCCGCGATGTTTTCGGCTGTACGGTGAACGCTCTTAACGTGCTGAAGCAAGCAAATGACTTTTGCTACTGCTTGAGCAAGTGGATGTTCCAGTTCCTTTGAAATGGCAGTAATCTTCGCCCGAATCTCTGAACCGATATTACCCTCGACAAGATCGTATACTTGGTCGAGCCTCACTAGCGTACCAATTTGCTTCTCAGCTAATGCTACTGCTGGATTAATAAGAAGCTGCTGCGCTAGCTTGATAATTGTTCGATTAGCACCTCCGACATGCTTGCTCGCGCCACCTTGAGTTCTAAGTCCCGAAACAACTTGGATAATGAGGTCTATCTGATATGGCAGGAGCGGATATAGCTCAACAAAGCTATCTCTGGTGAGCTCGGGAAGCTTAATATCCGCAGTGATCCGTGTATGCTCAGCGAGACGGCCTCGGTGCTCATCGAAAAGCTTCCCTAGGCTAGCCTCTGCAGCGGCGTTCTTCAAAAGCACTCGCTTACTTGTAACTTCAGATATGTCCGATGGTTCAAGGTGAACTTGCAGAGGAAATCGATCCATCAGGCGAGCAAGCTCAATCTTGTTGTCGTCTAAACCACTAACCAGCTCGCCTAACTTCTCTTGCGATGTAACTACAACCCAATGTTTACCTCGGCCCTTAACTCCAAGACTCTGAACAATTGCTTGCAGATCAAGCATCTTTTGAACATCGCGCGCTACGAACTGCCCGACTTCGTCGATAACAAATATAAGACTCTGACCTGGACGTCGTCGTGCCATCAGCGTGTTCGCTCTCTCAGCCAACTTACCAGGTGTAATATCAGCCTTGTGCTTAACCGATCTCACCCATGAATCTGCCGAAGGATATGTCTTGGGTTCTAGGAGGTGCATAATTTCACTAGCTCGACCCAGCGAAAATGCAAGTAGTCCTTTCTCTTGAACCCAAGATTTACTAAACCGTTCCTCGTATGCATCCGCGAACTTTTTTAATCGGCCTTCAGCCTCAAGTGCAATCTCCAGCTCAGATAGGTCTAGATCCTTCGAGTACCCGAGGCTTTGGAGGAAGAGCCCATACATAATTTCCGTTAATGTCTGGTTTCCGCTGCGAATTCCACGCTCGGTAGAAACGTCGAAGATAACAGAGTGAGTCGGAATTTTATCAGAGATTGTTTTTAGAAGGACCTGAACTTTTTTGTCGCCTGCACGTTGCGCAAATCGCACGGCAGCAGATTCGCCGCAAATCTCTCGATCGGAGATTGCGATGCCCAACATTTTGGCAAAGCTTGATTTGCCAGAGCCAAAAAAGCCAGAGACCCAAACAGCTATACCTTCGTGAGGTTTGTTTGGCGTTTCACAATAAGCGTCAAAGATATTCGTATAGTACGATCTGATTGTGTTCGTGACGATATATTCTTCGATTTCATCGCGGATAATATCTTCTTGCGAATGATCGACCTTTATTACTTCTTCTATTCGGCGATCAATCTTGTTCGCGAAAAGTGATCCTATGTTAGAAACTTTGGTCATGTTTATTCCCTCATCAGAATATTTTTGGCCGGTAATTATGTTCGGCATCAAGCACACCCATAAAGCGAAGACCAGAAGCGCCGTCTAATTCTCCTGGATAGAAAAGAACTGTTGGTACATCCACTCGACCTTTGAGCTGCTCAAGCAACGAAAACGTGCGGTATACTGGGAACAAAGCGCCTGTGCGCATAATGAAGACTATGTCCTTCAGTGGGTCTGGTGTCTCCGGCATTCTCGAAGCAACTAGATCAACTAGGGGCGTGTATTCCGACAAAACTGAATGAACGGTCTCCACGATTGTTTCAGTGCCTTGTTCACGCTCTGCCGCAAACCAGTCCTCAAGTGGCCGTTGCGAACGCATTGCTTCATCAAGACATTCGGCCAGTGAAATGCGTCTAATTTTTTTCCCTCGTTGTGTTGTTAGTCTAGTTTCGAGCATTGAAACTTGCTTGCGGAGCTCAAACTCTTCCTCTGGATCGTATCGAAACAAAGCATATGGCATATCGTGATAGGTGCTAATGCGCTCGCGGGGATCGGCAAGACTGAGGACAGGCTCTAAAGAATCAACAATTCGGTGTTCAAGGTCACTCATGCGGCCATCCTCTCTGCATACTCATGGGCACTTGTGCATGGAAGTGAAAGCTGAACTAAACTTCCCGCAACTTGATATTCGAGTTTACGAAATTGATGTAATCGAAGGAGTTCGCGCTCGACATCTGTTGGGCGCATTAGAAACATTCGCCATTCTGTCGCATCGACAATCTTACCAGGACTTTTATTCTCTTCCTGCATAGCATGAAGCAAATAGAGAAAACTTCGCTCAGGTAAATGGTAGGAAGCAAATTCTCTAATTGCACCACCCTGTAAAAGTCCAAAGTCGGCTGCTATCTTTAGGAGACCAGCGGCGACGCGCTTGATTGTCGCTTCAGTCCACGCATGTTCGGTAGTGCCACCTCGATTCTTAATTTCAAGCAAATACCGATGTAATTCCTCGGGGCGAAGTCGATAGGCTCCTGAGTCGTATGCCGGAAAGAGCCAGTTCTGCAAGAAATCACGGAGAAGAAATTCATCTCGCGTGATGTGCCAAAGGAGAATAGGCTTCCATTCCTGAATGTCACAGTGATTCTTTGCAAGCGTAACAAGCGAGTGATCGCGGCTGGCGGGATCAAAACGACGATTAAGCACCTTCGCTACATCCCTAAGCCAGGTAAGACTGCTTGCACCAATGAAATTTACTTCGCGAAGACGGTCTAGGTTTTGTTTTTTAGATAAGTTGAAATCCCATGCCCCAAAGACTGCATATGTTTCATCGATCATTGCACCCTTGAT
>CAZVWV010000147.1:6066-8844 GCA_964631745.1 uncultured Bdellovibrionales bacterium
GAAGAAGCCACATTTGCACGCCTAGTCGCCATCATGCACTTACCTCTTGAGCACATGGTACAGCGAGTGCACCAACCTCTCCTCGCGCGAACCCAATGGCAAGTAAGTTGACGTCCGCGGTGGAACCACTAAAAACGCGGGAGATTGGAACCGCTCGACCTTCTGCCGACCGCTTCAATTTTCCAAATGCTTCAATATCGTTCTGATCTATTAGCTTGAGGTTTTGTAGATTTGCCAAAAGATTCGGATTATCTAATTTTTCTATCTCTTGGAAGAAATCATTCCAACTCGATGCATTGTCAAGCCAATGCTCCCATTGACGAGCGAACTCTTCTTCAATTGATTCCGATAGCCGCCAAAGATTGACGGAGTTGGGCGGGTCAAATACTTCGGCGCACCTATTAGCCGCGACCGCAAAAGTGCTTCTTGCCTGCGCAAAATAATGCGTTCGAGGAAATCCGCGACGTAGAGCAACAGCGCCCAATCGACCAAGCTGGCCCTTTGTGTTCCACCACTTGGCGATATCCATTTCACCAAAGCGCGCAACAACAAGCCGCAGCTTGAGCAATTGATCCATCTCTACCAAAGATTTGGTCATCAGCGTGTTCCTTTATTCTTCGTACTTTCCACTCTAGTACAGCCGCGATGAACCCAATCGTCTATTTCTGAAATCTTAAACCGCCAAAGTCGTCCCACCTTGTGCGAAGGCATGCCCTTACGTTCAATCCACTTATAAACCGTGTCACGCTTCACGCCGAGGTGACTGGCAACTTCATCTACTGAGAGCCATCGCTCTTGCTTCAGAGAAATACCCTTTCTTGCTTCTCTAGCCTCACGATTATGCACAAATCCCTCAAAACTTTCAGATTCCAATTTGTCCAATAAAGAATGACAAACGTGTTTGTATCATAATATAATCAGCCGAATTGTCAAATAGTGTAGGCCTGAAGGTGTTACTTTGAATTACAATCCGCCCCGCAAAAGAAATCTTTACGCTCCAGGATCAGTCGAGCCCTTTAAACTCAGCCGCTCTAAAATTGAGAACTTCACCCGCTGCCCGCGCTGCTTCTATCTCGACCGCAGGCTCGGCATCGATCAACCCCCGACCCCAGGATTCACACTAAACATCGCGGTCAACGATTTGCTCGTAAAAGAATTCGATGGCTACCGCGAACGCGGCGAACCTCACCCAATCATGATCGAACATGGGCTAAGAACCACTCCCTTGAAACACGAACATTTAAATAAATGGCGGGCTAATTTTACGGGCGTTCAGTTCCACCATAAGCCCACTAACTTGCTACTGACCGGCGCAGTCGATGACCTTTGGGTAAATGAAAAAGCCGAGCTGATTGTGGTTGACTACAAGGCAACTGCCAAAAAAGAGGAGGTTACACTCACTTCAAAATGGCAGGAGAGTTATAAGCGTCAGGTTGAGATCTACCAATGGCTATTCCGGCAAAACGGTTTCACAGTTAATTCCACCGCTTATTTTTTGTACTGTAACGGCGACTCCTCAAAACCAACCTTTAATAAGCGGCTTGAATTTAGGGTCCAGCTCATTCCGCACGAGGGAAATATCGATTGGATAGAGCCCACTCTTCTGGCCCTGCATCAGTGCCTCCAGCAAGACGATCTTCCAGACTCAAACCCTGAATGTGAATATTGTCTGTACCGAAAGGCCGCGAGTATTTCGGAGACTTTGCTACTTGCGAAGTAGACCTCAATATCCAATAACCCGCCCTTCTTATCACCTAATTAAGACCTAGGCCCACATAGGAACTTGTCCGGCACTAATCCGGCATTACATATCGAGTTGAGGGCCCACGGCCTTCAACACATGAAACGTCTTGGTTTGCCATACTCACCTGCCTCACAAGTTCCAAAAGAACCAAACGCGCTATTTCTCAACCGCGTCCAAAAGATCAGTCGCTAAGATTTTGCACGAGGCTGCTATTTCTTTTGGATCAGCCAGGGAACCTATGGCACGTAATATCATCTGAACGCCTACGGAAGACTCTGATGTAAACTGTTGCCCCAGGAGACTTAGTGCGGCTTCCGAGACATCCCGAGAACGTTTATCGCCTAGAATAAGTTTATAACGATCCGAGAGCGCCTTAGTGCTAATTCCACGAAGTAGTCGGAAAATATCTAAGGCGTCTTTGTCGCCTTGGCGCGGGGTTCCCTGGCGATCTTGAATTTTATGTAACTTTGCTACAAGTAGCGCAGCTGGTCCCGCAACTCGAATATCAAACGTTCGTGCATCAATAGCGACTTCAAGGGAGCTGATACGCATAACTTGAGCATCGACTAAAGCGCCTTCGAGCCCCTTTACGATCCGCGCGGCATTTGCACTATGTCCTGGTAACTTAGCAGCTCGGCGTCCCTTGCCCGGACTCACTGATTCCGGCACTAGTATGTCGACGGCCACTTCGACATTTGGTTGCTGGCTAGTTCGACGATGAGTTATCCAAACCCCAACAACGTCTTTAGTCTTTTGCACGAATCCTGCTTTCAGAAGCATCTGCTCAAGTGGTGGGATCTCTGCAAGTAATGCGGGGTTAAGGGCGAGATCAGCATCCGTGGTGTAAGGAGCGACAGCAAGGTCTGTTTCCCCTACGTGGAGGTAAATAGCCTGCGCACCAACCAATATTATCGCATCTCTGTGTGTTCCAACGGCTTCGAGCGCATCAAGCAATACTTCACGTGCCAAAACATAGAGCTCATCCACGCCATGCCTCCTCGTGATTTTTCATCCAGGTAATTAACTCTTCCGCC
>CAZVWV010000148.1:0-8628 GCA_964631745.1 uncultured Bdellovibrionales bacterium
CTACAGTTGAGGGCGAAGCCACCACCTGTTCGCACCTAGTGCTGCCTATCGGCCTAAGATGTAGTGCAACTTCTCGGCACCGGCAGGCGAATCGCCTGCGCTCCGTAATATTCTCTCCCCAAGCCCGACTGGCACTTCACCCGGGGTTCTGAGCTGATATATTTATCCGACTGATTCGCTCTTTTCTAAGGTCGCTAGCATATTGGATCGATAGGGCGCGAGGTATCCGAAAAATGCGAGACCGACGAGCTTTGGAGAACGCCAAACCATCTTCCAGTCAATTGGTTCGAAAAGCGCATCCATTAAACCTTGCTTTCGTCGCACGTATTCCCACATAAAGCGCATGTTTAATCCGGGAATCGGCAAGTTGAAATAGAATTCTCGCTCAAGGGCGCGCACATGAAAGCCTTTCTCACGAGCTAACTCCCGCAAAGATGCTTCCGAAAGAATGTGTCTATGATACGGTTGATGGAGCTCTAAAGAGAATCGTTGCGGATCATCTAAGTCTATTCCTTCGGCACGCGGGGTGCCAATGAAGGCTAAACCCTGGGGGCTAAGTAAGTTGCGAAGTTGCTCCAGAAACTTAGCGGGATCTTCCACATGTTCAATCACATCTTGCGCGACTATCACATCAAACTGCCCGTCCAAAATCTTTGGATGATTGTAGGCTTTACTGTATGGATCGTACCCTTTTACATTCGTAAATCCGTTAAGGCCTAAGAACTCAACAAAAAGCCCCTGTCCGCAGCCATAGTCAAGAATTCTAGCATCTTTGGGAACTTTCGCCTTGAGCATGGGTGCTAATCTGCGTTTGTAAGCAAGCCGAGTGGGCAGATCCAAATTCTGATGCTTTAAAGGATAGCGGCTGTAATAATAGTCAAGATCAACTGCTTCTAAAGAATGCAAAGAGCCACACCCACCACAACGCCAGACCGTAAAGCTCTCGTGCTTGAATGCACGCACATTGGATGTGACGGCGATAGTTTTATTTCTGGTGTTCGCTGTTCCTGTAGTCTTGCAAAGAGCGCAGGTTGCGAAGTTCGGATCGAGAATGGTAGCTAATCTTGATTCTGTGTTTAGTCGCACTTTCATTGCCTCCAGTATAGCAAGCAGGTGAACGGCCACTAATCTACTATTTCTGCCAATTTTAACAATTCCGAACTAACGTTTAGCCCTGCTTTCTTTGTAGCGGCCAAATGGATGGCGATCCTCAGCTTATTATCGGAATTGATAAAGCAAACCATGTTCTCACATGAGTTGGAGTCGATGGCCATTGAAACTGTCAAGATCGAACGATTTGCAATAAAAGACCGATTGAATCCAGTTTCTGAATCAATTTTACCTAAATACAAAATGTCGCATTGGGTAGAGAGATTCCCCAAGTTCCGGGGCTCCAAGAATAACACTTCCAGCTCCCTTTGCTTCACAGTTTTACCAGACAAAATCGATTTTATACTGAGATTGATTTCATCATCGCCAAGTGTGCAAACTTTCAAGCTTTTTGCTGTGTCGACCGTTTCATTCGGCCAGGTTACAAACTTCGCTAAATAGAAAAGTGAGGCAGCCTTAAGCTTACCGATACGCTCTGGATTTGCTTGTGCAAAAGTAAGCTGATGGCTTAACAGAAAACTAGCTATAAAAATTCGCACAATATTTTTAAGGTATGACATGGACCAGACACTTCTTAGAAATAGAAAATCCTAACGGAAACTGCCACATCCTAAAGTGGTCGTTCCGAGGTTGGCAACATTCTCAAAAATTCCATTTAACCTTCGCAAAAACCGCCCTATTGATCTCTGTCGCGGGTGGAGCAAGCACGGTTTCCACACGTTCTAAATGATGATCATGAAGCAAGTTTTGTGCAACTAAACTGAATTCAAGCTCTTCGCTATAGCGCCACCCTAATCTCAAATCTAGCTCAGAATAGCTTGGAACGCTGCCGAGCGCGAGCGAATCAATAAAGCGATAGTTAGCATCCCACTCGAAGTTATAGGGTAGGTCTAGCTGTGAGCGCAGATTGACTTGGTGTTTTGGGCTGCCCCCTTCACGTAGCAGTTTGTTCCCAGTATCCTGGCTAACACCTTGATCAATGTCGACATTTTGGTATGAATACGATCCTAACATCTTCCAAACTGAGCTTACTCGGTATCCCAACGAGGCTTCTGCCCCGTATCCCTTGGCTGTTTGCGCGTTTGAAAAGACTAAGGGAAGTGCAATTGATGGTTGCGGAAACTTGGCTGTGTCGACGGCGCACCCGGGACATGGTTCGAAAGTGTACAAGGTATCATAGTCATTATAAAACAAAGCCAGATCCAGGTTCAGCGCTGGCGTAAGCTCCGTCCGATGGCCGAGTTCGTAAGCGATCACCTCTTCTGGCTTAACCTGTTTATTGCCAATGATGGTAGCGATAAGGGCTGGAGAATCCGGGCCAGTGGGAATTGTTGCGGCCGGGAAAATTACATCTTCGGCCACACGGTATGGATTTGAGATCGCCTTTGAAACCGCTACCCAAGAGCTACTATGCACGCTGTGAGTCCATAATGCCCTGGCAGTGGGCATGAACTCAACCCCGATATCGTTCCCGTCTGCGAGTTTTCCACCGAATATAAAATGAAGTTTGTTGGGTATGATTTGCAGTTCATCATTGGCAAAAAAACTGTAGAAGTTGCTATAGCCGTTTGGTGGGTCGAAATCGTTGACGTAGGTGCCGTTAGTCACACTTTGGTAATACCTATAACTCACGCCATAGACTAAATCATGGTCTTTCAGCGGTTGAATACGCTGTTCGACCTCGGCATTAAGATCTTGTTGAGCCAACCCAAGGTATGAGATGTCTGCGTTGTCATAACCGTACGAGAGAGTGCCCTTTGTACTCTCTGTGGCAGAGATTTTATGATCTAGGATAGACGAGAAGTTGATGCCGTTCCAGTATCGTTGGCCGCTGAAGCTTTCGTTGTCGACAAATGGTGGGGTGATAGTAGGGGCCGCCACGTCATCGCGATTTGATTGATGAAATCCATCGGCAAGAAAGGTCCATTCGTTTGAGTCCGATAGTTTACTGTCTGCTCTTACACCATAGGTTGCAATTGACCAGTCATCTTGGGCATCGCCGCCCGAATGCAAGTGATTACTCCCTCTTTCGTTGAAGCGAGCGTAAGTTCGCACAGCAGAGGTTTCGGATAATCGCACTCCATTTCTAACAGATGTAAAAAACGTCTCTTGCAGACCGCCACCGGCGGTGACCTCCGAGCCCAAAGATTTGTCAGCCCTTTTTGTAATGATGTTGATCACGCCGTTAACCGCGTTTAAACCCCATATAGCAGAACCTGGTCCCCGAATAACCTCAATGCGGTCTATATCCTCAAGTGGCAGCTCATGTATCTCCCAATAAACTCCGTTGGTTAACAGATTAAAAATACTGCGCCCGTCAACTTGCACTAATAGCTTATACTCGAAACGTGAGTTGAACCCGCGCGCGCTTACGGCCCACTGGTTAGCTGATATGCGCGCCACGTTGATCCCCGGCACGAGTCGCAACACTTCGGCCACGTGCGTGGCGCCTGATCTACGTATATCGTCCTGTGTGACGACGTAAATGGCGGAGGCGACATCGGCAATCTTCTGCTCTTTCTTGGATGGGGATGTCACCACCATATTGAACTTCAGCAGATTTTCAAGCCCGATTGCAGTTAGATCTTGTGGCAATTCTGCGTCCGGATTGTAAACATCGGGAGCATCATCAGCGTAGCAACTTGAAGCGAGAAAATTTGCTAGAGCAAGGAGAAAAAAACATACGAAGAGCTTTGAAAGTGTATATAACGGGTCTATTTTCATATTGCGGCGTCAAAATCAAATTAAAATTGCACCCGGCCTGAATTGTTCACAATCTTTTCCTGCAGGAGTGGGACTGCTTTTATGAATTGAAGTTTAACGCATAGAACGTGTTGGGCAATTGGGAATGTTAGGGCCTATGCGAATTAGTAGAACAGAAAGTCAGTTGGTAAAATAACTAATCTGCTACTATGCGAATATGTATAAACTATTTAGTCGTCGTGTAAATTGAAAGGAAGTGCTTTGCCGCCTTTTGTGAGACCGGACCATTCGCGCTGGGTCTGAGTTTCTTTCGGTATGCAGTACGAGACATTTCGATTCTTTGGATCCGAGCAATCAGTGAAGGCCCCCTTTTGTTGAGCGGCCCATTCAATGCCTGCGATTCGGTAAAGCCCTAGCTGTTCCCCGAAGATGAAGAATACAAATAAGGCTACAAAGAACATTGCGCCCAACCAGTTGACATACACCTGCAAGTCCCCTTCTGTTAGGCGGCTTAGAAGTGACTGCTTCGTTAGAAGCTTAGAGGTAGCGCCTTTGCTTGCCATAAAAACTCTGTAATTTTAGTAGGTTAACGTGGCGGCCTATCGTTTCCTAGTTAGTTCATCGGCACTTCCCCGACAAATATTAAGCTTGCACTCGCATCATATTCGAGCCGCATTTAATACCTTTCCATCACAGCGTTTATTCTCTACTGTCTTATAAGGAAGGAATTATCGAGTTGCCCCTTAAGCAGGTCAAGGTTATGGCTTCAGACAGTGTTGTATTAACGTCAGCCGCCCAAATGAAAAAAAGCGCTCATTTTTGGGTTTCAAGCTATCCATTTTTTCAGAGCAGCCTTTTCTTTGCGCCCGCGCCCAGCGGCGCTGAGCCTGCAGAAGTGTATCTTCAACTATATGACCCGGATGGGATGGTCTTCAACGAATTAACGGTTCAACCGCAGTTTGGTTCTGTGGGAATCGTGGAGATGGAGCCGTTACTGGGTGCTTGCAAACTCGAGTCAGGATTCAAACACGCCCATTTAGTGGTGCAATCAACTAATCTGGTGCGAGCATGGACTCGCATACATGGGAATATTTCGGCAACATTGCAATCAGAACCGGCGGAAGTATCACTGCATCATACTTCGTTCCTTCCAATTACATTGGGCGAAGAGCGGACAAGTTTGGTTGCGCTTGTTAATCAGTCAGAGAGCGCACAGAATATCCGCCTTCGACTATATTTCGGAAAACGCTTGCCGGAAGTTCAAGTGTCGATTGCAGCTAGGGGCGCGCGTCTTGTGAATATCCCTGTCGAATTCGGAGAGTATCTTCCCCGAGATGGCCGCAGTTATCCGGCCTATATCAGGATAAGTAGCGTTTCTGATCGGCCTTGCGGGGTACAGCTTGTGGAAGTAATCAAAACCGAGAAGGAAGGTAATATTTTTGCCTCAGTTAGTTAATTTTATGCAGAGTGTACGCTGGACCGGATTTGGAATTTCGAACGCGCTAACCCGCATGGCGCTACATTTCTTTCCATCGGCGGGGAACGTCAGCGCGCCTTACCCCGTGACCTGTAAATTAACTATCTTTGCCGCCGGACTTGAGCCTATAAGTATTGCCGTTGACGGACTCAGATTAAGTCAACCAGAAGGGGTATGGATGGATGAGGCCTTTCCCGCCATTAAGGCGCAGAACTTAGCGCTGTATGCGGTTGAGGTCTCGATGTCTTGCACTCAGCAACGAGTAGATCTTTCCAGCTCATCGTGTATTTTTGAGTTTTGTTCGCCTGGCCAATCGATACGCTTTCTACCGATTCTCTCCGATCGGCCGGCCCCTAATACTGGCCCTCAGATTGGGGCGGCGATTAAGGACGGATTTTGCAGCTCTTCAATCTTATTGGCCAATTTTGGAAGTAGCGCTTGTAAGCCAGAGATTGTTGTCGGGATAGTGGGGTCGAATGAGCCTAAATTGTTAGGCCTCCCGAAATCATTGGCTGAAATTGGGCTGCCTGCGCGTGCTTTGATCGAAGTTGAGCTTGAGGAAATTTTCATGTCTGGCTTTGCTGGTGAATTAGCGCCAGTAGAATGTAGCTGGGGCCTGGTGCGGTCGCGTGCGTTGGAGGTCAAGGCTGCCGAGGGTCTTTGCGCATTTATGGTCTATAGAGATAACCTTACCAAGCGGCCACTTTCGATTACAGCGCTTTAGTAATAGTAGAGAATTTAAGAAATGAAGTTTGTCGCTACGCTGCCTTACGGATCAAGTCACCCAGAATCGGGATTAATAGCCCTTACCGCGAATTATATTCGAGTGCGGTACAGTGAGACCTCGCAGTTGCTTTGTAACGGCGTTTTCTCTCTTTGCGATCGTGATGCCGAAGTTAATTGGAATCGCCAACTGCATTCCTGCGCTGCCTGCGGCCGCGATCAGCTTGACCTTGCGACTTGGGCCGGAATCGCGCCTCTAAACTTATCTTCGTATCTAAGGCCGGATGAGATCTGGGAGAGTAAACGTTGGATCTCCTCTCTTTCAATCAAAGAGCTAAAACTTGCAGATTATAAGGGCTTGAGCCTGCATAAACTTTGCATTGGCACCTTTAGGAATCGATTCAGCGTATCGGAAGTTGATCTCTACAACAAGCAACATGAGCATTTTTTTAGGCGGGTTTTGCTTGGTTCGCTCCGTATGTGCATGGCCATAACTAACTTTCATAGTGTGGTTAGACCTAATCTAGTGCTCGTGCCCGGTTCGGAAGATTTTATCTCCCAGTCGCTAATTGAGCAGTCTCGTAGACTTAATAAACTAGTCTCAATATTCAAATGGGATCTGCACACACGTACTGTGAAAGTACAGCATCCCGAATCTCGTGAGTGGTTTAGCTGTGAGTTTATTTTAGAGCGCGTCTCCTCCATGCGGAATGATAGCAAGACCTGGCCTGCCGAAATTGTCAGCCAGGTGCGGTCTTTGTTGTCATTCCTTGATATCTCTGAGGATCAGCTGCAACTACCTTTAGCGCGATAGCGGAACTGAATCGCGGGAGGCGAGTGGAATCAAATGTCCAACGGAACTAAGATCGATATTTACCCCTGGGGCCGAGAGCAGATTATTTGGGGATATGCTTCAGACCATAAATACACATTCAAAATCTTAGAGCCCAAACCGGGGCGGGAGGGTTGTCTTAGCTTGCAGTACCATAACGAGAAGAGCGAGAGCTGGTTAGTGCTTAGGGGCACGGCCTGGGCATTGGTGGTGATTGATAACTTGGTTTGTTCCAAACTACTGAACGCTGGTCAAGTCTTGAATCTCCCCTGTGGCATCATCCATCGGCTTATGGGAGTAAGCCCAGACGTGCAAGTTGCTGAGCCCTCAACGCCCGACCGCCATGCCGCTGATGCCACAGTCGTTAAAGACGTAGTGAGGTTGGCCTGTGTGCATGGTCGAGAATGTGCGAGAACTAGAAGTGCAGATGAGCAGCAGCTCGTAGAAGAGTGTGTGAGAGTCACCGATGATGCCATTGAATGTATTCAGTCCAATCGAAGCCCGCCCCAGATCCATGCGGAACTATTCAGTCGGTTGGGGTTTCGGGATCTGAACCGTAAATCTTGAACATTCTGGAGAATGAATACAGGCAGCGTTCCAGCGCACAATGCTAAACTGCTAGATTCGGATAACGTTGCATTACCCACGGAAACTCACTGGCTCTGAGATGTCCGCCTGGATTTGGCAGAGATGCTTACTAAATCTCTCTTTTGGCTTTGGTGCTCGTGCGCAATTCCGCTAATATGCGTCTCGCAAGAATCTCTGACGTCGCATTTACGGCATTTCTTAGGATGGGGCGCGGCTTTCGCTACTTTTTCGCGATGTAAAACCGAGCGCATTTCATCGATTATATTTTGGAGCCAAGCTTGCCGTTCCGGCGAATTGTCGATGCGGACCTTGCGGCAATTGGGACCCAATATTAGGTATCCGTAGGGCGGTCGACGGCCTTCGAACTCTTCAATCAATCTCATATAGACCAGAACTTGGGCTACGTAACGATCGTGAATTTTACGCGCCAGAGGTTTACGTTCGACCGGGATAATATCGCCATGTTCAACAATGATGGCGTCGGGCCTTCCGGCCAAGCCTTGCATCTCAGACACATAATTCCTGACTGGCAACGTCTTGCTTCCGTCAACGCTCACCGCTTTGACTTTAGGCGTCACGCCCACCTGCTTCGAGGTTTTTCTGATCTTAGTGGCTACTGCATCAAGCACAATGGCTGCGAACATGATGAGCAGTGCCAACAGGATCATCTGCGAATCAAGTTGGGCAACTTCTCGGATTAGTCCAACAAAATAGTGTTGAATCTCGATCAAAATCTAGCTCCTCGATAATGCATAAAACAGAACGCAAAGCGCCACCAACAGAACCATCAACTTGAAATGCTTAGAAAGATATAAGATCTCGTCGTAATTCCTGGCCCACTCATGATGCAGCGCCGAGCCAGTTTTGATACTGACCGGGGCTTCCCGCTTGGTGCGCACAACACTTTTAAGGCGCCAGGCCTCCGGGCAGACAATATAGCTGCCAATCTCTCCGGCCGAGATAATAAACTTGCCCGTGCTACTCTTTCTTGCCATGTGGAGCCTGTGTGAGACCAAAGAGACTGTAAGATTAGCTAAATCAGCTATACATGACCGTTATGGAGGATTATTTGATTACTGGAACATAGGGGTCGCGTGCCCGGTAGAAAGCTGGCGGTGATGCTGTAATTTCTTGATTTCGAAAGGGAAAACAGGAATTTGTAGTTTCCGCGATTTGAATTTAACCACGGAGAACA
>CAZVWV010000149.1:0-8611 GCA_964631745.1 uncultured Bdellovibrionales bacterium
TTCTGGTACAATTACTTCACTGAACGGTGTTGCGTTAAGTTATTGAACCCGGCCTAACTTCATTGTCAAATCATTATCAACATAAAAACGTTATAATTATAGCATATTATCTAAGTTAAAATAGATCGTCGTATCTCAAGTTTTGACAGAATCTAAAGCCTGACTAGACTCACTTAGTGAACATGTTTTGTTTCAGGAGTAAATCGCTATGGGTATAATTATAACAGATAAGTCAGCAGACTATCAGCTTGGCATGGAGGATCTATTAGGTGCTACACACCTTCACCTAGATGGTGATGGAGAAGCTATCTTGGCCTTAATGCGCGAGCAAGCGGGCGCACTGGCCCTGCCTTGGCGCATGGACCAGGTAGACCAAGCACTGGCCGGAGTTCAACGTCGAATATTTCCAGAAATTTATGATGATCACACTCCGATGGCCGCCAGTGGCAGCGAAGCCTTTGGCGCATTTTCTACCTGCTGTTTTCGGGAAACCCAAGAGATTGAACCGGCCTACCGCTGGTTCCAAGAAAAGCTGCAAGCTCTACGAGGCGCCCTAAGCATGGAGCTTGAAAGGGTGGTGGGACTTTTAGATCGAGATGAGGAGCAATGGCAGGATAGGGAACTCGCCGACAAACGAATTACTTATGAAATACATCACATGGCAGACATAAAAAGACCGATCGGTTCTTTCAGTTTAGTAGACTTCCGAGATGAAATGATGAGAGGCGGGGTAGTATTAGGAGGAGTATTTAGTTTTCATGCCACGCCGGATGGTTTGTCACTTAGTACCAACGCTTTCTTCCCCGGGCCAAAGATAAAAGAGGTAGCTAGGCATGGGCACGGCGTAATGCGTGAAGTTTTAGAGCAGTGCTTTGAACTTCAGCAAGCTCAGTATGTGCCTACTACTCTGATTGAGCGCGTATTGAAATTGTACCGCGCCTAAGGGGCACTGGGTCCCTACGATCTCTGAGCTACAGCCGTCATTAAGATCTGAATCTCATCAATAGAGACATGAGTAAACGCTGAAGAGAGGCCCCTTACCTCGCTCGGTAAAATATCGGGATTGGCGACGTACTTTATAAACTCGTTGTTACTTAAGAGATTGATTTTAAAAGTCTGAACGCCTTCAAAAGAGGAATCGATTCGAAAAGATTTTCCGGTCTGACGTGGCCCAAGCAGAAAAACTCTTGTGTTTAGGGATAATATTTCTTTCGCAATCATTACTTGCAATATAGCGGCGTTATTGCAGGTTGATAGCGCAAAATATCTGCTTGTCTATGTTGTTCAATGGTTTCACGAGGCTATCGTAAGATTTTGTAGTTGCTCAAGAGCCCTGGGCGAAATGCAAGCGCGGCGGTGGAGCTCGAAATATTATGGAGCGCCGCCGACTCGGCGGCCGGTGCCACGAGGTGGCACTGATTTCTAGGCCGACAGGCGCTGTCACGCCCCCGTTGCATTGGATTGTTATGTGCCGTCCTTGTTAAGTTTACGTCTCTTAAAACTAATACCCTTTGCTTCAAAAACCTCATAATAAGGCAAGATTGCAAGTACCGCGGCCCCGCCAAGCAACCACAAGGCATCTGCCTTGACCTCGACAATCTTAAAAATTGAGAGAAAGCCAACTGCGATAAAAAATACCGCAAATGCTCCGCCAACACCTTTCAGTTCATCCGCGACAGCAATTCGTTCCGATTTAGATTTAGCAAATTGCTCCTTCTGACGGACCGCGCTTAACGCGTCGAAGGAAGGAAACTCGTCCCGACTAATCGGATCCCATTCGGCATCGTCATTAAGTGCGAAAACTTGCGTTTTGTCATCACTCGACAGGGAAGTTAGGTACACGGGCACGGCGGCTCCCTTGCGCTTTCTCAATTGGAGGTGTTCCTTCGCAGTTTTTCTTGCTTTTTCCGAATCGGGACTGTCTGCGCCCTCAACAAATGCAATTTCAAGCCCGGTTGCGGGATCGACTAGCGTTGAATGAGGCGTGAAGTGCTCGTCGCCGCCAACGCCAAAAAGAATTGCGCCACTTGGGAAGCCGCGATCCTCAAGAAGGAACATACTTGTCGCAATAGCTCTACGGATTGAATTATCTTTTGTCATATCTTGGCGCTAGTCACATAACGGACGGCGATCGATGAGTTTTCGCGATTGCTGTTGCTCGAAGCTACCACAGATGCTCGGTCGCGAAAATCTCGTCTGATCGCTTGTTATATTGTTAGCCAGATGCTCGACGATGCCAATCAAATACGTTCTTGCAGGTCGGGCAAACACTTATGCGACGATCTCTCGGATCTTGATGGATATGAATCGCCACATTTTTTGACTCCCAACAATGGGAGCAGTAGGGATCGCCAGTCGGCTGCCCATTATCACTTGCTAGATAGTAGGCCTGGCCGCTACGAACAAGCTTGCCAACAAATTTCTCATGCCGCCCAAGTTCGCGAATCTGTTCTTCGCGCTCCTGAAGCGCCCGCTTCAGCTCAACAATCTCGCTCGCTTGTGCAATCGCTTGTGACTGTAGGTCTAGGATTTTCCGATACAGGTCGATATTATCGACCTGTTGAACCAACGCAACCACTTCTTTGAAGTTATCGACTATGCCCATAGTGTCTTACATCCCAGATTATGCGAGCAATATAATGGATGGCAGAATAACAAGTTTTCGCGAGCAAAGCGAGCGAAAATCTTGTTAATTCTGTTGTTATCTCGCCAGGTCTCTCTTCCCAGCGCCATATTGATATGGTACTATATTACTTGTGGATTTTGAATGGGATTCTGCAAAGGAGCGCATTAACTTACAAAAGCATGGGGTGTCATTCGCTCGTGCAGCCGAAACGTTCCGTGATCCTAACGGCATTAGACTTAAGGATACGCAGCACTCTAAGGGTGAGGAACGGTTCTTGTGGGTGGGAAGGGACGCGGACGGAAATTTACTCACAACTCGTTTCACAATGAGAGGCGCTAGAATACGCATCATAGGATGTGCAAACTGGCGTAAATTTAGAAGGTATTACTATGAAGCGAACAAAAAAGCAGCGGTATGAAGTAGATTGGAAAGGGACTAATGAAATTCGAACGGCTATGGCCAGCCAGAAATTCATTAAGATTACAATCAATGTTGATGCTCGAAGCCTTGCATCTCTTAAAAAGGAAGCTGAAAAAACAGGAATGCCTTACCAAAGACTACTGAACTCCGTTTTGAAAGAGGGCATCGCAAGACGAACCCGAGAAGAGTCGCGCTTAGAACGTCTTGAGCGCGAGATAGCGAAAATGAAGAAAAAACTTGCCGCTTAACGGGGTGGGATAACGGTTAGAGCCACAAGTTTCGCGCCAATTCCATTGTTAATCAAATGGAAACCGTCTAAAGGCGCGAAATCTTTGTGGGCTCAGTTGTTATGTGCCTAGCTGTGACTATATTTTTTGCGTATGTACGTCTTTTGCTTCTTTGCAAAAGGCATAGAGGGTGTCCCTAATTCGCAAACAAAGGTCTTTAGCTAAATCCTGTTGATTCCAGTTATGTTGATCGAGTGTTTCACGCATTACTCGTTCTGCGTCCGGATATTTGGCCAGTCGAACCTTGACGTTATCTTCTGAGAATTTTGCGCTCATCCGAATTGAATTTACGGTCATGTGAGTATTGTGATGTCTCAAATATACAATCACATTTCGGTCTATCTCTGTGAACAAAGTAACGAATTCATTTAAATATTCAATGTAGTCTTTCATGAATGTTTTTGAATAAAGTTCCCTTCTTTCCATCATCTCAGGATGGTATTCAAAGATTAAAGACCACAAGCGAATCCATAGTAATGGATATTCTTCAGCAACAGCCTTATCTTCACTAATTCGCCAGACAATTTTTTTTGTTTGCTCGATCCAATTGAGTTGCTGGTTTATTCGGCCCTCAGTATTTCCTAGAAAGTCCACTAGATAGTCTTGGAACTCTATGGAGAGTGGAGATCCGTATTTGCCTTCAAAGGCTTCGACGACCGTCGCACACCACTCATGTTTTTTAAGATCTTCAAAGGTAAGCGGGATTCTCGAGGGATGCTTAGTCATAGGCACATAACGTTTAGGGCCATTGGGGCAAAATTTAGATATTGCCACAAGTTACCCAAAAGGCCACGGAATTTTGCCTCCAATGCACCCTTTTGTTATGCGGCGTTCAATAATTTCTGCAAAGTTTCAGGCAACGTTACTAATCCATGCATCACCTGTACTAACAGGCTATTACAAAAATTAAATATTTTTGATGCCTTGTCCCAATCGAGTGCCAAAGTAGTTACAATATTGCCTAGCTGCCCGATAGCAAAAAGGAGCCAGTCCTTTTGAGAAAGTCTTTCAGAAGAATCTATCAAATAAGCAACTTGCTTTTGTAAGTTATCAAGTTGCTCTTTGTTTGGATCCGCTACGATTTTAATATATTCGACAATTTCTGGTAACAACTTCTTGATTGCGACCTGCTGCACTTCGGTCATTTCCTGATTTCCCGCATCGGAATCTTTAATTGTAGCTACAATAGTTTGTTGCTTTCCAATTAACTCCCAAAGATCCGGCGCATCTATTTCAGCTTTGATTGCTTCGATCCAAGTCTCAAAATGCGGAAAGAAGTCATTCCAATTTTCTTCAAAATCAGTATCTTCATTAAGTTTCGGGCCGGGACTTCTTCTTGCGACTAGGCTTTGATCGGTTGAATCAAAAACAAAAAAACCATGCTCAGGGTGAACTAAAGCTTCAACAGTCCGTCGATCTCTACTACCGCGGTCATAAATACTACCAATTTCGCGCCATTCAAAATCAGAAGGATTTAGGCCTATGGCCTGTATAGCCAACAAGACAGCATTCTTTTGAGTTTTTAAGAGCTTTGCCATAAATACACCTTAAGCCGCATAACATATCAGTAACCGCGTTGCCCTCAAATAATATTGACAATATCACCCCAAGTCAAAATGCAGCTAAAGCACTAAAATCATTCTCAATTGATTTTACCAATGTTGTGATCCATTCCCCGCTAGTACTGGGATCCATCTTTGGGCGATCGTGGGGAATGACAGTATTAGCAAGGTATCAACGTCTTCCCTTCTTAACTCCGTGCAGCGCTATTGTTCAACAACATTTCGCAAGCGGGGGCCGACCAAATGGGAAGAAAGACCGAATAGCTTTTCCTTGCGAACAGGAAGGACCCGCGGGGTGGGTTAACCTTCCAGATTAAGGCTGAGGTTACCGGTACACGACAGCCTTCCAAAACTAGTCGGCTAGCTTACTTGACGCGACAGCTCAGCAGCGAGTTCGGCTAGTGTGGAAGTAGACTCCAAAGATGGCCAAACCTCATCGAGGAAGTAGCAGCCAAGGCTAGTCCGCAGCTCAATCTGCACGTCGTTCCACTCATCCGTACCAAAGCCCAGTCGGGCAGTAACTTCAGCCACCGATTCCGTCTCCTCAATCGCCTCAGGCCGACCTGTCACCACTCGCATCGCCGCTACCAGCTCCTTAAACATCTGGTCTTGATTCATGCGATCCTCCCTCCTCGTCTGCACTCTTTCCCCATCTGCGAAAAGGTCTCCTTGACCTCTTCGTTGATGGGGAAAGTAGGCTATATGGAGTTATCTGCATTTACCCATGCACCAAACCACCTTAAACCAATTTCGCCCCGCGAATCCTTCCTGAATATATATAGATTTTCGAACTAATCAAATTTTCGATCTCTTAAAGATCCTTGGCAACATCCAGGATCTATAGGAGGAAGAATTTCGTATAGGAGTTGGTAGTGCAGCTACTGCACGAAAATGCGCGACCTGTGTGTTTCTTCAAAAGTCGTAAGGTGATCAGCGATCCTTTATGCGCATGCCCCGTTGACTTACCTTTAGCCAAATAAGAGACTCTTTTGCTAAGGATAAGGGCCGCTTTGACTTAGTTGTATCTGGGATACGGTATATGGCAGTTGTTCGCCAAATCTTCACTAACCTACATTCTATCAATTCTAATAAATCTACTGAGAGTATTCTAAGTCACGCTTGCCCGCGACTTCTCATTCTTAGGAAGTATGGCACAGTTTTTTGATGAAATAATTAAAGGAGGCGTTTTTAAAAGTAGCCAAGAAGCGCCGGAAGAGGGGCCGACCACGCCCAATTCACCAGAGCTACTTACCGACCTGGCACGCCCCAAGTGGCTGCCGTATAAGTATGCACCGGCCGAGCTCGAGTCTAGAATCAGCGTTCAGGGGTTCGCAATCGACGCTGAACATTCGCCCGATCGCGACGACCTTATAGGTATTCGAAAGGATGGGGATTCATGGTTGGTGGACATCACCATCTCAGATGTGGATTCTATCGTTGCTAAAGGTTCAGGTATTGACACGACGGCACGTGTGCGGCGTGTCTCGCGTTATCACGATACTAAAGTACGGCACATGCTTCCAGAGCGGCTGGCGGTTGATATGCTAAGCATGCACGCGGATGAGGTTAGACCTGGCGTAACGATCTCCATTCCCTTTTCGTCTACACTCGAGCCAGGCCAGCCGGAGTTCGCTCTCAGCGCCGCGACTACGTCACTGAGAATGACATACGAACAGGCGGGACAATCCATTTGTTCCGGAACCGGAGAAACCTGTCTACAGCTTCGCCAGTTGCACGAAATTGCCCAGCGCTTAAATTTGGCCCGTAAATCAAGAGGCGCATCTGTAGGATACGACCAACGAACCGGACTGGTAACGACCGAAAGCGGGAAAATCGTTCATCTTAGCAGTGAAAAATCTGCGGCTTATCTTCTAATATCAGAGCTAATGATCTTAATGAATCATTATGTTGCTAAGACTCTATGGCAAGCCGGCCTTCCGGCCCTTTATCGAAATTATCAGCCGTCGAGTTCGGAAGTTGGAATGCGCCGGGAGATCGATGCTCTCACTCTATCCCGGCGGTCATTTAATCGGGCATTTCATTCAGAACTTGTTTCCCTATGGGCCCAACTCAAGGGCGCGTCTTACGGAACTGTAAATGAAGGGCATTTTTCCCTGGGATTAGAACATTACTGTCATGCCACATCCCCTGTACGGCGTTACACCGATTTAGTGAATCAGCGTATACTCAAAGCTTGGTTAAGCGGGACTCCATCCCCTTATTCAAGGCAGGAATTAGATCTGATTGCCCATGAGAATCGGAGGATGAAAATGCCGAGGCTAACAGAGCAAGAGACTCTGATTGAGCTTGAGAGAATCCAGGCGGAACTTACTAGATTATCAGCTCATGACGCCGCGCTTTGCGATCAATCTCCTCCCCAAGCGAAGCAAGCGATCAAGGCCAACAGATCCAAACCGAAGCAGGGCATTCCGTCCGGCAAAAATAGCAGATTCCGAGCGAAGATTTTAGCAGGGCTTCCTCCCATCAATCCGTCAAATCTTGCCGAATTGGGGGTGCCTGAGGAATGTTTGACGTCGCTCTCGGTCGAAGAAATCATAAAAGTGGAGCTAGTCAAAGGAATCAGCTCGATGAGATTTAATGACTCGGCGCTCGCGTCACTTTTATTTGAGACGCCGGCTGAATCTCTGCAGTGGAGAGAGTTTAGGGCAGCCATATGTTATAAATTGGAGGTTAATACGGAGCGGAGCTTTGGAATTCTCGCCGTGGCCGCTCATTTGAAAGAGGCCGGGCGCTTAAAAAATGGTGCCAGGATATTGAAAGATTGGAGCAATAAACGCTTTTTGTGGTCCCAGCTAAAGTCGCCCGAGAGGCTTCGTTTAATTTGTCGAATGGTAGGAGATCACCCTTTTTTGAATAGTTTCCCCTTGGAAGGGAATGAGTTGGAGTTAGGGCAAGCGGCTGAAATTTCTGCGAAGCGGGCCGCTAAGAGAACCTACAAGGAGGTATCAGAAGAGGAAGCGCTATCCCGTGCTTCATCGGAGGACCCGCCATT
This sequence comes from uncultured Bdellovibrionales bacterium, assembly GCA_964631745.1. Classification (GTDB taxonomy): domain Bacteria; phylum Bdellovibrionota_C; class UBA2361; order UBA2361; family JBGSMV01; genus CAZVWV01. The sequence goes on from CAZVWV010000149.1 coordinate 7,909, forward strand.
GGATACGGTTTCCTGGTTTGCGAAGAGCACAATCTGCTTCAATTATGACTACCTAACATTACTCAGAATAGGCGAGTCGCTAGGGTTTTGGGGGCGGCTTTGTTTCACGTCGGAACGGTATCCCAATTGGAAAGGCCGTATATATAAGTCTTTGGTTAGCATCGAAATTGGTGCAGATTATGAAGAGACTTTTGGCTATGGTCGAAACCACGAGGAAGCCAATAAGTTGGCCGCCTTGCGTTTGCTGATGCGCTTGGACGAGGAGAGGCAGTCCGGTTTGATCTCCAAGCTCTGTAGTGCGGAGGTTGCTCTGAAGACTTGAAGCAAAGGCCGCTTGCAGCTTGATAGCGCAGAATTTCTATTTGTCTATGTTATTCAATTGTCTCAGAGGGGTGTCGTAAGATTTTATAGCTGCTCAAGAGCCCTGGGCGAAATGCAAGTGCGGCGGTAGACCTCGAAAGATTATGGAGCGCCGACGACCCCGTCGGCCGGTGCCACGCGCTGGCACTCATTCTTAGGCCGACAGGCAGCACCAGACGCGAACAGGTGGTGGCTCGCGGGGCAGTTCTCTTCGTCTTCTATTAAGTTGTCTGCCATGCATACAAATCTATGGCGGTATAAAGTTTATTGTCACTTGTGCCAAACACTTAGGTATTGCAACAAATACGGCGGATTCAACAACTTAACGCAACACTTAGAATAC
>CAZVWV010000150.1:0-8429 GCA_964631745.1 uncultured Bdellovibrionales bacterium
ACGGAAATCGACGACTACCGTGTCGGTGATTATATAAGAGAGTATAAAGAGGGTAAGTTATTCTCGGAACACTTTTCCGAGGAACGCCTGGAGCGGCTAACAGAGATTTTGCGCCTGGTTCCTAAGGAAGCCGCTTTCCGCGGATGCTTGTCGGAGGCCATTCGAGCTTCCACGGAGTTGTTTGAAACCGCCGTCGGCGCGGTTGAACAGGAGCTGTGGCTTGAGCGAAAGGGCCGGTCCACAGAGCGCGAGCGCGCGCTACAAACTATGCTCAGGAAGCTCGAACTCCGCTTTAAGGGAGACTACGGTGGAGAGAACGCAACTGTTCTCGAAGCGGATGAAATTACACTGTTAAATGATATCGGTCTAAACGTGTCAGAGCGCCCCGCGGCCGAGGTTCTGAAGGATATTCGTTCTGGGCGCTGGGAGCTGCTTTTTGGACAGGTATACGATTCCGAACGAATAATAGATGAATATCACAACTTACTGCTGGCCACAGCCGAAACGCATTTGCGCCGGGTGCGGCTTGAACTTCGCAAATCGCAGGCTGTAACCACCGGGCAGGCGGTAGAAGGTCGGGCCTACGTTAGTAAGAACGTCGGATCCTTTTATGCCAAAGCAGGTGCGGAGCTTTGTACTGCCGGAAACGTGCGTATGTGGCAAGAAGCTCGGCATGCTCACCTGAATTTCGAGATCAAGAGTCAGATTGTGGGTAATGTCATGCTTTATTTCGAACCGGGACGCGATTACCTGGTTGCTCGCGGATTCAATCCGCGCAATGACACCCTCGCAAGTTACGAACGTCGCTCCGTGGCAGAGGAGATGGTGCGGGTTGTGGTCGAGGTAGCCCGTGAAATCGGATACCGGGAGGTGTTTATCGTGGAACAGGGTCCTTTTTTTGCACTGTCTAATCGGGAAGGTGCTGCCAAAGAGGTGCTGGATATTGCGGCTCGCAACCAAAAAGCGCTCCTTAGGGCCGATCCAGATACCCGCACGGAGATTACTAATGCCGGCTTTAACGTTGTCGATAGCGCCAATCCATTAATTTACCAACGTCTAATTCTACTGGCGAGAACTTAGATGTGATGCGGCAGGTAGGCACCGCACTTTACGAGAGTTATAAATTTATAAATGATGTGAAGAATTATTCTGCTATGTCTTGGGAGTCCGGAGACCCCCAAATATGAAAAATTCGTATCCGTTCACCGGTGGTAAAAAGCCCGCAAGGGACTAAAGGATCTATAGCCCCAATTAAGGGGCCAATTTGTACTCAAATCAGGGGTAAAAAAACTAACCGTCAAAGGAGGCTGCCGCTAACCAGTGAGCATCGGATTCCTCCTTTATTCAGAAAGATAGCCACTAATTATGGTGGTATGCACTAGTTACGCCGCGCTAACTTGGTTGAGCCAAGCTGGGTAGTGTGGTTGCGCAGGGTCTCTGAGCTGATGAGGGGCCGGACGACTCGGCGGTCGATGTGCATAGTGGCACCGCTTTTTAGGGCGTAGCCACCACCTACTCGCACCTGGTGCTGCCTATCGGCCTGACATTTAGTGCCACCTCGTGGCATCGGCCGACGAGTCGTCGGCGCTCCGTAATATATTATTTAACTTATTGAGTACTTTCAAGTTTTAGCCGATAAGCTCATCATAGTACTCTCTTCAAAAGGACAGCCCTTGAAACGTCGACCGCAAAGCCCTGATCGTAAAGCTATTACCCTCCCAAAGTACGGGTTCGATGCTAAGGCTACATTAGGGTTGGTTATGTCGGGGGGCGGGTCGCGCGCTGCTTATCAGGTGGGTGCGCTAAAGGCGTTAGAGCCTTATTTTTCACAGTCTTCACACCAGATCGGTGTAATCGTAGGTAGCAGCATCGGCTCGATCAACGGACTGCTCCTTGGCGCGGGCATTAAACATGGTTACACTGCCGCGGTTGATGAGCTTGAAAGCTTGTGGATGGAACGGACATTCCGGAATACATTCGCTGGGCACCCTAGTCGTGCTTTTTTTCGCTCTATCAAAATAGCGGTCTTACAGTATCTTCAGCCCGGCCCTAGCCCTAGCGCTACTTCAATTTTTGATCCCACTCCACTGATGAACAGGGTGGATGAAGCTATTAAGAAATTCGGTGGCTTGGAACCGAAGAATCGCGCTGAGTTTGTTAAGGCCGTGGCGGTGATGACCACTGTGGAAGGCAAGGAACGAAAGCCGCTGTTAGTTGCCAGCACAACTCAGCCTATCCCAGAAGACATTATTCAGGGCGCCACATTTCAGGTGGCCTATGTCGAAGCGCTCTCGGCTAAGCATGGCTTTGCCTCGGCAGCGCTCCCATCAATCTTACCTCCTGTTGAGATTGATACAGAACACGGCAAAGTGCATCTGGTGGACGGCGGTATCTCGCAGAATGTGCCCGTTGATCCAGCCGGAAGACTGGGTGCGGAACGCGTAGTGGTGATTGATATTTCCGGCCGTGACTGGTGGCTTAATAGAGCTGGCGAAGCTCATGACACACGCCCGACCTGGGAAGTTCCGGCTGCGGAAAAAACTTTCTGCTTTCGCCCCCCGGATACCTTTGTTATCCGCTGTCAAAAACCGTTGGGCCCGCTGCTGAAGGCCGCCGTGGGCAGATCGACCTCTAAGTTCTTAGCCGCCGCGGGCGCCACCTGGCCGATCTTCTCTCTGCTGAAAAAAAAGTTAGGCGAGGAGGTCGCCTTCGAGGTCATGGCTTACGTGGCCCTTGACCCGGATTACGCAGCCGCCCTAATTGAGAGAGGCTTTAACGAAACTGTTACTATCTTAAAAAATAAAAGCGAACTTGAGTTCTCCAAAGCGCAGGCGCTTGTTACCTCCGATCACTGAGGACACTTGGCCGGGACTTCTTCAAATTGCAATACCAATTCACACAGTTTATCTTGAGCGTTGTCACCGGAAAGTTCGAAGAACCAAGATGTTGGAAGGCGCTGCGTCAGCAGCGAAGCTTGGGCGCGTAAATATGGGGTCGACCGCTCCGTACTAATCACCAACACCGGGGCCCTCAGACGCTGCGCGAATGGACGACTATCAAACCCTGAGACATCAGATCTAAACGGCAACCCCATCGGAAGCCACTGCTCCACGGTATCGATGATTCTCTGAAAGGCGCTCGGATTCGGCCGCGTGGCCGCGTCCACCAGCACCATGGCACGCACACTCTTAGGTGATACTAGCGCCAAATTTTGCACTATCGCCCCGACAGCGCCAAAGGATACTAGAGATGCCTGCTTAAGGCCGAGCGAGCTATAGGTTGCTAGTAACTGGCCTGTCAGATCCTGCCAATTATTTTCCGTGATTTCAGACAAGCGTATCAGTACCGTACGCGTCTTCTGCGCAAGAGAATCATATAACTTCTCAGCGCGTAATTTTTCCAATTCGGAATTGTAAAGAATTAAAAACGGACGGCCCTGCTTCTGGTTATCCAACGCAGAATCACAAACGACTTCAATAGTCGGCAGATGATTAATTAGTTCTGTATACAAAAGTAAAGCTAAGTAAGTTGCTAGTCAAGGGTCATCGTAACAATTTACTAACCAAAGATAAACCTTAAGAAAGCAGCCCAAGATATCTTGCTAGAATACTCCTTCGGGCGCTCTGTGTGCCTCCCCGTAAACAGTTACATTTGATCAAAGTTCCGATTCATGTAAGTCTAGATTGTAATAGTTATGTTGATTGGAAAACCAGGACCATTTAGAATTCTCGAAAATCCTGCCCTGAATTCTTCGGATACGCCCGCCGATCCGCCGCGCAGACGGTACGACTGTGTAAATTACGAAACTTGTTTGAGCATAGCCTGCGCCCTAAATTGGCATAGCTTTACCTGTCGCGGATGTAATGCCCAGGTCAATCAAAATTATTGTTGGCAGGCATTGAAGGAAGCGCGCAAAGATAAAGTCGCAAACTCGCTCTGCGATCTGCCCGAAGTTGTGCACACCTCAGGTGAAACCCATAGCGGATTTGTTCCCCGTTTGGTCGCAAAACGTGGCTGAGAAAGCGATTGTTTTCGCACTTACAGTTCCCCAGATAATCGGCCTTTTTTCCGGTTTAGTTTTTCTCGGCATCGTGCTGTTTCCTCTGCTGCGCTGGGCGATCTGGAAATTGTTCGGATTTGATCGGCGTGTCGCCACTATTCTCTCCCAAAAGAAAAGCTCCGAGGTGCGTTTAGGTAAGATCAGCGAATCTCTGGCACCCATCCTTGATGACTTTCCTATAGATCCAAAGAAAGCTGGGACTAGCACTGTCTTTCTTGGCCAACCCGTAGATTTTATCCACTTCGATCCGGAGCGCGGGATTGTGCTGATTGAGGTAAAGAGCGGAAACTCTAAGCTCAGCCCTACCCAAAAGCGCATCAAAGAGCTGGTCAAGGCCCAACAGATCGAATGGCTTGAATTTCGTGTTAGTTGATAACCCTTCAGAGGGTAATAAAGTGGTGCTATATCAGTTAGTCATAACTCGTCAATTCTGCAACTTCGGATGGAAAACCCTGATCGCGTTTCCGCTTTTCTGAAGGGTTAGTTTTCCCCACCCCCGATTTGAGTACAAATCGGCCCCTTAATAGGGGCTGTATAGATCGTTGAATGTCTTGCGATCTACAACTCACGGTGACCGGTTACGTTAATTGAAACTTAGGGTGAGAGACATCCCGGCAATTGCCTTGCGGGAGAACTCCGATACCCCTGCCCTAATCGACAAACCATGACGCTCACCTCGAGCGCTCTTGACGATTTCAAATCCGAGGCTGTTTAAGTTTTGGGGCTCCGGTCGTAGGTACTCGCGTTGGAAGATTAATTCTCTGGGCTGCTCGACCGAAGATTCTGAGTTGGAGCCGCCTTTTAATAATGACGCCTCAACCAGAGTTGAAAGGGGCTGAGCAACTGAAATCGCCGGAAGAAGTGCGCTTATCATTAGCATGGTTGCGAATAAATACTTCATCGAAACTCTCTTACCTTCCAAGGAGAAGTTAACGGCGCAAAAAACACAAATATTAGAGATTTTATCTGGAGATCAGAAAAAGCCGAGTTTCTCTTAGGGTGTTCTACGTACGTTTCGTAGGGAGAAAGGCTTACAGAGTGGGACCCGTGGGCGAGGTATCTGCCCGTCCTTTCTCAATAAGCCACGCCAGACCCCCAAATAGAGCCAATACATAGCTCTTGGCGCGTAGCAACAAAGCCACGGCTAGGGCTTGGGGCGAGGTCGCGCCGATGCCCTTTAAGAAGAAGAAAAATGCGCCTTCCTGTATGCCCAGGCCATTGGGCGAAAGTGGGATGGCGCCAACCAACAGTATCAACGGTAGCACCACCATTAGATCTATAACCGGCACGGAATCCCAACCGATAGCCTTTGCACAGACGATGGTATTGGCGACCGCCAGCAAGTGATAAAAGAAAGAGAGCAATAATGTCTTCGCTAAGAGCCCTTTCTTAGTCTTGGCCAGGTGCAATCCGTCCTGAATCTTTTGCATATTGCCGGTAATTTTATTAAGGCGGCCAAGCTTGTTTAGGGCAAGCAACGTTTTTGGAGAAAGCGCCACGACCGTGATAACTAATAGCCCAAGCGCTATCAGAATAACCATTAATTCAATCTGCCAAGTCGTTAGCTCAGCAAACCACATGAAGCTAAACGCCAAGGCCACCATGGCTACTAAACCCGTGTAGCGTTCAAGAATGGTGGCGCTTAGAGCCTCGTGTTGCCCGATCTCTTTGCCGATATAATAGCTGCGCACGAAATCACCCCCCACGTATGAAGGCAGGATCAGATTTACAAAATACCCCACTAAATAAAGTCCGAATAATCTTAAGGTCGAGACCTGTTTACCAAAGGACGTAATAAACAGTTTCCACTTATAGGCGCTCACGTAAATTAGTGCAGCCGCCACGATAAAGAGATAGGCTATCGATCTCCAAGTGAGTTCCTTGAAAGCCTCCCAAAGCTCAAGCGGGTTAGCGATATAAATCAAAAGTGCGATGGCGACGATAGCCACTAGTTTTTGGAGCGTTCGAAACATCTGTTACGAAATCCTCAAAGTCTCAAGCTCCTGAATCAGCTCCTCGCGCATGATATTAAGCACCTGCAAAGGGCTATTCTCACCGGGCCACAGTCTGGAGATCACCGAGAGCTTTATAGCGTCGAAGTTTCTATTTACGAAATGACCGCTGTAAACAATGAAAGCCAGCCAGAGCATACTCCAAATGAATGAGAAATTACTGAGCAACAAGATGTACAGCAGCAAATACCAGCTCAAAAAAAGTAATAGGCCAGTGGTAACCTTCAATCCGCCCAAGGCCACCGGGTCTTTTGAAAGTTTTCTTACGATCGGGCTCACCAGTTTGTAAGGCACAAGATGCGTCACAAGTCCCACAAAAACCACGGGCAATGTGACAGGTAACGGTAACTTACCCTGCATATGCCAACCGGGGCTGGAGGCCCCTACCCCAATGGTTGCAAGCATCGCCAAGAGCTCATCTAAGCGATCTTCGATCTCACGCGCTTTTTCGGGATAGAGCGGCGCCAACTTCTCTACGTTCTGGGTCACGATTGATATGCGTTCTTTGTCATCTAGCTGCGACCCGTTTAATTGATACAGCTTCGAGATCTTTTCGATTAACTCGATGTGACTGGACTCGGAGATCTGGACAGTGAGAGCTTTTAGATGCCCTTCGATTTCCTCGGTGAGATCCCGCACCGCCTGAACTGAATCTGCGTTTACACGATCTTTGTAACTTTGGATATGAAACGGTTTACCGAGGTGTATCGTGACCGAGCTCCTAAACTCGTCAAAGTCCGAATAGGTGATACCTACCGGTTGAATCGCCAAACCTAACTGCCAATCCGAACTTTGTTCAGCCTGAAAAGCGATGCGGGCGGCACCGGTCTTTAAGGGTTCTAGTTTGCGCTGCCCGATGCTCTTTCCCTCTGGAAATAGCACTAGGCCCTTAGCCTCCCGCAAAACACGGCTCGCGATCTCAAAACTCTCCTGGTTATTAGCCATTTTCTGAGGGTCGTCTTCTTTTCGGAAAATAGGTACCAGATGTGCCGCGCGCAAAATCCCGGAAACTATCGCGTTACTAAAGAGGCTGCCCTTGGCGATAAACCAGAAAGGTCGCGTATAGCTGCCGCATACTAGCAGCGGATCCAAGAAATGATTGGCATGATTTGGAAGCACGATTAGCGCTCCCGTTTCGAGAGGCGCTGCGCCACTTACCTTGATCGAGGCAAAAAATTGCCGGATGGCCAAAGTAAATAGTGATTTCCCGATCCTAAATAGCATGCCTGCATCACCCTCTAACGTACATTGGAATCTTACACTTTGAATCTGCATTCGTTCAAGGTAATAGTATAGTATAGCCCAATGATAACAGATGAAATCATGCAACAAGCAGCCGCCGGAGATTTAGCTCCGTTGCGCCGAGTCCCAAAGACGGATCTGCACAACCACTTTATATTATCTGCACCTTTTTCCACCTATCAGCGTATTAGTGCCGGCGCGATCAAACCCGCGCCGGAGCGCTTTGGGGGTCTTGAAGATTTCTTGCAGTATCTTAGGGACCAATACTTCCCACGCTTGCAAAATTTAGATGCATACCTGCAGGTAGCACGAGACGCCTTTCAGCATATGATCTCTGATGGGATAGTTTACACCGAGCTCAGTTTCGACACGGTCATGCCCGTACTATTGGGCATGAGTTGGGCGGAACTTGTTCCATATTTGGCGCATGAGATTGCGGCAGTACGAGAAAAAATTACGATCCTGCCTGAGCTTGGGCTTTCGCGAGATTTCAGTATGGAAGATTGGCGGCCGAATGTGCGGGCCGCCTTAGAAACAGGGTTCTTTAGGTCGATAGATCTATACGGCTCTGAAACTTACAAGGAAGTTCACGAGTTCCAGGAATTCTTTGAGAAGGCCAGAACCATCGGCGCAAAGATTAAATTACACAGCGGCGAAACCGGGCCGGCCTCGCGGGTTCTTCGAGAGTTTGAAAAAATTGGTCCGGACGCCATTCAACACGGGGTGCGCGCCAGCGAAGATGCCCGGGTGCTTGAAGCCCTAGCTAAGTCAAAGGTGATGGTCAATGTCTGCCCTTACAGTAATTACTGCCTACGAGTTGTAGAAAACTACGCAGACCACCCCATCAAGAAGATGTTTTATGCGGGCCTGCGCGTCACTATAAATTCTGACGACTACGCCATCTTTGGAAAGAGCGTGAGCGAAGAGTATGCCATGTTATATAAAGCGCAAGTCTTCACGGCGGCTGAGCTTGAAGAGATAAGATTAAACGGGTTAAGCGCGCTAGAATGGTACCTGCTTAATAAGCCCGGGTAGAGCGCCAGTACGCCTCGGGGCGAGGATATTATGGAGCGCAGGCGATTCGCCTGCCGGTGCCGAGAAGTTGCACTACATCT
>CAZVWV010000151.1:0-8422 GCA_964631745.1 uncultured Bdellovibrionales bacterium
CGCCTGCCGGTGCCTAGAACTTGCACTAAATCTTAGGCCGATAGGCAGCACTAGGTGCGAACAGGTGGTGGCTTCGCCCTCAACTGTACTGCCACTATAACCATCGGCGGACGAGTCGTCCGCGCTTACGTAACATCTCGTGCTTTACCCGGGGTTTTTGAGCAATTACGTTTCAGCCGGATAACTACTCGTTCTTTAGGGTGCAGATCGACTCAATGCCGTCGACTAGGTGATGTATCTCAGGCTTAGAATATGCGTGGGCTCCACCGACTGAGCGACATTTCTCAAGCATCTGGTCGTTAATCATGGACGAGAAAAATAGCACCGGCACTTTCGATAGATTGCGATCTTCCTTTAACTTCCGGCAAAGCGTTAATCCATCCATCTTGGGCATCTCAATATCGCTTAAGACTACATCAACCTGTCCTGCGCCTTCGCTTTGCAAGTATGCCAGAGTTTCTTCGCCGTTGTTAAACTGTTTCAAATGCTTAAAGCCAGCTTGCGTAAGAACTTTACCCACTAATTTTTGGATAATGCCGGAATCGTCGCAGTGCACTACCTTGAGAGTCTCTCTATGAGCAGAAACCGTGGGTTCGATCTCGTTTGCGAAATGCTCGACGCTCATGGTGGGATCAAGTTTTGCGATGATACTTTCCAAATCAAGAATGATCACTAAGACGTTGTTGCGACGCACCGTGCCGATGACGCCACCGTCGACGCTGTTACAGCTGGCGTCAGTGATCGGTTCAAACTGCGCCCAGCTACAGCGGTGAATGCCTTCTACCGCGTCTACCACAAATCCCGTGAGTCGCGTGTTAAATTCGGCGACAATCAGAAGTCGCTTGGCCCCTTCGGCAGTTGCGCTGGGGACATTTAAGTTAATGGCCAAGTCCAAAACCGAGATCGTCTTCTCACGAAACGGCATCACCCCCAGAACTTCCGCATGTTGATTTGGAAGCAAGGCGAGTTGCGCCGGATCAAAGACCTGAATCGTGCGCACTTTAGCCACGTTGACTCCATATGCCTGTGGACCAACGTTAATGATTAGAAATTCAACTTCGTTGGTGCCGGATTCAAGGAGAATGCGTTGTTTATTATCGGTTTGTGCCATGTAAACTCCATCGGCATATACGAGAATTTCCTAGAGGGAATTATTTATAGGCCCGTCTAATTTCGGCGCACGAATGTAAAGCTCGTTCAAATCGCTACCGACTATATCTTTGTGTGTAAAGATAAAAACAGGAGGGCGACTCTGTAGCTTAAGTACCTTATTCGATAAAAGAAATTGCTGCAGGGACGCAACCAAGGATCATGGAAGTAAAAGATCTAAAACAACCGACCAATCTTGAATCAGGCTCAAAACCCGGGCCCAAGAGCTCATCTACCCTAATTGAAGTACTGTTTGGAGGCAAAGTCAGGCCGCCGACAGACGCTGTAAAGCTTCGCCTGACGGCCATACCCACCGCCAACAAGGTCGAAGTAAGCCAAGTTCGTAACGGATCAAATCAGATCCTTTCCGCCGTCAATACCACCTCGGAGACCACCAGCGATTTGGATAGATTGGTAAAGAGCCTGGGTGGAATTCTAAAGCAGGCTTCGGAGACCGAGCTATCTAACAATCGTGTTCAAGCTTTGCAAAATGAAGCCAACCAATTAGTGGATAAAATCAGCGAGATCACGAGCGCCAGCTCCTTGAGCCTGCCGCTTTCAAGTCCCCCTGGGACTGATGAAGTCCGAAAAGAAGTTGAGAAGCGCATTGGCCGAACTCTGGATGCAATCTTTGGTGACGAGGCTAAGAAGAATCTAAATATTGGCCATATCTCGCTTTCGAAGAGGGAACAGATTATAGAGTCTGTTGCTAAACTGGAAGAGGCCAAACGCAGCGTTGAGAAGATCAAATCCGATATTAACGATACACGTCATGCCATCTCAAATATTCTAAACAACTTTGAGGTGGCGCATGAAAATTCAGAGGCGGCCGGAGCCACGGTTAGAGACCTTGATCGCGCAGTCGATTTAGCTTCACAGGCGAAACTCAATATTGCCAAAAACCCGGAGGAAGCCTTGGGCTCGGCTTCAAAACTGGATAGCTCGTCGCTAGGTCTATTAGAATAATTATAGCAAGCTATCGCAACTTGTTTGCCACACATAGTGCTGCATGTTAGCATCATGCCGCAGATATGTTTAACTCCTTACAAGACACTTTAAGCAACGCACTCAAGCGTTTACGTGGTCGCTCCATTATCAATGCGAGCGAAATTGAAGCCGCCATGAAAGACGTGCGCATGGCTTTACTGCAAGCCGACGTTAATTACAAAGTCGTTAAGGATTTTTGTAGCGCTGTCTCCGAAAAATCTTTGGGGCAAGATGTTCTAAAGAGCCTCACGCCTGATAAGCAGATCATTAAAATTGTGCACGAAGAGCTGGCGCGCACTATGGGAAGCGAAGCCACGGCGCTCGAATTGAATGTCGAACCGCCTGCCATCATAATGCTGGTGGGATTGCAGGGTTCGGGAAAAACCACCACTTCCGGCAAACTTGCTCGGTTGTTGAAAAAAGATCAAAAACGAAACCCGCTTTTGGTTTCGGTGGACGTGTATCGGCCGGCTGCGATTGAGCAGCTTAGAATACTGGCGCAACAACTGGAACTTGATTTTTTTGAGGCGCCTTCCGGTTCAAAACCCGAGGAGATAGCTCGCTTGGCGTTGGAATGGGCCAAGGGCCATGGGCATGACGTTATTATTTTGGATACCGCCGGACGCTTACAGATCGATACCGACCTAATGAGCGAGCTTAGAGCTCTAAGCGCATTGCTATCTCCGCAGGAGACCTTGCTGGTTGCAGACTCCATGACCGGACAAGAGGCGGTCAACGTGGCTCAGGGATTCGATACCGCCCTCAGTCTTACTGGGTTAATTCTCACCAAGCTGGACGGCGACGCACGCGGCGGCGCGGCTTTGTCGATGCGCGCTGTCACAGGCAAGCCTATTAAATTCATCGGTGTGGGCGAAAAACTTGACGCGCTTGAGGTGTTTCACCCAACTCGTATGGCATCAAGGATCTTGGGCATGGGTGACATGCTTAGCTTTATTGAGAAGGCGGTACAAGAGGTCGACCTTGAGGAGACTATCAAGCTCCAAAAGCGCATGAAGAAGAACGAGTTTAGTTTCGATGACTTCTTGGGGCAACTGCGCATGATTAAACGTATGGGGAGTATCGGTGGTCTGGCCTCCATGATTCCAGGAATGGGCAAGATGCTGGAAAAAGTTGATACCAACCAGGCTGAGGCAGAGGTCAAGCGCATAGAGGCTATTATCTTGTCGATGACTGCGCGTGAACGGAACGACAGCGGCATAATAAACGGCAGTCGCCGCCGCCGAATCGCGCAAGGCTCTGGCACGACCGTTGAAGAGGTCAATCGGCTTCTTAAGCAGTTCGTGGAGATGAAAAAGATGATGAAGTCTTTTACCAAGGGCGGCATGAGTGGTTTAATGAATATGTTTGGGAAGGGGTTCCCGGGAATGGGGCGGCCCTAAAGGTCCTCGCGTAAGATTTGTGTATGGGGAAGAAAGAGAAGTTCATCGTTTGTTGCGCTCTGCCGTATGCCAATGGGCCTCTGCATATTGGGCACCTAGCCGGATGTTATGTCCCGGGCGATATATATGTGCGCTTCAAAAGACTTCAAGGGCACGATGTGCATTTTCTCTGTGGCACGGATGAACACGGCGCTGCCATCACTATCCTGGCCCAAAAACAGAAAATCTCGCCCCAAGAGGTAGTAGACAAATATCACCAAATACTTAAAGCCGACATGCTTGCGGCGGGTATTCAGTTTGACGTCTTCTCACGTACAACCAAACCGTTTCACTACAAACGTTCGCAGGAGTTTTTCTTAAATTGTTTGAAGAACGGATACATCGAGAAGAAAAATGAGCAGCGTTTACATTGCAGTAATTGCAAACAGTTCCTGCCCGATAGGTATGTTGTGGGTGAATGCCCAGTTTGTCATGCGCCGGGGGCACGTGGCGACCAGTGTGAAAAATGCGGCGCTTGGTTTGAACCGGAGGAGCTAATAAATCCTATCTGCCAGATCTGTGGCGTCACTCATGCCGGATTACAACCCACTACGCATTGGTATCTTTTGTTGGACAAACTTGGCCCAAAGCTTAAAGAATATCTAGATTCAAAGAGCTATTGGCGCAAGAACGTCTTGGGATATGCCTATCAGCCGCTTAAGGCCGAACTACAGCCCCGCTCTATTACTAGGGATCTAAATTGGGGGATCGAGGTTCCCTTGGAGGAGGCTAAGGGCAAAGTGCTTTACGTTTGGTTCGATGCACCCATCGGCTACATCTCTGCCAGCGAGGATTGGGGGATACAGTTAGGAGAGCCGGAGAAGTGGCGCAGCTATTGGGAAGATCCAGAGGCAAAGCTCGTGCATTTTATCGGTAAAGACAACATAATTTTTCACACGGTGGTGTGGCCTGCGGTGCTTATGGGAGATGGGCGCTATCCCCTGCCCTATCTTGTGGCGGGAAATGAGTTTCTAAATCTAGAGGGGCAAAAGATCTCGACTAGCAGAAATTTTGCGATTTGGGCTAGCGAGGCTACGGCGCTGGTCGGTTCCGATGCTTTAAGATTTTATCTTACCAGAATTAGCCCGGAAACCAGCGATAGTAATTTTTTATGGAACGACTTTCAGTTAAAGGTTAATGGCGAATTGGCGGATGTGATCGGTAACTTGGTTAATCGTTCGCTTTCTTTTCTGCTAAAGGAATTCGAGGGCAAGATCGCTGCGGGCGAGTATCCGGGGCTTGCCGTAATACGCGCGAAACTCGAGGCGGCCTTTAAAAATTATTCTGAGGCCTTGGAAGGTGGCTTTACAAAGATTGCTTCGGATCATCTGGTGGACTTTGCTAGATCGTTGAACGTCTTCTTTCAAGAGCAGGCTCCATGGAAGCAGAAAAAGAGCGATCCGGCATTGGCACATCAAACCCTTTCGGCCACCGTCTTTGGTGTCAAGGCTTTAGCTCTGATGCTCTTTCCGATCTGTCCGGGTATAGCGGATAAGATCTGGTTACAATTGGGGATGCCCAACGGCGTAGCTAGCTATTCATTCGAGCATATCTCGACCCAACTCCCGGCGGGGCACACGGTATCACCCGCGATCGGGCCTGTGGTCACAAAGGTGGAGGACAGCTTAATAGCTCAAGAGCGTGAGAAATTAAATCAGGTCATCTCCTCCATCAAGTAAAGTGCTATGACTAACTTTTTCCGCACAAGATTGAAATGGCTCCTGCCGGCACTATTAGTTCTTGCGCTTTATGTAATTTTTCGGCCGGTGTCGGTTGGGGGTAGCAAGCCGCAGCGAGGTTTAGCCGTGCAGGCAGTTTACGCGACGGGCGAGGTTGAACCGGAGTATTGGTCCAAAGTCTCGGCTTCCGTTGATGGCACCATCGCAGAAATTTTGGTTAAAGAGGGTGATCACGTTACAGCCGGACAAAAGCTCGCACATCTTAAAGACACCGAGAAACAGGCCCAAATTGATAGCCTTGAAGCTACTCTGACACTTCGCAAAGAGGAGTTTGAGCGCAACCGTGCCTTGCACAAGAATCGAGTGGTTAGTCAACAAGAGCTTGACCGTTCACGCCAGGCGTTTGACGAGGCCACCTCGCAGTTGGATGCAGCTAAAGCTAAACAAGATGATATGGTGCTGCGCGCCCCCATGGATGGAACAGTTTTACGAAAGGAAGGAGAACTTGGAGAGTTTGCCAAGAACGGGCAGATTCTTTTTTGGGTTGGCAAGGAGCGGCCACTTTGGATTACGGCGGATGTGGATGAAGAAAACGCACCACTGCTGGCAGTAGGCCAACGAGCATTAATCAAGTGCGATGCTTATCCGGATAAGGCTCTTGAAGGCAAGATAACTCAGATTACTCCTCAAGGGGACCCTGTCCTAAAGATCTTTAGAGCCAGAGTTGGGCTTCCTGATGATACTCCCCTCATGATCGGCATGACTACCGAGGTCAATATCATTGTAGCTGAGAAGCAAGATGCCTTGTTGGTACCACTCGAAGCCCTGCAAGATAATTCTGTCTTGCTGGCGAGCACCGGCAGACTTCGTAAGGTCGCAGTGACCCCAGGCATCCGCTCCGGAAATTTCGTAGAGGTGCTTTCTGGGGTTTCAGATAGCGATATTATCGTGACCGATGCGCGTGGTGCAAAGCCAGGTGATAGAGTTACCTTGCGATGAATCTGATCGTAGAAATCGCTTTTAAGTATCTAATCAATAGACGGCGCGCATCGCTTGTAACAATTAGCGGTGTGGCCTTGGGCGTATCGCTGTTTGTGGCTATGAGCGCGTTAATGCTTGGTTTCGAGCATTATTTTGTTAGTAAAGTGATAGACGTCTCACCTCATATTGTTATCAAGGATGAATTTCGGGGTATTCCCCGGCAACCGGCCCAAATCGCATATGGCCAGACCGGCACGGTATTGATTGCAAGCCTTAAACCCAGAGACGAGATTCGGGGAATTAAACGTGGCATGCAGATCGTACATGACTTAGAAGAAGACTCAAACCTTAAAGTTGCGCCCACTTTGATGGGACAGGTTTTTTTGCGCTACGGAACGAAGACGGTCAACGCTACTTTATACGGGATCCACCCGGTGCGCGAAAAACGCGTCACAAATATCGAACACGATCTAATTAAAGGCAGCCTTAAGGCGCTCAGTACTACCGCTAACGGAGTGATTTTGGGTGCGGGCATGGCGGCGAAAGTCGGGGTGGACCTGGGCGACAACTTAAGCGCTATCTCGCCGGCCGGGCTAATCATGCGTATGAAGGTGGTCGGAATTTTTCGATCGGGAATAACCAGCATCGATAACGGCGACGCCTTTACGCTCTTAAAGAAGTCTCAGATCTTACAAGACCGCGCGAATGTTATTAATCAGATACGTATACGAGTTAAAAATCCTTCCAGTGCCTCTAACTACGCCGCCACAATCGAAAGACGCTACAAATACCGCACCGAGGCTTGGGAAGAGAGCAATAAAAACATTCTGAGCATTTTTATTATTCAACAGTCAATCACCTTCTCCTCTGTCGGCGCTTTATTATTGGTAGCGGCCTTTGGAATTTACAACATCACTTCAACCATAATTCATGAGAAGGTAAGAGATATCGCCATTATGAAATCTATAGGATTTAGGGAGAGGGATTTGCGCTTAGCCTTTGTTATTCAAGGTGCTATCATCGGCATCGTGGGTACGCTGATGGGTTGGCTTCTTGGATACATCCTGGTTTTAATTTTAGGAAGCATCAGGTTTCATCTTGAAGGCTTTATAACCTCCGAAGGTTTTGTCCTTTATCGTTCGTTTTCTCTCTATTTAATAGGCGGAGCTTTTGCGATCTTATCCACCACCCTGGCCTCGTATCTCCCCTCCTTAAAAGCTTCCAAGCTTAATCCGGTCGATATCATTCGGAGCGCCACATGACAGTCGTTGTGAGCGCAAGAGGGTTAACGCGCCGATTGAACGAAGGGCCTGAAGAAGTGACGCTCGTAGAAGATATCGATCTAGATATAAATAAAGGTGAGTTTGTAGCCGTTACCGGTCCCTCAGGCTGTGGTAAATCCTCGTTACTATATCTTCTAGGATTACTTGATACACCTAGCGCCGGAGAAATTACGCTGGAAGAAAATAAAGTGAGTGGTCTTAGTTCAGATGAATTATCCAAAGTGCGTCTTGCCAAAATCGGGTTCGTTTTTCAATTCCATTTTCTTTTACCGGAATTTACCCTTTTGGAAAATGTTCAGATCCCTATGCGCCGGCTAGGGGATCTATCACCCAGCGCATGCAGCAAGAGAGCTCTTGAACTTTTGGCCGAGCTTGGTCTGAAAGACGTGGCAGATAGACTACCTGGCAACGTGTCTGGCGGGCAAAGACAACGTGCGGCCATAGCCCGCGCCGTAGCAAACCATCCCCTAATGCTTTTGGCCGACGAACCAACCGGCAACTTGGACAGCAAAAACAGCCAGCTAGTATCTGACATGTTCCGTAACCTAGTAGAGCAGCACGGCCAAACAGTAATCATGGTTACTCACGATCTCGGATTAGCCGAACACACCGACCGGCAGATTAAAATGTTGGACGGCAGGCTGGAGCGCTAAGGAATTTAATTGCTCTCACTAAGCTGAGATAAAGAAATCGACCCCATTTTCGCTCAGAGACCATGCGTGCAGTTGCCACCAAATTTTGCCTCAGAGACCATGCGCAACAAAAAATCAAAATAAATCAAAAAACTTCCCCACCCCACGCAACATTTCCAAAAAATCCACGATTAACTATTAAGGGGTAAGAACTACGCCCCCCAGTAACTTAAACCCAGTGCCCACACTCCCCAGTGCCATGGGGGAGCTCT
>CAZVWV010000152.1:0-3359 GCA_964631745.1 uncultured Bdellovibrionales bacterium
TGAATTTACGAATTTTATTTTTAGGGAAATTTACTTCCACCGGTGGCAATAGAAAATTAATTCTTCCCGCGCGCGATGCCGACGGCCCACTGCTTTGCGCATGTGATATAAAAACCCCTTGCCGTCGGGACCGGAGCTTCGGGCGTGGCCGCGAGCGCGCGGGCCACGGACGGTCGCACTACCTTCACTGCTACCATATTAAGCCAAACAATCTTTGCGGACCTCGGTGCGACAATTTGGCAAAATGCAAACTGGAACGCGATTCGTTCCGGCGTAAAATTCTTCATTAAATTTATTTAGGGAAAGTCATTTCCACCGACTATAGTTGGCTTGTGTTTCGTACCTAGCCGGGCTACCGCATGTCTTTCTGGGCATAATCCGCAGGTGCAATGACGCTTCGCACTTTTTGAACCTTTTCTCCGCAGTAAACCAATTGCAAATTTCATATGGTTTCGTGTTAAACCGAGTACGATTTTATAACGGTTTGCTATATGACTTTAATTACTGCGAATTTTGCCCCAGGGCGCACCTTTTCGATCGCTGGAAAGCCCCGGGGCCAACCCCGAAGAGCCCGCACCCATCGCAACCCAACTATCACTCCCAACACAAAACATGCTAATAATTACCCATGCTTTCTGCGCTTCCTATAGGTGTTTTCGACAGCGGTCTTGGTGGCCTCACTGTGCTTCGTAGCTTACGGGCTGAGCTGCCTAATGAGACTTTTCTTTATTTGGGGGACACTGCGCGCACGCCTTATGGCCCCAAGAATCCGGAAACGGTGCGTCAATACTCGCGGGAGTGCGCTCGATTTTTATGCGGACACGGAATTAAACTATTGGTGGTGGCTTGTAACACGGCTTCAGCCTTTGCTTGTGAGGCTTTACGTAGTGAAATTGCTCTGCCGGTCGTATTCGCCACAGAGCCTGCAATTCATGCGCTTGGTAAGCTTCCCAGGGCGGCGCGCGTTGGTGTTATCGGCACGCGTGGCACTATTGCTAGTCAGGTGTTTCAGCGTGGAATCCAGGAACTCCGCCCGGACCTTCAGGTTATGGCGAGAGCTTGTCCGCTGTTTGTGCCCTTGGTGGAAGAGGGCTTGTTTCGCGGCGCCATGGTGAATCAGGCGCTTGATTTATATCTGAAAGAGATACGAGATTGGCGGCCAGACGTGTTGGTGCTGGGGTGTACGCATTATCCCGTTTTGGTAGGCGCAATTTCTGAGTTTCTGGGAGATTCCGTTTCGATAATTGAATGTTCGCGAGAGATTGCGCTCGAATGTCACACGGTGTTGGCCAACGGGCATTCTCTTAGTTCGCAAAAATCCGGCGACGATCGCTTGTATATTACCGAAGCGCTTGGGATGTTTGAATCGTTGGCTAAAAATTTACTGGGCGACAACGAGGTTTCTGTGTCAAAGGTGGAGATAGCATAAATGGGACTTAAAGGAATTATCTTAGCAGGCGGCTCGGGCACTAGGCTTTATCCGATTACTAGAGCTGTTAGTAAGCAGCTCTTGCCAATTTACAATAAGCCCATGATTTATTATCCGTTATCCACCTTAATGCTTGCAGACATTAGAGAGGTGTTGATTATCACCACGCCCTACGACCAGGATGCATTTAAGAGATTGCTTGGGGATGGCTCACAAATAGGGATGCAGATCTCTTACGCTGTGCAGCCGGAACCGAAAGGCTTGGCGCAGGCTTTTATAATTGGTCGGGAATTTATCGGTAAAGATCGGGTGGCGCTCGCGCTTGGCGATAATATTTTTTACGGGCATGGATTGCCGATCTCGCTAAAGGCCGCCTGCGATAGGCCTGAGGGGGCTACGGTTTTTGCTTACCGGGTTAAAGACCCTGAGCGCTACGGCGTGGTTGAGCTGGATGGGCATGGAAAAGCGCTTAGTTTAATGGAGAAGCCCGCCAAGCCAAAGTCACGCTACGCCGTTACTGGGCTCTATTTTTATGATAATCAGGTCTTAGATATCGCCATGAATCTAAAACCTTCAGCGCGAGGCGAACTTGAAATCACAGATGTGAATTCGGAATACCTAAAACGTGAAGGGCTGCATGTGCAGACGCTTGGCCGAGGTGTGGCGTGGCTTGATACCGGAACATATGAGTCGTTAGTCCAAGCTTCTAGTTTTATAGAGGCGATCGAAGAACGCCAAGGATTAATGGTCGGCTGTATCGAAGAGATCGCATTTAAGCAGGGGTTTATTAACGCTAATCACCTTAGAGCGTTGGCCCAGGGGTTGGCTAAGAACTCGTACGGCGATTATCTGTTGCGGGTGTTGGAGGAATAGGGGGATTTATGCCTCAACCACGCTTTAATATCAGCTTCTCAAGCTCCGGTTCGACTATCTTCATCAGCGACTGAAATGGATCGCCCGCGCCGCCGTGAAACTTGATGCGATGCAGCAGGGTTACCGGTATCATGGTTTTCAGATCGTCCTCGGTGGCAAAATCGCGTTGGTTTATCAAAGCATATCCTCTGATTGCGCGTTGAAGCATCAGAGCTGCCCTGGTTGAGGCACCAAACTGTAGTAAGGGGCTGCTGCGCGTCGCTCTAATAACGTCAACCACTGCTTCTCGCAGGGCGGGCGCCACAGTGATCTTTTCTACTAGCTTCCTGGATTCGAGGATCTCTTGGCGCGTGCAAACCGCGCTGACATGCTGCAAGTTATCATTTATCTCCGAGTGCTGTTCGAGAATCTGAATTTCTACGTCGCGATTTACGTAGTGCATCGGAACCTTGAACATGAAGCGATCGAGTTGCACTAATGGTAGAGGGTAGGTGCCAGCGAAGTCCAACGGATTCTGAGTGCCGACTACAAAAAATAGATCATCTAAGGGGTGAGTGACGTTATCGATAGTAACCTGTTTCTCCGCCATGCACTCAAGAAAGGCGGCCTGCACCTTTGGTCCGGTGCGGTTGATTTCGTCCGCCAAAAGCACGTGCGCAAAGACTGGGCCGTGAAGAAAGTGAAAACTAGCGCTTTTGGGCTCAAAGACATTAACGCCCAAAACATCGCCCGGCAGCATATCTGGGGTGAACTGAATACGGCGAAATGGCAGGATATGTCCCATGCCGTGTTGGCTTAGGTTAGAAGATATTAAGCCCCCCAAGGCCTTGGTAAGAGTAGTCTTTCCAGACCCGGGGTAGTCCTCCAGCAGCACGTGCCCATCGGCGATAAGAGCCGTTAGGAGCAGGTCAATCGTGTCGGTTCTACCCTTAATTACCCTCTCCAAACCGGCTTTGAGGCGAGCAATTAGGTCGAAGGCTGATTTGAAGGAATTTGTTTCCATTCGTAAGCGATGCTACAAGTAATACTTTAAGCTCGCAAGTGTGCTAACTATGGA
>CAZVWV010000152.1:3408-8396 GCA_964631745.1 uncultured Bdellovibrionales bacterium
TATCGCGATTATCGCGCACGTTGACCACGGAAAGACCACCTTGGTGGATCAGATGTTTCAGCAAAGTGGCACCTTTAGGAGCAATCAAGAGGTGGCTGAGCGCGTCATGGACAGCATGGATCTTGAGCGAGAGCGCGGGATTACAATAGCTGCTAAGAACTGCTCAGTTGAGTGGAAGGGCACCAAAATTAATATTTTGGACACCCCTGGGCATGCTGATTTTGGTGGCGAGGTGGAACGCGCACTCATGATGGTTCAGGGCGCTATCTTGTTGGTGGACTCCTCCGAAGGGCCGCTGCCGCAGACTCGCTTTGTGCTAAGTAAGGCCTTAAAAGCCGGACTAAAGCTAGTGGTGGTAATCAATAAAATAGATAGAAAAGATGCCAGGCCACAAGAGATTCTTAATCAGGTTTACGACCTTTTTATTGACCTGGATGCCAATGAAGAGCAGATCGAGTTTCCTGTACTTTACGCGATTGGCCGCGAGGGTATGGCCAAGCGCACGCTCGAAGAAGACGGGAAAGATCTTGGCCCGCTCTTCGATGCCATTATCAATACTATTCCCGGCCCCACATTTCATCCGGGAGAACCCTTTCAGATGCAGGTCTTAAACTTGGCATATTCTGACTACCTTGGCCGCCTGGCGATCGGGCGGGTGGTAGAGGGCAAAGCCCATAAGAGCGACCGTTTGATCTGTATCGATAGGGATAGCAAGGAAGTTCCTTTGAGAATTACTAAGTTGCAGGTCTATAAGGGAATTAACTATGAAGAAGTTGAAGTAGCAGATCAAGGCGAGATTGTGATTCTGGCCGGTGCCGACGAGGTCGAGATCGGCGATACCATCTGCAATAAAGAGCATCCTGTGGCTTTGACGCGAGTTACGGTGGATGAACCTACCATCTCGATGCGCTTTACTTACAGCAATTCACCTTTTGCAGGCCGAGAGGGAAAATTCGTACAGGGCGCGCGCATTCGAGAGCGACTAAAGAAAGAAACCCTTCATAATGTCGGTCTTAAATTTGAGGATTCCACCGAAGCGGACACCTTTATATTAAAAGGGCGCGGCGAATTTCAGATGGCGATTCTGATTGAAACCATGCGTCGTGAAGGATTTGAGCTCTGCGTGGGGCGCCCAGAGGTAATCTTTAAAGAACGAGATGGTAAGGTGGTCGAGCCGATCGAACACCTGCTAATAGATACCGATGATCGTTTTGTTGGAGTCGTGACACAAAAGCTCGCCGCCCGAAAGGGACGCATGACCAATATGGTTAATCACGGCTCGGGGCGAGCACGGCTCGAGTTTTCTATTCCATCCCGTGGTTTGATCGGATACCGGAACGAGTTCTTAACTGACACGCGCGGCACCGGTATTATGAATTCTTATCTAAGCGGTTACGAGGAGCACCGTGGTGAAATTCAATCACGTGTGAACGGTTCCTTGGTTGCCGACAGAGAAGGTGTGGCCATCTCGTATGCGATATTTCATCTAGAACCACGCGGCACTCTTTTTGTAGTGCCAGGCGATCCAGTTTACGAAGGCATGGTAATCGGCGAGCACAACCGCGAAAACGACCTAGACATTAACATCTGTAAAGAGAAAAAACTCACAAACATACGGGCAGCCGGGCGAGATGAGAATATTATTCTGACACCTGTTACGCCCCTGACCCTTGAGAAAGCCATAGACTTTATCCGGAATGACGAATTGGTAGAAGTTACGCCAAAGTCGATTAGGTTGCGAAAGAAGATCCTGCTGGGAAGTAAGCGCTAGATAGCGCTTTAGGAGCGAAAGGATATGTTCTAGCGTAGGCTGCCGCGCCGGACTGTCTCAGCGGTATCTGTCAGCGGAATGTGTCAAAAAATTGCACTAAATCATAGCCGATAGGCAGCACGAAGCCTGAGTGCGGCGGCTAAACCTTGCCAGGGTTTATTCCCACAAATCCTCAATCGAAATAATCTTATAAAAAAAACTTTCAATTTCCTCTTGGTCCTGTTTGCTTACCTCGCCTTGAAAAACTAATACCGGTTTTAGAGCAGATCTTCTTGGTAGCATCAGCGCCTCCATCTTCTTCTTTACATCCTTTATGATAGTTCTATTCGTAGGTAAGTTTACAGCATAGGCTAAGTTACCTGTAAATCGAATATATTCAAAGTGTAGGTAAGTAACATTAGGAGATTTTATTCAGGGCTCGCTGCTTAATCCCAGCCCACCCTGGGAGGGGTTCCTTTCCTTGGTGTTTAGCCTGCGACTGCCGGCATTAAACCCAACGAATCTTAAAAAAAAGATCCGTGAAGAACTCATGAGACCAGATCTTTGTGCTATCGGGATCCTGCAAAAATGGTCGAACGTCGTCCTGAGCTCGCTCTACGTCAAGAGCTTCAACCCTTCTCTGGTATATCTTCTTTAAAGCTTCAACTGATAGTTCTTCGCCCTGGCTGAGCACCTTACTTAAGATCAACTTAGACTGAAGAAATTTTAATCTTAGCGGAATCCCTTGGGCTACAAACCAAACCATGTCATACCAATCGCGTCCTTTTACTCTGGTTTTCCAGGCACGGCACAATACGCAGTGCATCTTACCTGCGAACAGGTCAGGGGCGCTGTATGTGTTAATATTAAATGGAATGGGCTGCAATAAGCTGCGATTTTCGATTTCGAAACCTAGCGAGGGCTTTGTGTCAATTTCAAATTTTATCGCCATCACCTTATTCTTTTGGACAAGCTTATGCACAGAGTCCGGCACGCCGACGTTAATGAGGTGGCTCAGTGTATCTGCCTTTATAAAGGCGGATTCTATTGGTGTTAACTGAGTCTTCGAAATGCTGGTCACTCTTGCTTCAAATCCAAAGGCTAGGAGCTCGGCTTTGACAGCGGTGTGATACCGACTCAAACTAAAGGACTCCTTTTCTTTGACGAGAGAAAAATCCAAGTCCTCAGAGAACCTATTTAGTCCATAGAGGATCCTCAGCGCACTACCACCATAAAATGCCGCGTGCTCAAAAAATTTTGCGCGCCATAGCCCCAATAAGGCGATCTCTTGTATAATTTCTTTGAGCGCACTTTCGTAATCTGATGCAGTGGTACACTTATATCGTTGTAGCATTAGGCGTATGGCTTCGTTCACACGACCCCCACAATAAATTCGAGCAATAAGTCAACATTCTTGCTTCTGTACACCCTCGCGACCTCGTACATATGGCGTTTATCAAATGATCGCAACTCTTCGATATTGATCCTAAGATCCTCCACCAACAATTGCTCCAGTGCCGTCAAGTCGGCTTGCTTTGTGATAGCCCCCGAGAGAGCTAGCTTGTCCGCCAAAGCTTTCTCTCTACTGGCAATTAAGAAAAATTCTCCTTCAGAGTATTGCTCTAATCTAAGGCCTACTGAGTATCTCGCTAAACTTAGGTGCTTATACGAAAACGTTCCCAAAAAAGTTTTGAAAACTTTGCTGCTTCTACTCGTTACACTCGTTATTTCCGACACCCGTTCAGGAATGAGTCCGTAGAAAGCTAAGGCGTAGTCCAAAGAAACATATGAGGGGCCGTGAATCAGATTCGCTAACACTTCCTTGGAGGCAGGTCGCCGCGACCAATCCGGCCCAAAAATATACAGACCTTTCTTAACACGTAGAATTTGCTTTGAGCTTAGCAAACTCGAGATTTTATCCCGCGGTCGGCGGTATTCCCGAAGGGCAAGCGTTAGGGCGCCGTAGTCGAACTCCTCCCTTTGAATACTCTGTCTTATCCGGTTCATTTTCACCCAGTATGTCGAATATTATCCGACATACTGCATTATTATGCAATATAAAACATGTCTATGTCGACGGTTTCCCGACATACTGCCGAAATTGCAAGCTATTTTTTGTTGCGACATGAGCACGGAACCCTAGCACCGCTCGGGGAGTACATCGTAGAGGTGAGCGAAGGCGGACTGAAACTGCCCGCACTTATTGAGCAGATACCTCTTCTTGACTATATCATACCTTGTTTCTAGCGAGTCAGGGATATGGGTCCATTCCAGGATCATTGGTAGCCGGGCATCTGCGTAGGTATGGTACGCTAGAGGCTTTAACGCGCGATCTCGCTGCTGGTTGCAGCAGTACAATGTTTATCCTGACACGTGCAAAGCGAAATCTCTGCATGGCCGCAGATGCCGAGCATGCCCTGGGCGCTGCAAATTTGGGCAACTATTTTTGGGTCTACAGGGGCTGATTTATTTAGGCATTTTGGAAAATAGCCGCAGCAGTTTCGCACGTCCTTAATGGCACAGTCCGAGTCGGTCTGGCAGGATGTGTTTAGGTCCTTATAATAGCTCTCTAGGTCCGTATACTCAGCTTGCAGTGGGCAGCTCCACGAAAGCAGGCAGAGAGAAATTATGGCCGCAAAACACCGCCTCATACGGGCAAGCTCCTAGGTTGCGAGTTCAATAGCTGCTCCAAACTTGCTTTGCTCACTACAATCTCCTTGATTGAGCGCAGGAGCTGAGGGGAGATTTCGTTGATGATCTTCATATCGCGGCTCTCTGTCGCCACCTGTAGAATCGATAGAAAAGAGGCAAAAAGAGTGTACCCAAACATCGCCAGCGGCACCAGTTCTAGATTAATCTTCTTGAGTGCCTCGAAGTCCCGCTGGGCAACCGCGTACGTAAATTTTTCTCTGATAGCCGGTAAGTCCTGAATATATTTCAAGACGGAGTTGGCATAGTCCGGATTTTCGCGAACTTGTTTTGGAATAACTGGAAGCAGGGGGAGTTCAACCGAACGCTTAACGGGCTGCTTGTGCGTTAAATGATGCCTTAAGGCGTCAAGCAGGGCCTTGGGGCCCTTGAGCTTGCTGACGTGCGCATCGCAACCCGCCACTAAGCACTTTTCCTCGTCAGCCGGAGTTGAGCCAGCCGTCATTGCCAAAATCGGCATATCGTAACCTTGCTGGCGAAGTCGCTGCGCCGCGGCGTGCCCATCCATGACGGGCATGTTAATGTCCAT
>CAZVWV010000153.1:0-8247 GCA_964631745.1 uncultured Bdellovibrionales bacterium
CCACCGGCCGACGAGTCGTCGGCGCTACTTAATATCCCTGCTTCGCCCTAAACTGGACGACTCGTCGACCGGTGCCACGTAGCGGCACAAAATCTTAGGCCGATAGGCAGCAGCCGGTGCGAGCAGGTGGTGGCTACGCCCTAAACGATAATGCCCCTACAACCACCGGCCGACGAGTCGTCGGCGCTACTTAATATCCCTGCTTCGCCCTAAACTGTAGTGCCACTATAAACATCGGCGGCCGAGTCGGCCGCTACATAATATCTCGTGCTTTACCCAGGGTTTCGAGCAATTACGTGATTTACAATTTGCACTTGCCTGGCTCATAATCTATCCTCATTAAGCTAAGGGACCAAGGATTATGAATACCTTCTCAAAACTTGTCTTTGCCGGAACTATCACAGCCATACTGTTACTTTACGTGAACGGCTGTAGCAATCCACAGCCAGGACCGGATAAATCTTTGGCCGGGGCCGTCCTGGGCGCTGGCTGGGGTGCCGGTTCCGGTGCCGTAGTGGGGCATCAGCTCAATAATACCGGAGCTGGTGCGGGCGTGGGCGCCGGAATCGGTGCGGTGGCGGGCGCGCTGTCGGGGGCGGGCTATGATCTGACCGAATCAACCCAGATTGATCAGGAAAAGCAGTTGGCCTCGCTCAAGGTACAAAATCAGGCCAATTCACAGGCCTTAGGGCGCTTACAAAATCAGCTCGATTTAGCCGTAAGCGCCGACATGACGGGTGGCATCTACCAAGTGTTTTTTGACCCAGATACTACAAACCTCAGAACAGGCGCCGTGGCTAATTTGGAGATACTTGCCGAAACGATCAAGTCCAGTCCACATGCCGCTGTTGTGAACGTGGTCGGTCATGCAGACGATGCTGGCACTCCGGATTACAACGAACGCTTAGCCGAATCACGTGCGCGCAGTGTCAGTGCTTATCTCGCTCAGCGCGGCGTGAGCCTCTCGCAGATAAAAGTAAGCTCGTTTGGTAGCAAACGTCCACTGGCTACAAATATGACCGAGGCCGGTCGGCAACTTAATAGACGTGTAGATATTTTCTTAGGTAAATACAATGACTGAAGCATATATTATTGACGCTGTAAGAACTCCGCGTGCCAAACGCAAAGGTAAATTTAACGCTGTTCATCCTGTAGATCTGCTTACCTATCCGCTAAACGCGCTCAAGGCTAGAAACTCATTTGATCCGAAAGAGATTGAAGATGTCATCACCGGTTGTGTTACGCAAACGGGTGAACAGGGCTGGTGTGTTGCTCGAAGCTCAGTTCTGGCATCCGGCTGGCCAGTGACCGTTCCGGCGACAACAGTTAATAGATTGTGTGGCTCTGGACAGCAGGCCTTTAATTTTGTGGCTGCAAATATTCTTTCTGGAACTTACGACTTAGCCGTAGCCGCTGGGCTTGAGCATATGACGCGCTGCCCCATGTTTTCGGATATTAGCGGCGAAGAAAGCCCCTTGTTAAAGTCAATCTTTCCCGATCTTGTGCCACAAGGTTTAGCAGCGGAGCTACTAGCTGCAGAGTATAAAGTTTCACGCGCTCAGATGGATGAGTTTGCCTTCAACTCACAGATGCGCGCCAAAGCCGCGCTCGCGGAAGGACATTTCAAGAAGAGCATCATCCCAGTGCCATACAAAGATGAACATGGCGCTGATGCCGTTTTGGCCGTTGACGATAATCCGCGCGCCGATACCACTCTTGAAAAGTTATCCTCGCTAAAGCCGGTTTTCAAAGAGGATGGGGTTATTACTGCCGGAAATGCTTCTGCCATTGTCGACGGGGCCGCTGGCATACTTGTGGCAAGCGCCGGTAAAGTGAAATCGCATAACCTTAAGCCCCGTGCGCGCGTGGTGTCTATTGGCGTGGTCGGGTCGCCGCCAAAAATAATGTTAACCGGACCCATCAGCGCATCAGAAGCCGCGCTTAAACGTGCCGGCTTGAGAAAAGACCAAATCGACCTTTGGGAGATAAACGAGGCCTTTGCCGTGGTGCCGATTATTACCGTCAAGGCTTTAGAAATTGATCCATCTAAGGTAAACGTTAATGGCGGCGGAGTCGCGCTTGGCCACCCCTTGGGCGCAACCGGGACAATGTTAATTGGCACCGCACTGGACGAGCTTGAAAGACGTCAGGGGCGTTATGCGCTTATAACCATGTGCATTGGGTTAGGAATGGGGATAGCGACTATTATTGAGCGGGCGTAGCTTCCTATTTCTTGACCAATTGGCATAGATCGACTAATCAGTAATCGGAGTTTCGTCGGATTTCGGGCAAAGATATTAAGTTTTAACAGATATTAACTTGGAGAGATTATAATGAAAAATGATTTAGTAGACTACAAAGTTAAAGATATTACCCTAGCCGATCTTGGCCGCCGTGAAATTGAGATGGCCGAGAAGGAGATGCCTGGTCTAATGTCTCTGCGCAAAGAGTTCGGTCCAAAAAAGCCCTTGAAGGGCGCGCGTGTTGCCGGCTGTTTACATATGACTATCGAGACGGCTGTGCTTATCGAGACATTGGTGGAACTTGGCGCCGAGGTGCGTTGGTCTAGCTGCAATATTTTCTCCACTCAAGATCAGGCTGCCGCCGCTATCGCCGCACGCGGCATCCCAGTTTTCGCTTGGAAGGGCGAAACCCTTGAGGAATACGATTGGTGCATCGAGCAAACTTTGCTATTTGGCACCAAAGGGCCAAATATGATTCTGGACGACGGTGGCGACCTTACCGCGATCGTGCATGACAAACACACCAATCTTCTTAAAGATATTTTAGGGATTTCAGAAGAGACTACCACGGGCGTCAATCGCCTTTATCAGATGCACACGGATGGCAAGTTGAAAGTGCCCTCCTTCGACGTGAACAATTCCGTCACCAAATCAAAGTTTGACAATCTTTACGGTTGTAGAGAGTCCTTAGCAGACGGCATCAAGCGCGCCACTGACATAATGATTGCAGGAAAAGTAGTTTGCATCGCCGGTTACGGCGATGTGGGCAAGGGCTGCGCGCACTCGATGCGTAGCTACGGAGCGCGCGTGCTCATAACAGAGATCGATCCTATTAACGCCCTGCAAGCCGCCATGGAAGGTTTCCAAGTCGTCACCATGGAGACCGCTGCGTCGCTGGCCGATATCTTCGTTACCGCAACTGGGAACGTCGACATAGTTACAAGCCAACATATGGAGGTCATGAAGGACCAAGCCATTGTTTGTAACATCGGACATTTCGATTCAGAGATCGACGTAGCTTGGCTTGAGTCGAACAAAAACCTAAAGAAGCTCACGATCAAGCCGCAGGTTGACAAATTCATCTGGCCAAACGGAAAGAGCCTAGTGCTCTTGGCCAGCGGACGATTAGTGAACTTGGGCTGTGCAACTGGCCATCCCAGCTTCGTGATGTCGAACTCCTTTACAAACCAAGTCATGGCCCAAATTGAGCTGTATACAAACCATGCCAAGTATCCGGTGGGTGTTTACACTTTACCTAAGAAGCTGGACGAGCACGTAGCCCGGCTGCATCTGGGTAAACTTGGAGTTGAGCTGACCACACTCACAGAGAAGCAGTCCAAATACCTGAACGTGTCAGTGGAAGGCCCGTACAAGCCCGATCATTATAGGTATTAAGAGCCTTTGATTAGCATCTTAAACCCCTGTACAATTGCGAAGGCATTTTAGTACTGCATTTCAGCATTGGGGGATATTTGCGTAATTACTGTAAATTGGCGCTGCTGCTGCTTATATTTTGTGCAGTAAACCTAGCATCCGCAGCGCCTAGTTCAACATACTCACCAGCGGCTTCGGTGGCTTTCCCGATTTCGTCAAACGGTGTTAGGCGAGAGCTCGTAATCCCGGTGGACTTTCCGGATCAGCCCGGCCTTAGAAACCGTGGCGAGATATTTCAGCAATTCTTTGGGCACTACCCGACGGGAAGCCTAGCGGATTACTTTGCTGAAGTTTCTTACGGTTCTTTGATTTTGACCGGCGATGTGATCGGTATGCCGGCACTCAATTCAAGTCCGGCGAACTCCAATTCGACCGTAAACTACTCTTCATACGTGCGCCTTCCTCATTCCAAAAGCTTTTACACCGGACGATCACATGGCTTTGACGTCAACAATTTCCCCGGCAACATGGCCGGGGTATTTCACGACGCAATCAAGGCGCTTGATGCAAGCGGCTTTGATTTTAGCCCTTATGTTGAGCCGGGTACTCGTCGCATCGATCATGCCATCGTGATCTTCACTGGGTCTTCCTCGGCCGGGTCGGGCAACGATACCGACTTCCATGCTTCCTCATACGATTTAAGATATTACTTCCCTGGCGGCTTGGTTACACCCTCAGGTTTTGAGTTTGGTAATTTTACCTTCTGTCCGGAACTTGAAGCAGATGGCTCAGCGGCCACAATCGGAGTTTGCGCTCATGAGATTGGGCATGCGCTTGGTCAATCGGATCTTTACGATTTTTCATATCAATCAAGCGGTGTGGGGTATTACGACCTTATGGGCTACGGCCTGTACGGCGCTGGAACCGGCGCACGGCCTTTTCATCCAAGCGCTGCAACCAAGGCGCTCTTTGGTTGGCTAAAGCTTACAAGGATCTCATCTAAGACTAAGCGCCTAAAGCTTAAAGCCGTTGAGAACTCCCCCTCGGCCATAAAACTAATACCAAGTGGCGGCGACGGCTCGGAGTATTTTATCTTAGAGAATCGGCAATTCGTAGGCTTTGATTCAAGAATGTCCTCGGTCGGACTCTGCCCGGGTTTATATATCTGGCACATTGATCAAGCCGTTGCGACTAATTTTCGGGCAAGTAACTTGATAAACAGTATGAAACTTCCGGGCGGGCCCAGCCACCCAGCCATCTCGCTTGTGGAAGCCGATGGAGATAATTCTCTAACAAGAGCGCCAATTAGTTACGGAGAATGTGGAGATGCCTGGAAGGTCGGAAGCACCTGGAAGGATTCCGGCAGAGCCAACGCGCGCACGTGGAATGGTGCCAAGAGCGGTCTTTCCGTCAAGATTCTTGCGGAAAAAAACGGCAGCCTAGAGTTATTAATAAAAACTACCGGACGCTCCAAAGACTTCTAGATTTCGTATTATCCTAGAAAGAGCAGTAGAATCTACTACGGTGACGGATATGACTGATTCTCTTGACGTTTTCTAGGAATTGGTACTCACCCTCATGCGTGTCCGGTAGAAAGGTGGCGGTGATGCCGTAAATTCTTGATTTAAAAAGGGAAAACAGGAATTTGTAGTTTCCGCGATTTGAATTTAACCACGGAGAACACGGAGGTCACGGAGAGAGAAATTCTCAATATTTTCTCCGTGTTCCCCGTGGCCTCCGTGGTTAAAGACCCAAATTACAATGTCTTACCGGACAGCAGTGACTCACCCTAGCGGTGCTAGGGTTCCGTGCCAATTCCGTCGAAGAACCTCAAGATAATCAGCCATCTCCGTCACCTCGCTGCGATTCAACTGCTCTTTCTAGGATTATCCAGTAGTCCCCGGACATGAAGTGGCCGCTCACGCCTGTTGCATGCCGTGATTGAAGCTCTTTTTCTTAACCACCCCGCCCTCCGCTCCGGCGATGGGATAGAAAAACACAAAGGCGCTTGGGTCAATTTCACGCACTATCGATCGGATACGTCCGAGCTCCAAGCGCGTAATCACCACCTGCACAATTTCAAGCTCGGAGCCACTCAAAGCGCCCCGGCCACTGTATAGGGTCACGCCACGGCCCATCTCACCGGTAATTCTAGCGCTGATGATTCTATTGTGCGGTGAGATAATAGTAATAGATGTGAACTCGTCGATACCGTACAGAACAAAATCTAAGGTCTTAGCCGCAGCAAAATAAGTCAGGATAGAATACAGAACCTCGTTCACACCGAGCACAAACAACGCCACCGCGAAAAGCAGTACGTTAAAACTAAGAATAATATCTCCAACCTTAAACCCAACAAATCTCTTACTAAGCAAGAGTGCCACAATCTCAGTCCCATCTAAGACTGCCCCGCCGCGTACGGCCAAACCGATACCGGCGCCGATAAAGCAGCCTCCAAAAATCGAGGTCAGCACTAAATCTGAGGTAACATCCGGATAGGGGATAAATTTCAGCACTAGCGCTAACCCACCGATGCCGAGAATACTTCGTAGGGCAAAAGCCTTGCCCATTAATCGATACGCCACCAAGACAAAAGGCAAATTTACTATGGGCAAGAGAACCGCCAAGGACAGCCCTGTGGTTTTGGCCAACAACATCGAGACGCCAGTCACACCGCCATCGATGAAGTTGCTAGAGAGTAGAAATCCGTTTAGGCCCAGTCCCGCTAAGAGGATCCCAGCTGCGATCTGCAGCAGATTGAGTAGCTCCGTACGGCTTAGTTTCAAGTGAATTAGCATGCCTCAGAGTAAAACCCACAGAGGGTTTTCGAACAATAGGCTAGCTGGCGGCCAGGAAGCCAAGACTTTGATTGTTAACTTAAGCAGTTTAAGGAAATCTGCTAATTAAGTTTGGGCAACTTAGTTCCGCCTTCGCTCACAGCTGCCACTATCGGCAATGGTTTCAACTAGCGAAGGCGGAGTCGTAACCTGCCTACAACGCGCCCTGATGTTCCCGCATCTTTAATTTCTTGTTG
Organism: uncultured Bdellovibrionales bacterium; assembly: GCA_964631745.1. GTDB lineage: Bacteria > Bdellovibrionota_C > UBA2361 > UBA2361 > JBGSMV01 > CAZVWV01. The sequence continues at coordinate 6,652 of CAZVWV010000153.1, forward strand.
ACGCCCATCTCAGGAAGTTTGGAGCGTTGCTCAAGTTTGCCCAATTGCGCTCTATCTTCTTGCCTGGCGTCGGCGATGGAATTTTGTTGGGCGGTGATTTTGTGCTTTACCCCTCCTCTAAGACTACTCGATTGCCGCAAAGAGAGCCTTTTGTTAACACCTTCCGTTACGTTTTGGGTAACTGATTCGTTTGCTTCAATTCCGCCAAGTTGCGCACGCGCATCTTCCGAGCCATCTATTACAGTCGGAGAAGTTCGTTGCTGCACCACCTCCCTATGAGCGCGTTTTTGTTGGCCTCCAACGCTTAAGGAAGGTTCCGCAAAGGCTGCGCTCCCCATCGAACAGGCCACTAACAGAACCATGTAATTTCTATAAAATCTTGCCATATGATGTCCATCCCAATAAAAATTTAAATCACTAGTAATATTAGCCTATTACGACCCTGGTTTTCATTCTGATGCTTATCTATCCGCAAATGCGTCCATTTTGCTCCACCCATACGAACAAATTCTGAGGCTTATGGACGGTCCAGAGAATCCTACAGTAGTACATTTGATGATATAGGAACAATTCATGACGCTAAGAAAAACGATAATCTTCATAACAGCATTACTACTCTCATTACCGCTGATTACGATCCGCGATGTCTTCGCACAAGACGCGAATGCTAGCAAACCAGACCTTTTAGGCAAGCTTTCCGAGAATCTTACCTTCTCGGGCCTATTAGAAATCGAAGGCAGCGCGGCGCGCGATTTTGAGTCCCGTAATACAAGTGACGTTAAAGTTGCTACCGTATCTTTCGGTTTTGATACCCAAATGGATGAATACGTAAGCGGCCATGTTTTGATGCTATTTGAAGAAGACGATACCGAACCGATGGAGGTCGATGAGGCCACCATTACTTTGGGAGGCACCGAAACAATACCGTTCTTCCTAACGGCCGGGCGCATGTACTTACCCTTTGGCATATACGATTCAAGCGCAATCTCTGACCCCTTTACTCTAACCATTGCAGAAACACGTCAGAGCATGCTTCAAATCGGAGCAAAGCATGAGGGCTTGTATACCTCGGCTTATGCGTTCAATTGTGATAGTGACCGAACTTCTTCGGAGGAGAATGATCAGATCGAGTGTTTCGGCGGTAACGCGGGAATTACCCTGGGGGATGACGCCCGTGGAGTCCAGCTTGAAGCAGGCTTTATGAATAGCGTAACTGATACAGACACCTTTGACGCCTATATTCAGGATTCAAACTTTAGCCTTCAAGAAAAAACCGGCGCCTATGCCCTCTCCGCACGAGCTGACTTAGAGCCGTTTAAATTAGTCGGCGAGTTTATATCTGCTACCGAGAAAATTAAATTTGATGAGTTGGAGCTCGACACTCCCTCGGCCTGGAACCTTGAGGCAAATTATGTGACCTCCATACTTGGAAAGGAATCAGTCTTGGTTTTGGGTTACCACTCCTCCGATAATATGGTGGGCTTATTGCCTGAGGCCCGAATTCTCGGATCACTTGGCGTGGGCATTACCGAATCCCTAACCTGCATTTCAGACACTAAAAACCAAGAGTGCAAGTAGGGCGTACGACTGAAGAAA
>CAZVWV010000154.1:0-8200 GCA_964631745.1 uncultured Bdellovibrionales bacterium
GCCCGCGAGTTACGAGCAAAAGACGCTTAACTTAATGGCCGTGGGGTGGCTCCAGCCAGCTCAGCTTCGAGAGGTTCCCTGCTGACTTCATGTTTCAGTTAGAGTTCAGGGACGCTCACTTATCTTCGAGATCGGCGAGCATCCCCTAACTTTTATCACCAACCTTCACCAAAAATTTGCTTTAGGATCTTCGTGCCACGAGCTGCCAGTTCATGATCTGTAATCCTTCCAAGTTTCCGGGCTTCGTCGAGAAGTGTATCTATTGGTTTAGTTGCCAGCTCCCTTATTTCATCTTCAGTACGAACTCCACAGGCAATAGCCTTGGATAGACAGGTCTCAATCAGCTCGAGGTCTATGACAAGGCGCAGCATAACCGCGTTAAACAGCCTGGGGTTCTGATACGCGAAGATTGTACTCGCCGACTCAGGCAGCAGCCGACCTGACTCAACCAAATTACAGACAAGGCCGACGCATTTGTAAAGGCTAAGAGCGATCCTGTCATCAGGCTGGGAAGTATCCTCAGCAACATTTACCTTTGATTCCGCATGGGTTCTTGAGTCGCGCTCAATTTCCACCGGCAGGGTACGAAAATAAGTCACACCTTGCTGGTCTATTATATGCAAACTAAGAGCGCGCTCGAGCTGGGCAACCAGCGCCTCGTATGGGCCAAGGGCAGCCAAGTTTCCAGACTCTAGACCAAGTTCGATTGGATTAACATGGCTAGTGCTGAGGTCCGGTGGAAGATGTGAGTTGATACTGGGAGTGATGCGCCCCATGTTGAAAAGTATATCGGAAAATTGCAGTTAAAGGATGAGTGCTATCTAACAAAGGATAGGAAAATCAATCATCCCCAACAATATCAACGAGTTCCGCAAAGAGAACGAAAAGTATATTTAAGCTAGTTGAAGTAGAGGACCTAGCGTGGTGGTTTTTGTGGAGAGGGAGAGGCCTGAGGGACGTAATCGTGGCGAGCAGCGGCAGAAGATTGAGGATTTCGGTATAGAAAGAGCGCTGGAAAGTTGTCCAGACTCCATAACGCGAACGAGGCGGTGCGAAGCCGCCTGAAGCGGAGCTAGAACTCGTTTCATGCAGGCGGCCCAAGATGCGGAGGCCTTGGAGGCTGGCTCGAATGAACCGAGTGGCGCGAAAGATTCCGGCTGCGGAGCATGTTTTTACTCTCGCCGCGCACGCGGCAGGATGTAGAACCCTAAATATCTAGTTGCAGACTCGTATGGGCGAGTCACATGAGAAGACAGAAGTGTCAGGATCTCAAGGCCGTCGAACTCGTGCGCGCTGCCGTTTTTAAGCGAACTGGAGAGCGAACTGGAGCCACCCTACTTTAACAGTTCGCTTCTTGGTCCAGGTTGATCTCAATAGTGCCTAATAGTTGTTTTGGGATCGAATAAGTATTGAAAAAGTAGGGTGGCTCCAGTTGGCTTAGAAACCATTTCGCTTTAGCGCGGCCAAATGGTCATAATATTCGTGCTCTACTCTTAATTCATACTCCGCCAGATTCGGCTCTCTTTCAAACAACACTTCGCCGTCATGCACGATGCTATATTTGAGTTCGCTACTACTAGCGCGATTGAGAACAACAAGATCAACGTCATCACGTTTTAAGATCTGACACAGTTTGCCACCCAAGAACAGCTGCTGATCTGCGTAAAACTCGGCTGAAAGTCCGCGCTTAAAAAGAATCGCCAAATCAACGTCACTATTCGAGTGCGTTGAGCCATCCACCTGCGAGCCAAAAAGGTAAACTGCGGAAATCTCAGGCAGGGTCGAGAGATAGTTCACTAGTAGTTGCTTATCTAATGCCATAAAGTTCTGATTTAAATTGTAGCTGAGGTTATGTTGTCGTTCAAATCTATTATGCGGGTACCCAAGTATAGACAGTCTTCAGCCATCTTTTTCGATCTCGCGCAGCGGCTTAGTGCTGGTGCGGTCTGTCAGAGACTAAGCGTGAGGAGTGCCGGGTTTGCCGTTTATCTGATGATATCAAGAGGATAGCTGGCTCAAGAAAAGTCTCTGAGACTCTTCTTAGGACTTTTCTTAGGATGGAGGTACATGATACCTCGCGCCAGACAAGCCTGCATCGCCCTAACCGCCACTACCCAAACAAGCCCGCCAAGCTAGGTCCGCCACTGGGGCCAAAGGCGGCGTCTGGGTCCAGTCCCATGCGTTCTACTACGCGTCTGTAAACTTCGACTATATTGTATTTCATCGGCAGCCAGCCGTTGTTGCTCAGGTCCGATACGGAGATATCGCCAAGGATATCACCCCCGTTTACGGCGCCGCCTAACAGAAAAACTGGATTTGCCCCACCGTGATCGGTGCCGCCCGAGCCATTCTCGCGGTTGGTGCGGCCGAATTCGGAATAAATCATAATAATCATCTCTTCCCAAAGCCCTTTACTCTTCATGCTTGTAACAAACGATGTCAAAGCTGCGTTTAGTTCCGATAGAATCGGCTCCAAATTATCTTTCTGATTCGAGTGCGTGTCCAAGCCCCCGCGTTTTAAATAACCCACTTGGGTATCTAAAGTCGGAGACGAAAACAGGATGTCAATGTCTTTCAATCCTTTGCCCAGGTACGTGTTGGGATAGCTTACAGCAGGGGAGTGCTCGTCTACCGCTTGCTGAACCACATCGGTGTAATTTTCGGCAGAGAGCAAATTATTGGAGAACTCAGCGAACTCAGGACGCGTATCAAAAGTGGGAGCATCTTGGGCCTGAGACGCGGCTGCATCTACGATATGCTTAATTTCTGAATAGGTGTCGCCATCGTGCCAATCGCCGAAAGATTTGAAATAAAAATCAGCGAGGCTTCGCACCTGTAGCCCCCGATAATCACCGCCTTCGAAGACCAGGTCTGTACCGCTAACGCTCATGGCGTGCAAGCCGTCCCATTTGTAGTAGGCCCCCAATCGATTCAGAAACCCGCTTTGAGAAACTGCCAGTCTGTCTGCCACGCCTCGTGACATGGCAACCTCTGATTCGAGGTGCGAGCGTGACATGTTATTGTATCCGACACTCAATACCGAGCCTAATTCACCTGTGTCAAAAAGGCTCTTAAATAACGGTAAATTAGGGTGAAAGCCGTATCCGTACTTGGCTTGAAGTAGACTTCCCGGATTAAGCGTTAAGGTCGAGCGCATACTGGCTAAGGTAGAATAGAGCTGACCGCTTGAGGGTTGTAAAGTGTATAATCCGTCTAAGCCCCCGTTTAAATTTAAAAAGAGCACTTTAGTGCCGTTGCCGCTTTGTGCCGCGTAAACGCTTTTTGGCAGCACGCCATATGTTAAGGCTGCACTTCCTAAGAGACTTAAGTTTTTTAAGAAACGTCTACGGCTAAGTTTGATGCTTTGCGTCATAACAGATTAAACTCCGGGGTTAGAAATAAGAGGTAATACACCCCCATGCCTTTGAAGCGTTGGTGTGCGGGATTTTGATTGTCGAATGTGTAGGCCTGAAATGTGCCGTCCGAATTCCGCTTCAGGCTTAAGTAAGAGATAATCGAGTCCAAGCGCTTTTGAGAGAGTTCGCTCAGCCCTACGCGGTTAATAAGATTATCTACAAACTCAGCCTTTGTTAGTTTTGCCGTGGGCATTATCTTAGCGGCGCTCCAACCACCTTGAGCGTGATATGTGGAATCGTCCATTATGCCGGAGAGATAGTTGCCCTTTTCAACACCCACAGAAGCGCTCACCCAGACTTTTGGGTTATACCAAAACACAGACGGCGCCATATTAACCTCCATTCCCATGAGCGAGATGCTACGCTGCCCCTCGTTGGCATTTACGGCGTTAAACATCTCTAGTATGCGCGCTGTTTTAGCCGCAAATTCGAAGGAATTCATGGGAACGGAATCGCGGTAAACCGGATCAAAAAAGGCCTCAGATTTCAAGAGGATCTTCATGGATCTCGTCAAATTAAAATCATTTGATTTGATAACTGAGCCAAAAGCTTCAATTAGCGCGCGCGGTGGGCGAGGGGAGACATAGAGTTTCAAGAGCTCAGTAGCGTAATAGTTCTGCGCTGCGGGATGGTGCGCAAAGATTCCTTCAACCAGGTCTTGATAGTCCTCGCCGGTGAACTGGTATGGCTTGCCTGCAAACATGATGTGCGGACCGTTCTGATGTCTCGATGACCTTTGCGAGTAGTCGGCTACCAGTTCATTATGGATATAATCTTTATTTACCTTCCAACCGGTGAGCATGCGCGCGGCAACTGCGATGTCTCCACTACCATCTATCTGAGTCTCGGTGTAATTTGCGTTGCCGTCCAGATCGCGTGGCCCGACCGTAAAAAGTTCTAACAGCTCACGCGCATAATTTTCGTTGGGGCTGTTTTTGAGATTCAATTCGTTGTTAAGATAGGTCAGCATTAAAGGGTCTTTTGTGATCTGAACGGCCAAGGACGGAAGCGCAGTGTCACCGTAGGCATAATCACGCAGTAAGTTATAATAATTCCACCAGGCATGCCGAAAGGTTTCATCAGAAATCACGTCACCGGCGACCGTCCAAATCGATAAAAGTGCCAAGGCGAATTTCTCTTGAAATGGATTGTTGGTGTTGATCCATTGGTAAAGCAGCCCTGCGCGTTGCCCCGAGGGGGTCTGGGTGGTGTCTTGATCCAGTTGGCCGTCTAGTAGATTAAGCACGGTTTGGTTTAAGCCGACCGGTTCGTTATGACTTTGCATTAGCTGGTCGACCAGCTGATCTATTCCACTATTCAATCCCGCACTAACTAAATCCGCTTCTCTGCTGCTTTGGCCAAGAGCGGCTTTGTCCAGCAGATAGCGGATGTCATCTCCGGTGAGGGCGCGCGCGAGTTTTGCCAGGGAAGCGCTGCCCGGAGTGTTGTCATCGCCAGTGCCGGAATTTTTACAGGCGATATTTCCTAACCGGACCTTACTCTTTAAGGCTTTAAGCTTTTTCTTGGCGGAGGGTTTCGTGATCCCGCGAAGTGAGGCTTCGAGCTGCTTGATGGCGTCCTTTCCAAGTACATACTTCTTGCCTTTCTTAATGACACTTAGTTGTTTGCCGCCCTTTTTGAAGCAGTAGTATTTATGCCCAGCGTCTGTGACGCTAAAGACTTTAGCAGGCTTTATCTTTTGCAAAGCCAGCGCAGGGCTAGTCCCCCAAAATCCCAAGATTAAGAACACAGAGAGCACTATTTTCTTCATTCCGCCAAGCCCTAACAACAAAGTACCCAAATCACCGCCCCCGGCCGATCCGCGAGCCTGGGTTTCCTAGAGCGCAGTTACCACTGCGCCGATAAACCCCGGGCTGGGAATTCCGAGTTAGTCGGGTAATACAATTTGCGTACCAGTGTGACTTTGAGGCGTTAATAGTAGTTATTAGTAATTAATAGAATTTAGTAGGGCCAAACTTGTGGATCCTGCTACCTGGTAGCTATGCAATTGGTTCGTGGCGTTGGCTGCGCTTAAGCTTCTTCCTCTTTAACCTCTTTCCAGATCCGTTCCAATTCATCTCTTCCGAAGCCCTTCGGTTCCCCGCTACATTTTATCTCTAACGCGCGGAAGCGGCGCATGAACTTCTGATTGCCCTTGTCCAATAGCTCCTCGGCATTTAGTCCCATAAGCCGGGCAAGTTGAGCCATGGCAAAGAGCAGGTCGCCGAATTCCTCTTCAATCTTATGAGTATCCCCCGTGCTCTTGGCCTCTCCAAATTCAGTTAGCTCCTCCTGAACTTTTTTAAAAACCGCAGGCACATCTTCCCAATCAAAACCAACCCGGGCCACTTTGGCTCCGATGCGGTGAGCCTTCAATAGCGCGGGTAGGGCCTTGGGCAGACCGTCTAACATCCCTTGCTCGGCTGTGCGATCAGATTTCTTAATCTCTTCCCAATTCTTTAGAACTTGCTCAGAGCCGGATACTTTCACTTCGCCAAAGACATGCGGGTGGCGCTTAATTAGCTTTTCCGATATTAAGCGCACGACATCTGCGATCTCGAAGGTTTTATTATCCTTCCCAATTTGACTATGAAGCATGACCTGCAAAAGCACGTCACCCAACTCTTCGGGTAGCTTATCGGGTGAACGCTCTATGGCGTCAACGGCTTCATAGGCTTCCTCTATCATATAGGGCGTGAGGCTTTGGTGGGTTTGCTCGAGATCCCAGGGGCAGCCGCCGTTTGGATCTCTAAGTTTTGCTATGATTGCACAGAGTTCTTCGAAGAGTTCGCCCGCGCGCTTATTTTGAGAGCTCATCTACAATCTCGCTAAACACCTTGGGGTCTTGGGCGCCGCTAACTATCTTGGCCTTAACTTCTTTCCCAAGCTGCTTCGAATTATACAGCACAAAAGAGGGGGTGGAATTAATTCCAAGAGCGACACCGTAAGCTAGGTCTTCAGCAGCTTCTCTACCGGGAAGAATCTGACCGTCTTTCTCTGTAGTGCGGTACTCCTCGCCCTGGAGGCAAGTTGTCAGCTTCGTGGCATCTATCTCTGGCACTTTAGATGTAACTAACTCAAACTTGCCATCGGCCACGCTCTCGGGAAATTTAAATAGCGTATCGTGGATCTCCCAAAACTTTCCCTGCTTGGCGGCACACCCTGCCAGAGATGCAGCGGGCGCGGCAGCCGCATGCATTTCGAGAGGAAAGTCCATGATCACGTAGCGCAGTTTCCCTGTATCAATCAGAGCTTTCTTGATCTCTGGCAGAATTTTCTGATGGAATTCGGCGCAGTATCCACATTGATAATCCATAAATTCTATCATGGTCACGGGGGCATCAATCTTCCCCATGCTGGGGTCGTCTATCTGGGCGCCAGGATTTTCGATGGTAGCGTCCTTAACCGGCATACGATCAGCAGCCGAGCGCTCAAAAATCTGAAGAATAAAATTCAGGGCCTCTCGGACTTCGGCCACCTCGTCCTTTAAGCCCTTAATCTCAGACTTAATCTCACGCAGCTCTTTTGCCAGGTCGACCTTTTCCTGAGCGTGGAGTCTTGAGCCGAAATTCAAAGATGAAAGCACGACGATTGCCAATATTAAGTTTCGCATTGGTTGAGATTAGCTTATCGGGGTCGTTTCTCGCAACTCCCGGGAAATCCGCACAAGAGTGATAATCTAGGTTGAAACAGCCTTGGTTTAAACAATTCTGGTTTAGCTCTCCAACTTCTCGCTTCTTGCGAGTGTGATTAAATCTACGGATCGCGCACCAGCATTGGCCAGCGCTTTGAAACAGTTAATTGCGGTAGCGCCGGTGGTCAAGACATCATCAACCAAGAGTACAGTCTTCCCAAAAATTAAGTGTTGGCGCGCCATAAAAGCATTTGTAACGTTAGATTTACGTGCGGATGTGTTGAGCGTAGCTTGCGCGCGGTGTCGACGTCTGAGGAGTAGGGCCGAGGTTTTGACAGATGCGCTGGGGTGATACGCAGCGCAGGTCTCGGCCAGAGTGAGGCACTGATTGAAGCCGCGCTGTACCAGTCCTTTAGAACTGATCGGAACCGGTAGTATCAGATCCCAATCCGGCCAGGGATAAAGAGCTGGCAAAGCCTCGAGGAGCGCCGCCGAAAATACTGAGCTCAAAGATCGATGACCCTTGTATTTCATGCCCCGCAGAGCATCTTTGAAATTTCCAGCGTAAGGCCACAGAAATCGAACCTGCCTAAACGGCAGAGGCGACGAGTGGCAGTTAGGGCAAGAGATCTCTGGTTCCAACGGCAAAAAGGAAAAGCAGCGCAAACAGCGTCCCTCGACCGACGAGACCGGTGGCGGAAGCGCGCAAGCGCTGCATAGCAGCCCCGTGCGAAGAGGCCGCTCGCATGCTAGGCAGCGTTTAGGTAAAATGATGTCGAAGGCCTTAACGGCATTTTCAAAGATTCTCACAATCTCTTATCGTAAATTTTCATAAAAAGTTGCCTGGAATTTTAAATATTTTGCAAAAACTAAAACCGAGCGGATTCCCTGCGGGAACCAGTTGAACCTAGAAAGAGCAGTTGAATCGTAGCGAGGTGGCGGAGATGGCTGAAGATCTTGAAGTTTTCGACGGAATTGGCACGGAACCCTAGCACCGCTAGGGTGAGTACCAATTCCTAGAAAACTTCAAGAGATTCAGCCATATTCGCCACCGTAGTAGATTCAACTGCTCTTTCTAGGTTAAAGCACGTTAGAGGCGCGCAAGGTCTCTGAGATGATTTTTTTGGGGAGCAAGGTTAGTACAATGCTG
>CAZVWV010000155.1:0-8145 GCA_964631745.1 uncultured Bdellovibrionales bacterium
TTTTTTGGGATCGTGTAAACTTGGTGCGATATGGGGTAGGGCGGTAGAACGTTACTATGGAGATTCTCAGCGAAAATTACCGCCCGCTTGCCATCACAGCTACTGCAGATGCACCGGCGCTTGCAAGAGAACGATATCAATTCCGAATGACCACACTCCTCGCACACGGCCCTGGCACAACCGCTTACAAGTATGCCGCAGTCAAGGTACTTATCGAGTGACTTAAGCACTTCGTCTCGCAGCACTCCGTACTGCGATTGGAACATCTCCTCCCAGCGCCACTGGAGCTCGTTCCGATAGTGATACACCAGCCGGTACAGAACGCTCGCTTCAGGTCAGCGCCTCGTTCGTTGCAGCTTCTCCCGTTGGGCTCTCCAGCGATTCGATTCCATATAAGAATGAATCGCTGGCTTCTAGAAATTGTTGCGTCGGGCTTGCCGCTAGGCATGATCTACTGGCATGCGGGGTTTAAAGCTGTAATGACCTGGCGGTAATCGTAATTATTAGATCAAAGCGGCACATTTGGCCGCAATCTCGGCCCAAACAGCGAGGGAAACCCTCTCTGAAAAAGGCGGCCTCTTAAATGATTTTTTTGAATAACATCCTATACCTGTCTGCAATAGTATATTTGCTAGCATCTCTTTTACAGTTGTCTTCCCAACAGACCCTGTAATAGCAGCAACAGGTAATCCAACCTCTTGTCTCCACCATGTTGAACTTCTGTTACCCGTAACCGCGGTACTCTGGGTGCAGCCGAGAGCCGACTTGAAGTGACCATCAACAACCTGCAGGTGGCGCGTGAAAACTTTACTGCGGCAGAGAGTCGAATTCGTGACGTAGACGTTGCGCAGGAAGCCGCTGAACTGACCAGGTTGACCATCCTGCAACAGGCTGGCACAGCTATCCTGGCGCAGGCCAATCAACAGCCACAGCTGGCTCTGCAGTTACTGCGAGGATAAGCGGCGCATTAATACTACTTGGGCAACGGTTCTTCAGACGCTTCGATCTGATTTTCGGAGCGCTGTTCTTTCATGGCTTTGTTTCTGGCAAAAAATCCAATACCAAGCAGTGCCGGTGCGGCTATATAACAGATCGGGCAGACTGCTCCAGTTATCAATGCTGCACCGACCCCTATGGCACCCACACCCGCACCAATTCCGATGCATTGGTTGGCCTCTTTAAGCTTATTAGGTGGTGGCTTAGGCATTTTAAAGTTCCTTACAAAAGTTCACTGTGGGTCGGCCTTTAGGCCGACAAGCCCAATGCGAGCGCTAACTCCTGTCGGCCTAAAGGCCGACCCACCATAAGGCCGACCTGCAAGTACATTTCTAAGACTTTTGGTAACCAAATGGCCCAAATCCCACGGCCGCTCTGACTCTATTGAGCACAGGTATTGAAATGTTAAAGGCACTTTGTGCGCCCTCTTTCAATACCGACTGCAGATAGCTTTCATCTTTCCTAATCCTGTCATAGTCAGCACGAAAGTCCTTCACAGCAGCGTTGATCACAGAAAAAAGCTCCTCTTTGGCATGACCCCAACGCTCTGTGGCGCACTACCTAAAAAAATGCCCCATTTCACTAAAACGTCAACAGATTTGCCAAGAACGCTAGAAGTTGTAACAGGCACTATTTTCTTAACCTATTAAACGTATTGAGAAAATTATTTTTCCTGCTAGTTAGGTTACGAGAGTGTGAAAGAATCACATAATATTCAGAAGCTATGCATAATGACAAATCAGAGGGGCGACCACATCCCGTACAAGCAGACGAATTAAATTCACCTGACTCAGGCGTTCTGGAACACCTAGTGACATCTATTGGGACAATTTTTCGCCCAAGTTATTATACGCCATTAGGGGCGCGAGTGGAGGCTTCGTTGTTGGTGCTTCTAGCGATCATTACCCAAGACCAAGATAGATTTCTTCCAACTTCAAGAGAACAATCTGGCTCCAGAAGTGCCAAGGCAACTGTAACACATTCAACAGGCGTGCCTGTTACGACACTGGAAGCCAATGCCTGCGTGCAGGAGCTGTTACACGATCCCCACATGGCAAGGGTAATTGGAGGCATTTTGGAAGGAGAGATCTTGGGAGATTTACAAAAAGCGACGTTTAGGACGTCGCAAGAGTACCCGCTCTTGTCAAGGATAACTAGGAGAATGATCAAACCGGGCACTGGCGTCGATGAATCTAGTACTGAATCGCACGATCTATCAGGTCTATTAAGAGCACTCGGTTCAGTCCCCCCTAAATATCCGTTAACAAGATTGCGACAGTACGCACTTCCGTGGTTAATTGATGCACTAACCGACCCTGAAAATGGTTTGTCACGGGCCGAAGCTTCGGTGGCCGGGCACCTTTGGATTTGTGCTCCTTCAATCAGTAAAGGTCTAAATATTCATTGGCCGCCGTATTTCCAGGCGCGAGAGCGGGCCTTACGGAACTTTGCGGAGCTGGCTAACGATTCCGAGATTGCCCCGACTGATCCAATCATAAAGTTTACTCTTGCGTTTCTTACCCATCTAAGTCTGTCAAAATACGTGCATTTTTTGGTCGCTGGCCTTGCTCAGTCATTTGCTACAAAGCTCTCGGAGGGGACCCAGTATCATTGGGACGAACCGCCGTCAGTTGATAAAGCCCTAGAATCCCTTTTTTCATTACAAGAAGTAATTAGCCTTGTCCGCTTAGGCGGGAGTATATCCGGTGTAATGAATAGTGCCTTTGACGAGGTCATGGCACAAAAGAAAAATATGGATCCAGTGATCACACGAAAAGTGCTTACTCAAGCACTTGCTCTCCGCACAAGCAAAGTCGATCACCAGGCATTCGGCAGGGGCCGAAATGATCTTAACCAGAGGCTATTTGGGTTAGCGTTCAAGGCGCTATCTGAGGAAGATTCCGTTGGGCTCGCTACAGTTGGGTTGCTGATGGGGATTACATTGCCTGAGGTTGTGTTGCCGAATTACGGAGATTATTTGGGAATCCCTGGTGTCCCGCCCATTGGTCAGATAATGAGAATGAGGCTGCTATCCACATTTGGTATTGTAGAGAACCAAGATTTAGAAGCGGCCTCAAAACAGAGATTGTTTGACGACGCGCGGGGTGCATTTGATCGATACAATAGTGATCTGAACACATTAAATGGATGGGCAGCAGCTTTGCAAGATGCGAATGTGAGTCCCTCATTAAAAGGAGCCGCGCTGCGCTTGGCAACCAGATTAACTGAACCAGATTCTACTTTCGATAGAATAGTAATCACGCCTATAGTTGGGAGTCGGGACAGAACTGAGGCAGAAATCGCTCGGCGTATTGAAATTCTAGCCGCAAAACAGCAACTCATAGGAAAAACAATTCGCGCCAAATTGGGAAATCGTTGGGGAAAATACAATGTAGCTGATGTAGCGGAGAACCCCAATTCCGTGAAACTTATTCCGTGTTCTGAAAATGATGCTCGACCGAGTTGCAGTACGTATGCGGTAGAATCACTCTTGGATAGATTAGAAAATGGGAGATGGTCGATCATTCCAGCCAGGGAATAAACCCCAGCGCCCTGTAACTAATGGGGAATGAATGGGGTCGGTTTGAAAAATGAACATTTGGAGCCACCCCACTTTTTCGCAGTTGACATCGCTCTTTCTAACATTTCCTGTAACCATATGGCCCGAATCCCACGGCCTCCCTGACTCTATTGAGAACCGGTAAGGAAATGTCAAAGGCTCTTGTTGCTCCCTCTTTTAACACGGAATGAAGGTAACCTTCATCTTTTCTAATTCTGTCATACTCAACACGAAAGTCATTTACAGCAGCATTGATCACTGAGAAAAGCTCTTCCTTGGCATGACCCCAGCCCATCCCACCCCCAGCCAAACGCTTGGCTAAGTCTTGCGTGGCCTTCTCGCCAGCGAAAAGCAGATGCAGATCGCCAACTAAAGTCCCGGCCAAAGTTTTTGCTTCCTCTAACCCCGTAGAGTCTGTCTTAATCGACATGACTTTTTTCTTTAGTGTGGCTTCGTCACAAAAGAGCGCAATTTCATTTCCATATGACTTGGACATCTTGCGGCCGTCCAAACCGGGAATGGTCATGACCCGATCGTCAATTACAACCTCTGGCATTTTAATGATCTCTTTGCCATAGGCAGCATTAAAGGAACCGGCCATATCACGAGCCATTTCGACATGCTGCTTCTGATCTTTACCAACCGGCACAATATCCGCATCGTACATTAAAATATCGGCAGCCATTAAGACTGGGTAGGCAAAAACGCCGTGAGTAACTTCACGGTTCTGGATAAGTGCATCTTTAAAAGCATGCCCTTTTTCCAAAAAGCCAAAGCCGGTGCAACAGCTTAAATACCAGGCAAATTCCGACGTCAATTCAACACGCCTACGGATTAGCAGAGGCTATACCCGAATTGTGCAGAAGGCACTTACGAGTTCAGGTTGATCCGGCGTTCCTGTCGCGTGCCTATCAAGGGAGTGTTTCGCTTATCGCAACTCTTGCCAAGCTAAATGTCTTAGCTCTTTACTTTGTCGAATCTCATTTGAAAGATCCTGAGGGACTGTTGGGAACCGCTTCGCCGAACCCCACCTTTTGTTCGTCACTAGAGGGTGGTTTGTTTGGCTCGCCGGAAAACCTCCATATCGAGTCGGAGCGGAAGCTGGGTATGTATAAATCCTCTCAATTGGTCCTAAAAATTTATCGGGCTAAGCCTACTATAAGCGTTGGGATTAGGGGCTTTAACTTGACTGAAACAATGGGACGTCTAGGTATTTTGTTTTCAGACTTTCCCGCACTTAAAGAAACAACTGGATGCCCCGCCATGGCGGTTGATGGCGCACATGGCAAGAATGTTGTCTATGAACTGGTACGATCAGTCGGGGCAATACTCAGCGAGTATTACTTTCCATTTTGCTCGTATGATAGTTAAGGAGTTAAGCAGCCAAAGCCATTTTTGAATGCTTCCAGGCTTCTTCAGCCGCCCTCACCAATAAGCGCCTTGGCACGCCATAGTCTAAAGTATGGTACAAATATCCGGATTGCAAATGTTCAGCTACCTTGGACCAAAGTCCTTCTGAGTCAAGACGGCGCAGGTCGGCCGAAACGTGAAGGGGTTTTTCACCCTCAAGTAACCGCAAACATTTTACAGTTTCACCTATTGGACTCCCAAAGATTGATTCTAGATATCCATGCTGCTTGCGATAAAGTCCCTCATATCCAGCCAAGATATCTTTAACAGCCGAAAAGTCTATTTGCGCTGCGCCAAGCACCTCAGACAACGCAGCAAAATGAGCTCCCGATGATTGTGCATTGTCGCTTCGAAGTTTGGCCATAGCACGAGGATATGCTCCCGAATTCAAGTGCGGCATCTCATAGTTGACTCCCAATCCACGCGTTAGTACCTCGGCAGGATAACCGTATTTTTGCGCCAAACCCTCAACTTCAATATCACGCAAAAAAGAGTAGGTACTGAGATTTTTAAGGCCTTTTCTCATTCCAGCCGCAAGTACCTTAAAAACTGATCGGGCCGAACTCATTACAGTTTCATCTTGTACCAAGCTGGTATGAGCTGCTTTCGGGGTAATCGCCAGTATTGTGCTGATAGATTCAGTAAAATTTCGATAAGTCTCATTATGTCCATACCTCTGCCGATTGGCAGCCTCGATCTTACTGCGCCAATTTTGCAAAGCACGGCCAACCATTCTGCGAAATGACCCAGAATTAAAAAAGGAGTCACCCAAATAATTTGTGATAAGCTGGCCTAGTTCACTTCCTGTATGCTCGGCCGGATAGCAAGATTTCCCGTTTTCTATAACATTTCCAACAACTCTTTGTATTACAGGTCTTATCTCAGCCAAAAATTCCTGCACTTTCTGCGTAGCTTGGCGCGTAGCTGTAAGATCGGTTAATAGAATGAAATACTCGTTAAGTCGCTGCATATCTTTATTTACGAAATAATTCTTGCCGGCACTTCGTGAGATCGAACGAATACCGTTGCAAAGCGCCCCAGTGAAATCCTCAGATACCAAAAGATCTTCAAGTTCAAATCGGCGCACATTATCTTTTATAAGATCATAACTCGCAGCACCTGCGGCAACCAAATGCACCAAGGCAGCAGCTGCAACGGCACGCACTGCTGGATCACCCTGCAGCTTGTCTGCAGCGTGCTTAAACCCAACATAATTCATTCTTTGGAAAAAGTCCTGATCGGGCGAGCCTTGTGCGGCACGTTGCAAAATAAAATTTCTAGCGGCAGCGAACACTGAGTCGCTTCTTAAAAAATCATCTGGCAAAAAATTTGCTAAACCGGAAAGCATGTCACGATCGTGTCCGCCCGCTTCAATAAACTTAAGAAAGCTGGCCTGCACTAAGGGCGAAAGCGCTTTAAAGGTATCTTGCGGAGGTCCGATTAAGCGTACGACAAGATCAGCGTTGCGCGCTTCGCCAATAGTTAAGGCGCGATCTTCAGGAAACCAAGCATGAATTAACCTAACCGCAAGTTGTTCACGTTCAACTTTGGGCAACGCTTTAATATCAGCGCAGACTGCTTTAGCAACGTGCGCTTCATAACAGTTTATACTCCAAATTGGACCCTGTTTGAGTAACGAGCTGCTAGGCGCAAGACTCTTATAAACTCGTTCTGCGATTTCAACTGGATTGGCTGAGGGTGTATGAGGAGCATTATCAGGCGCGGATTGGGAAGGTTTCTGGAACCCCCTTCTTATGGAATCTAAGACTTGCTGCATGTACTACCACCTCCAATACTACCCCAACCCCTTGAGGGGGATTTCTACTATTTTATTGAGAGCTAATCAAGAATTTAGATTTGTAGGTGGTGGAGAAAGCGGTGAGGGCGCTCGGGTTACTTTGGCGAAAGAAGCTCCTCTAAGGCATACAGACTCTTCTGCGGAATACGGTCCAAAGGATAATAGCGGCTAACTTAAGCGAAAGCGAACTGGAGCCACCCTACTTTAACAGTTCGCTTCTTGGTCCAGGTTGATCTCAATAGTGCCTAATAGTTGTTTTGGGATCGAATAAGTATTGAAAAACTAGGGTGGCTCCAGTTGGCTTCTCCAGTTGGCTTAAAGGAGTCTCCTGTCCAACTGGATGTGTCCAGAGTCACTTTTGTTGCATTGTTGATCCAATTTGCATCGCAGCCAAATGCTACACTTTGAGTTGAGAAGTAGAGTTCGACTTGCTCAGGGTGGCCGTCGGAACTGACAACCAGAGTGAGCTCAAGCGCGTCGTCACTTAGCGCGTTAACCTTCTCAGCGAGGTCTATCCACGGCAAAATAGCCGGACTCAAAGGCACAATTCCAACAGCTGAAAAAGCGGCGTTTAGGGAGTTATAGATTTTTGTCCTCTCCTCGGGATTTGAGACATAGATTAAAACGTCGGTCTTAAGTTGCTCATAAGCTTGCTTAAAGGTGGCCTCGTTTGGAAGCCTACGAATCGCCTCAAAGAATAATTGCGCGACACTGTCAACGCCAACGCCTTTAACATCTACCCCTCTAAAGTTACCACCCATCATCCAAAGATACACTGCTTTACTAAAGATCAGTGAATTGTGATGTCGCGAACCGCCACGCCTAAAGTCGTTCATATGACTTGGCGGGTCAGCGTTCCAGCCCGAGTTATTCGGATTAGCCAGATCACGGACATTGGGTGAAAAACTGAAATTTCCGATCTGCCAATCAGCGTATTCGGCATCGTTACAAAGAAGAGAAATGATATCGGCATACGACTCTTGTATGGCGCGGGCCTCTTCTGATCCCTCTAGCTTACTTGTCGTTAAAATTCCCAAATGAGCGAACTCGTGCCCAACCATTTCCGGATCGGCAGCCACATGATTGTTTGAGCCTAGGTTGCCAAACAAAATGACAGAATGCAAAGCAACTTCCGGCATACCAACAAGTCCAGCTTCACGAATATCGGTGTTAAGCGGAAATACTAACGAGGCCAGAACGGATCGGCCAGTGCCACCATTTCCTACGAAGGGTCCCTCATAGTCCCAACCAAACCTATTTTCTAAACAGGAGTACGCATCGCCCAAGTGAGCATAATTCTCCTCGATGAAGCTTATACCGTCTGGATATGTTGCCGTGTAATATGTTGATTTGACTGGAGTTGTCCCACCTTCGGTCAGCA
>CAZVWV010000156.1:0-3700 GCA_964631745.1 uncultured Bdellovibrionales bacterium
TTGTGGTTTGGGGATATAGAAGCTTCAGCGCCAGAAGCTCATCTTGGAAACGGGTATCGGCCACAAGCCAGACTTCCCCCACCCCGCCCGTGCCTAAGAGGCCGGCCAAGAAAAGTCCCTGAGACTCGGCTTGGTGCGGCCGCGAAAATTGTTTGGCTGAATATGGTAGCGGTGAAGGGACTGCGACCGTCCGTGGCCCGCGCGCTCGCGGCCACGCTATCCGCTCCGGTCCCGCCGGCGGTGTGGATTTATACATCACATGCGCGCAGCAGTGGGCCGGCGGCATCGCGCGCGGGAAGAAGGTTTTTTCTACTTCCACCGGTGGAGTATCTTTCCTAAAAATAAGAATTCGTAAATTCACCCGGAACTAGTCGTATCCCTATCACGATATTGCAGACTTATCTGTAGGGCGGACTAAGCTGAGCCCGACGGCTTGGCAAGAAAAGTCTCTGAGACTCTGCTTGGTGGCAGGCGATGTCGCCTGCGCTATATAGAGCTTTCTTCAGGCGTGTTGCGGCGGGAGGCAATTCACCCTGCTTAACTCACTCTCCAAAACTGCGTTTTTGCTTAACAGGCCAATATTACAGAGCTTTTGTTAGAAGATTGCTTAAGTATTTAGATTTGTTCCACTTATGCATCATTTTATGTTATGAATGCCATAACTGTAACTGGATACTCGCGGTTCTTGCTTGGATGAAGTTTGCGCTTTGCTTTTGCTGTTGGATCGTGAGAGCGGCGCTTGAGTTTTTAGTTCTGAGGGAATGAATGTTATGCCGAAGATTCTAAAGATATTTTCTTCGATGTTTGTGGCAGGTGCGGCTCTTTTGTCGCTCGGAACCTTCTCTGCCGCAGCGCAGGATTTAGCGCCGGTGAAGGATTCCTTCGGTCGCACCTTTGCCATTAAGGTGGCTGGTGCCGCAGCGAAACCGGATACGGCCGCATTGGCTGTGGCCAAGAGTTTCGTCGACGCCCATAAAGATGCGATCGGCTTGGGCGGCAGTGAGCTGACCTACCTTGCACCGGAGGGCGATGCTATCGGAACCACAGTTAGAGCTACCCAGTCAATAAACGGCATACCTGTTTATGCAGGCGAGCTTTACGTCATCATGAATAAGCTAAACAGGGTGGATTACGTAAAGACCAAGCTTTTAAGAAGTTTACCGGCAAGCCTTACGCCAAATTTAACGCTTAAAGAGGCTGCGGGCCGCGCCATGGCGTTTGCGGTGGAGGAAGCTAGGGTGCAGACTGCTAAACATGCTCTAAGAGTTTCGGAGAGCGAACTTATGCTTTTGCCACTTGGGATGTTACGGAACGAATCTGGAGAGAAGCCGGTGCTTGCTTACAGGGTCGAAGTGCTGGATGTGGCCCGCGGCGGGGAGTTGTTTAGCAAGCAGTACTTTATTGATGGGCTGAGCGGGGATATTGTGCTGGAGATTAGTGGGAATCATGCTATTTCGACTACTCGGCAGGTGTATGACTGCTCGGGGGGCACTGGCGCAAATAGCTGCGTTCTAGATGTTGCCGACCCATATTATCCTGCTTACATTCACGGTCGTTCCGAAGGAAAGCCTGAGCGTGGTCCGTTTCCAAATCCAAACTTCCCTATATTTTACGGCAGCACTGAGGTTGATGATATGTTTCAACGGTTGCAGGATATTCAGGATTATTTTTCCGCGGTTTTTGGGATTAACGGAATCAATGGGCATGGTGGTATGGCGGATTGGCCGAGCGTGCCGCAGAATGTTACGCGGGGGGTGGTGCATAATGATTTGACTAGTTTCAGTCCGGCTTGCCCGGGGGCGATGTTTAGTGCAAATACTGGAACAGTTACATTCTGCCGAGGCATGCTCACACCAGATGTCGTTGGCCATGAGATGACGCATGGGATAGTACATCATAGTTTTCACGATGGAGGCGGTTTTCCAATTGGAGATAGCTATGTGGGTCAAACGGGTGCGCTCGATGAGGGATCAGCTGATTATCTTGGGGAACTTGTGGAACGCGCACTACTAGGCACAATCGACTGGCAAAGCGATACAGGCGCTTCGGAGCCATTATACCGCGACTTAGCGGATCCACATGCGACATTCCAGTTTGATCGAGCCTACCCCTATCCCGATCGTTTTTACGACTCAGGGGTTTACTGTGGCTCTGCAGATTTTGGCGGCGCGCACTATAACATGACCATCCTCGCCCATGCCCTTTACCTCATGTCCGTGGGCGGCGAGCATAATGGCTGTTACATTAACGGTATCGGCACCGATAAGGTTCAGCAGATTATTTTTCGTGGTTGGCGGAACCTATTTTCGCGGTCAGTTAGTTTTGCCGAGGCGTATACAGATTTGATACTTGCCTGTAATCAACTCGGCTATTCTTCTGGCGAATGCGCTAGTGTAGAAAAGGCGTTACAGGCTGTGGAGATGGATCAGCCTGGGAAGTGTAGTTCTGTTCCGGAAGTTGCCCCAGCTTGTGCCGTAAATACTTTTGGCTCCCTCAATACCTGTTGGCCAACAGGTGCGAGTGCGACCTACTTCGCGCCTGGGGAGATGGTGGCAATAGATGGTGCAGGCGGGATTGTTGGATCGGAAGTTAAGGTTTTGCTCTTACCGCACAATGCAAACCGCCCCATCTGGGAGCAGTTTACACCGCTAGCGGAAACTACAACTACGGTTGGGCCTGACGGAGTTAGCTTTGCACCGCTTACTAACATTACCACTCCTAGCGCTTACGATGTTGTTGTAGATAGCAACATGGATGGTGCTTACCAGCCCTGGGCGGATTCTGTTCAGGCGATTACTGTGGCTACGCCGGTGGATGGTGATAACCTTTGTTATGTGGGACAGAGTTACACGACCAGTGAAAATTGCCATGATTCCATAAATGACTGCGCCTGTGCCGCTGGCGAGCAATGCTTGGGTAATTATTCTACCGGGTCGTTACAATATTCATGCGTTGCCGTTTCGCCTGGCGGCGGTGGTAGAGTACGAGGGAAGCAAAAGGTGCAGCAGGAAGGGTGAATAGGCAATGCCCAACAATAGGTTATAAGCCACTTTCACCGCCTTCGCAGTCACCTGGTGCACCGCGACACGCCCCCGGCACACTATCCCCGATCTGCTCCTGCACCCAAGTAAGCTTTCCGTTAACCTTCTCACCGACGTTTGATACGGCGACCATGGTTCCTACTGCTAAGAGCGCGATAAGGAGGACATACTCGACTATTGCGTTGCCTCGGTCGTTGGATCGGCGACTGCACTGGCGGGTTCTTTCCCGGCTGATATCATCAAAATTTGTCATACAGCGCCAAACCTCCTCGCCTTTGCGGCTAGGTAATATTCTTAGTGATATAAAACTCATGGCTTTATTTAGAATCGGCCAAAAGGGTGGAAGCTTTAGAAAAATGGGCTGCGTTATTAAAAAGCGCAGGAAAATAATTGCATAACTGCCTGAAACGTGGTGGCTGAATGCAAATATACGAAATTTTCTTATTTTTCATATCGTTCTCGTTCTGGGTGTTGCGCTATTATTCTTTAATTCCAACAGTTTCCCGAAATATTTCGTCGAGTCGTTTTTGACGGGCAAGGGCTAGTCCAAAGATTGTTGGCAAAAATACGAGTACTAACACCATGCCTGGCAAGAAGAATCCCAAAGTAAACAGTGTGTACGATGAGAGCGCCCATAGACATATCACGCCTAACAAAAT
>CAZVWV010000156.1:3710-7878 GCA_964631745.1 uncultured Bdellovibrionales bacterium
CAGGTCCTGCCACTCCCGGATCCGGAGGAAGTGCAGGTACTCGTCCCGGCACATCCGCCGGAAGGCGTTGCCGGACAGGGTCTTCTGCTGGCTGCGCAGGTAGTCCCAAAGTCGCAGATAGGCCTGGAAGTCGCTGCCGTCCGGATCGGGCAGGTAAGCATCGAAAGACTGAACAATAGCGTGAAAAAGAGCGCTGCGAAGAATTCCGTCTTCAGAGGAAGGCGCCTAATCCACTTCTGTTGCAGAAGATTCCCTGCCATGGTGGCGTGAATTTCTACTCCGGCCATGTCTTTCATATACGGCGTGTGAAAAATATCGTTGGGCTGCGAGCCGAAGGATACAAAGATCTGCTGGCCTAAAAAGATGTGTGCTCCTGGAATGAAGCGCAAAAGCTCTGCGTCGCTTGCCCGCATTAATTTTGCTAAAGAGAGTCTACGAAGAGTGCCGCGCGGTCCATAGTAATTAATTAAATCACGCCCGCCAGGGTAAATTTTTTTCGGCGCTTCGTCACCAAACAACATGCGCGACATCGGATTTAGTTTGTCAGGACCGTATTCGGAAGCGGTTTGAAAGTTTCGCACTACGCCATTGGTCTTATATAAGTTTGCAAAATATACGCCCTCGGCTGCACTCGCTAATAGCCCAGATGGTTGAAGGAAGGCTAGCCTGCTATTTTCTGTCAGATCCTCTGTAATGGTGGGGGGCAGGATTTTCACTATGTATGTGGGCACTTTCTTAAACGAGTCGGCCAAGAGCTGTTC
Organism: uncultured Bdellovibrionales bacterium; assembly: GCA_964631745.1. GTDB lineage: Bacteria > Bdellovibrionota_C > UBA2361 > UBA2361 > JBGSMV01 > CAZVWV01. The sequence goes on from CAZVWV010000156.1 coordinate 4,472, forward strand.
GCCTACCGGATCTAAATTTTCTCCGTAACTATAATCAAGCAGCACTAGCTTTGGCTTGTATGGCGCAATGCGCTCTAGAAATTTCACCGTTAGCGCCCTCGGCCAGGGTGACATAGTCGACACGCCTGCCCAATCGTAGCTCTCTTCATCCACTGTAACCACCAGGACATCTTTGGGCGGCGCTATCGGCCCTCTCAAAATAAACCACAAATTTGTAAGGGTCGGTTCAACAAGTTCGCCCACTAGGCCAGAATAGGGCAACACTGGTATGGGGCAAAGAAGATAGAGGTGAACTAGTGTCGCTATAAGAGAAATTCTAATCACCTGCTTTATGTTATGAATTTTTCGGCTGGACTTGCTGAGCCCTTTGCGCAACCTCGTGAATAACCCCACTATACCGCTGAAAGCGCGCTTACTGGATGGTAGGGCGGCGGCGCTGTGTTTTAACAGTTCCTCTTTCACCTCCAACATCGAAGCAAAACGATCTTCTTTGGCTTTCTCGGAGCATTTCTGCACAAATTCCTTAAACCATGCCGGCAGCGATGCGTTTAGCTTTCGAATATTGGGGAGCGCGGTTCTAAGATGTTTATACTGCAAAGCCACCATGTTCTTGTCGTTGAAAGGTCTCTGGCCGGTAGTCATCTCAAATGCAGTAATGCCCAGGGCATAGATATCGGTGCGCGGATCTGGGGCTTCACCAAGAAACTGTTCAGGGGCCATGTAAGGACCCGTGCCTAGTCTTTCGTTGGTTCGTGTGAGCTGTTCATCTTTATCCAGAGCGCGCGCTAGACCGAAGTCTGTCACGATCACCCTATCTTTTTGCATGATAATATTATCGGGCTTTAGATCTCGGTGAACTATGTTGTGGATGTGGGCATGATGCAGAGCATCCGCAATTTGGATAAGAATCGATACTGCCTCTTCAAGTTTGAGTACACCGCCGGAGGCATCCAGGTAATCGCTCAGCGTGGTGCCTTCGATGTACTCCATGGTAAAAAAGTGGCGGCCATCCTCAGTTTGTCCCAGCTCAAAAACGCGGATGATATTGGGATGTCCCAGTTTGCGCGCGAGCATCACCTCTTGTTGGAAGCGTTTCTCGTATTGAACTTCGTTTGTGGTTTGGGGATATAGAAGCTTCAGCGCCAGAAGCTCATCTTGGAAACGGGTGTCGGCCACAAGCCAGACTTCGCCCACCCCGCCCGTGCCTAAGAGGCGAATCTTGCGGTAACGCCCCGCAACCAGGGACTCCGCCTTGGGAACCGGCGGCTCGGTTTTGCTTGGCGGCACATCTTCCGATAGCGTCATTGTAAAATCCACCAGGAATTAAAGCCCTTGGCTGTGAGATTTGAGGTACTTAATGGCGCGCGTTAGCGAATGGTAGCGCCAGAATCTGCTTTTTCGCAGGCATTTTCTCACAAAAGATTGGTACCACTCCGGAATATCGGAGCGATACAAGCTAATCTCTGGAGGCTCTTTGTATAGATGCATATTAAAGAGCTGTTCTAAGTCCCTCGACTGGAAAGTCGGTACGCCGGTCGCCATTTCGTGCGCCAACAGGCCAAGATTGTAGATCATGCTTGGCTCATCCACCTGTCCGCCGCTCCTTGTATCCGGAGCATGGTAGACAGCCGTGGGTATATCCATAACGGAACAGACCCCGCTTGCCGTTATTAAATTTTGATCTTCCGAGCGGTAATAGAGTTTTGCACCGGCGGCTGTAATGAAGATACTCCGGGGACGAATAGGGAGCAGCAAAATATTAAGAGAATTCGCAAAGCTTGCGGCCTCAAATAACTCGGTTAGTGTCGATACAATCTGGGGAAAACTTAGTCCACCGGTGTCCTCTCCAAGCAAAGTATCTAACCGTTGTGCTTCCACATACTCCATCGTAAAGAAGTGTTGCTCTGCGCCTCGTGGGCTGAAATCAAAAATTCGAACGAAGCCGGGATGCTGCATTAGCTTGGCTTCACTCATTTCCTGTTCAAACCGTTGGTACGCACGTGAATTAAATATGAGCTCTCTACCTAAAAGTTTTAGAGCGATCTGCTGATCCTCATTGTGGGTGTCGGCCACTAACCAAACAGAGCTATTTTTGCCGGAATTTATCTTACTGATCTTGCGGTAACGTCCGGCGATAAGCGGCTCCTGAGGCTGCGTATCGGAGCTTGAAACTTCTTTGCTTTCTTCAGTTGAGTTGCTAGTTTCCATACTGACTTCTCCTGATAACTCGGAATTAAAGCCCTTGCCTGTGAGCGTTAATACACTTAATTGCACGCGCTAGCGAATGGTACCGCCAAAATCTGCTCTTTCGTAGGCATTTGCTGACAAAACTCTGATACCACTCCGGGATATCGGAGCGAAGCAAGCTGATCTTTGGAGCGGGCTTGTAAAGGTGCATTTTAATTAGCTCTTCTAGGTCTCTAGATTGAAAAAGTGGCACGCCCGTTGCCATTTCGTATGCCAACAGGCCAAGATTGTAAATCATGCTTCGCTCGTCGTCGAATTCTCCGCCGAGCGTATTCGGAGAATGGTAATAAACCGTGGGTCTATCCATGACAGTGCAGACCGCGCTGACCGTTAACAGATTTTGATCTTCCGCCCGGTGATAGATTTTTGCACCGGCCTCCGTGATGAAGATGCTCTTCGGATTTAGCGGTGTGAGAATAATGCCAAGAGAATATGCAAACTTTGCAGCCTCAAATAACTCAAGTGTGGTCGATACGAGCTCGGGGAACTTTAGGCCACCCGTTCCCTCGCCAAGTAATGTATCTAAGCGCTGACCCTCGACATACTCCATCGTGAAATAATGCTGATGATCATCTTGATCGGAGGTATCAATAATTTGAACGAAGCCTGGATGCGTCAGTTGCTTGGCCCTTCTCATTGTATCTCTAAATAGGTTGTAAGAGCGTGGGTTGTAGGTAAGCCCTGTGCTTAGAAGTTTGAGAGCCATGTGTTTGTCGCCAGCCTGGGTGTCGGCTACCAGCCAAACGGCACTTCGATTGCCGGAATTAATCAAGCTGAGCTTTCGGTAACGGCCGGCGATAAGTGGCTCCTTAGAGTGCTGCGCGCCAGAACCTGATACTTCCTTGTTTTCTTCAGTTGAGTTGTTAATTTCCAAACTGATTCTCCTGATAAAAAGACCGCACAAAAACTAAAACGCCTTGCGGCTATTTTGAGGAATTTGCTCATTGGCAAAATCTAACTTACCGTATCTTATCGGCTGGTTATTGGATTTGTATGAGGGGCTGGATGAGCGGCTACGCGTAGCTCTGGGCCTATGAGCGTATTGTAGGTAGCTGGGATAACTACTTGAAATCACGGCGCAATTGAGCTTGCCTGCGATGGTATGCATTGCTGTCCGGTAGAACATTGCAATTTGGGTCTTTAACCACGGAGGTCACGGC
>CAZVWV010000157.1:0-7843 GCA_964631745.1 uncultured Bdellovibrionales bacterium
TTAGACTCACTCCGTATTCTAAGTGTTGCGTTAAGTTGTTGAATCCGCCGGTTCGCTGGGCAAATCGTTAGTTTTTTCGAACGTTACTACGCCGCTACGGTTTTGACAGAGGAAGATCTTTATTCCTTAGGTCTAAGCACGCGTAATTATGCTTGGCAACAGCATCGCTTATGGCCTCGCAAGCCCGACACTCCCTGGCTGATGTGGCAGTATATAGTTGCGTTTTTACGAAAGGAATCTCGCGAGATTCCGAGATTCCTTCAGCCCATAGCGGTGTTAACCCCAGAAGCCGAGCTGGAAATCGCGCAGTTCCGGCGTAAGGCCGAGGAGGCGCGTTGGTCAGATAAACTTGAGAGTTTCGTTGCCGGCCGTCAATACGCGCCCGCTGCCGTTACGCCAGTCGCTAATGCTCCTTGGGATCTGCGATTACGCCTTGGGCAGAAGGGCGCGATAGTGGAGGGGAAGCGCAGCGAGAACTCGGAGTACGTTGCGCTTGCCAAGAATATAATAAGAGACTTGGCCCATGCTATGCACGAGAGTCCAACGGCGGTGGTCAACCCCGACAGTCTTATCTTATTGGAGCTGCTTGCTCAACAGTATCGCAGCCACTCCAGTTTCGGTGCCTATTCATATTTGGCCGGCAACGATATCTTGCATCGACTGATATCGGACGAAAAGTCGCGCAGTAAGTTGATCACAGAAGAAGGGCTGCCATTCGTTCTATCTCCCCATTCGTTGCGTTGGAATCTGCGTGAGCTCGATCAGGACTACGAAATTAGTTTGGTATCAGAGGGCGGCGAGATTCTTGACCCACTTTTTTTGCATACGGCCGGACCGCAGCCATACTATTTTTCGAGAACGACGATTTACGGAGGCCCTGCATTCGAAAGCAAACTTTTCGATCCGTTAATTCCGGTCAGATTCCCGAGAGCTGCGTTCGATACCTTGGCTGGCGTGGAACTGTTTAAGTGTTTGGATGTTGCACTGCCTCCGTCCTTAAGCGCGAAGGTGCGAGAAGTTCCCCTTAAGCTCTGTTTGCGTTGTGAGCTTGCGCTAAGCAGTACGGGATCGGAATGTTTGCTGGTTACGGTTAGCGCAGAGGGCGAGAATTGCCTTTGGCAGCCTACGTTTTTCGGATGGGAGCAGTTAGGACGCAAAAAGGGGCCCGGGGCTGATAAGAACAACGACGCGCTGGTCTATTACGATAAATCGGCACTCTTGCGTTCCGAGTCGATCTTAAGAGAGATGGGGCTGCAGAAGTATGATCAAGATACTTGGAAATTGCCCCTGCGCAAGAACTTTGCCGAGGTGTTTTATAATTGGTGCAAACGTATCCCCGCCAATGTAAAACTTTCAGTGGACGCCCAACTTCAATCTCTCCTCGATGGCGACCTGACAGCCAGCCTGCAAATCTCAGTCGACTCAGTCGACATTGATTGGTTTGATGTTAGCGTCTCTCTGGATATTGCCGATACAAACTTGACCACAAATGAAATCTCGCTCCTATTAGCTGCGCGTGGGCAGTTTGTGAGGCTGCCGGATAAGGGCTGGCGTCGACTCTCCGTCACGTTCTCAGCGGAAGATGAACAACGTCTGGCGCAGGCCGGGCTCTCGGTCGATAACTTTTCCGGGAAGAAACAACGAATGCACGCATTGCAGTTGAATACGCGGGTGGGTGAGGAGCTGATGACCCAAGCGGCTTTTGAGGCAGTGCGTAAACGTGCCACAGAGATTGTTACAAGGGTTGAGCCCAAGCTTCCAAAAGGAATACAGGCCACTCTTCGGCCTTATCAGGTTGAGGGCTTTAATTTCCTGGCATATTTAGCCACGAACAATTTCGGCGGAATTTTGGCGGATGATATGGGGTTAGGCAAGACCCTGCAATCCTTGACCTGGTTTCTTTGGTTGAGAGAGCAAAAGAGATTCCCCGAGATGCAACTTTTAGTAGTCTGCCCAAAATCGGTAGGTGAAAATTGGAAGGCGGAAGCGCAGCGTTTTGCTCCCGGCTTAGCTGTTGAGGTTCTAAGCGGATCGCCGAGTCAAAAGGTTTTAGATGACATGCAAGGCGCCGATGTAGTGGTAGTAAATTATACAAAATTGCGTCTGATGAGCGAGCAGCTAAAAAGTAGAAAATGGCTGGCTGTGATCTTGGACGAGGGCCAGTTTATAAAGAACCCCGATTCGCAAACAACGCAGGCCACCCTGGCCTTACAGGCACATCATCGCCTCGTATTAACAGGAACTCCCATAGAGAACAGAGTCCTCGATCTTTGGAGCTTAATGAACTTTGCCATGCCAGGCATGTTAGGAATGAAGCAGGACTTTAAAAAGGTCTCGGCCGGATTAGGTGAGATTGTTAGCCACAAATGGGTCGCGGCTCGTGCTAAACCATTTCTCTTGCGACGCACGAAGCAGCAGGTGCTTACGGATCTCCCCGAGAAAATTGAAGAGGAGGTGCTGTGTACCATCGAAGGAAAGCAGGAATCCTTATATCAGGCCGAGCTTAAGTTCGCTCGCCAAGCCTTACTTAAGATTAAGACAAAGGCGCAACTTTCTAAGGTACGTTTTCAGTTCTTTAGCTCGCTGCTTAAGCTTCGTCAGATTTGTTGTCATCCCGGGCTAGTTACGGAGCAACTACTCGGCGAATCCAGCGTCAAGCTTGACGTCTTGCTTGAGCTGATCGAGCCGATCTTGCAGGGTGGTAATAAAGTTTTGGTCTTTAGTCAGTTTACGTCGATGCTGGCCATAATTCGCGAACGGCTGATCAAGCTCAAATGGAAATACTATTACTTGGATGGTTCCACCGAAGATCGCGGCGCCTTAGTGGATAAATTCCAGAGAGATCCCGACCCTAGCGCGTTTTTACTCTCATTGAGAGCCGGTGGGTTTGGCTTAAATCTAACATCGGCCAGTTATGTAGTCTTATGTGATCCCTGGTGGAATCCGGCGGTGGAGAGTCAGGCCATCGATCGCACTCACCGTATCGGCCAGAAGCAGAACGTAATCGCCTATCGTTTGATTGTGAAGAATTCAATTGAAGAGAAGATTAAGCTGCTGCAAAAGAAGAAATCCTCCACCGCCAAAGCTATATTGGAAGACGAAGCCGCCTGCGGTGCGCTGAGTCTAGACGATTTTCGTTTTCTTTTCGATCTTGATGGCGAAGTGGGCGAAGCTAATACGGACGATAGCGAGCCGCTCAGCGTTGCCGGAGGCGAGGAGTAGGCTGCTATGAACGATCCGTATCAAACCATGGCCGCTCGATATGACGCTATGCATCAGCCAGATCCAGCGCGCCAAGCCTTCTTCGAGAGGCTCTTTGCTGAGCGCGGGATAGCGAATGTGCTTGATTGCGCCTGTGGAACAGGCCGCGATCTACTCATGTTCAATTCACTGGGGATCAATGTTCAAGGCTCAGATCTTTCCCCATCCATGTTGGACCAGGCATGCGCTAATCTTAGGAAAGCTGGAATAGCCGCGCTTGTAACAGAAGCAGATTTTTGCAAGCTGCCCGAGAGCTTCGCCGGAAAGTTTGATGCGGCCGTGTGTCTTACGAATTCAATTAATGAAGTTCTAGATGATGCGCTGGTCATTACGGCCCTTAAGAGTATGGCGCGCGCACTCCGCAAGGGTGGAACTTTAGTGCTAGACCAAGGCCAAACGGATTTCAGTATGCGCAATCCAGCGCGCTTTTCAACCGTAGTGAACAATCAAGAGCTAACACGTTTCTTCGTGCTGGATTACGCCAAAGATATCATGACTGTGAACATCTTTGACTTCCAACACAGCCACGAAGGCTGCGGCCAAAATTACTCCGAAGTTAAACTCAAAATCCGCTTAGCCGACGATTGGAAGGCGCTATTGAACCAAGCCGGCCTGACCCAGCACGAATTCGTCGGCGGATGGCACGGGGAGCCTTACGATAAAGGTTCAAGTGCGCGGCTGATAATTGTCGCCAGAAACTAGGAGCCTGTGCCTGCTTCACGGACGCCTAAGGTGGGGGAGCTTTTGTGATTCATTTCATTTTGGTTTGCGCATGGTCCGCATGGTCTCTGAGCAAAGGAGTTTGGTTTCCTTTTTATATGGACGCTCGCTTAAGCGGGGGCGTTTTGGGGCCCCCCGCTCGCGCTATTTTTTTTGGAAACTTACCGACTAAACAAAGTCAGGGGAAGACCAGTTCAATATCTGCTGGGGCATTCGTGGATCAGTTCAACTCAGAGATATCTACAGGAAAATGAAGATGCTCAGAAGCAAGTGGTGAATATCATCAATCAGAATGGGAAATAGAATGAAGTTGTCAATAGGCTTATCGTCGGCTATATTTAAACATATGGAAACGAAGTCATTCAAAGCGATCAGAAAGCAATTTCCCAATGATGATGATTTTCTGGTTCTCGTCGATTGCGAAACTCGTGAATTACCAACTGGAGAACTTGAAGTTCTTGGAGCCAAGTATGTTCACGCTTATAAAACTGGGCGAGAGATGTATGATGCTTATAGAGACCTCGCAAAGAAAGGTTTAGATGCCCATTTTCTTTTACCAAGTTATAAAGATAACTTCATTATGGAACAGCGATTTTCAATGCGTTTGGGAAGGTTCGCAGTAAATTCAAAAGAGCAAAGGCATGAAGTTTGAGTATCGTAATGGACTTCTCTATCTACCAATATCTGTTCGCTACGATAAATTAATCGAACTGATCGGAATTATTGATACTGGTTCTGCTGGCACCGCAGTTGATGTAGATAAGTTTAATATCGATCTGCTTTCTCGTAATTGACGTGCTATTACCCTTCATGGCGTTGGAGGTACTCAGGACGCATTTATTCAGACAGTTCCAAGTGTAAAGATTGATTGCTTTGAGGCAACAAACTTTGAAATTGAATTTTGCGACCTCAGAGATAGTTTTGGCTTTGAAGCCATAATCGGAAGTGATTTGCTCAAGGCGCTAGGAGCAGTAATTGACTACACTACCTGCGAGATTACTTTCAAAAAGTAATATGAGACAGCACTAGTTTTCTTAGATTTTGTTCCACCAACTGTGCCACTTTAACCTCTAATATCTCAAAAACCTGAAATAACCCCCTAATACTCAAGGGGAGGATTTTAATAATGGCGGAGAGAGGGGGATTCGAACCCCCGATAGGCTTTCACCTATACTTGATTTCGAATCAAGCGCCTTCAACCACTCGGCCATCTCTCCAGGTTTAATATTACGCTAGACGAAAATGTTGGGGGTTGTCAAAGCGGCTTGTGAATTGGCGAGGATATGGCGAGCACGTGGCCAGATCCCCCCTTACTTCTCCTCATTGCTTGCGCCGACGGATGTACCAAGGGGGGATCTGCTTAGCTTAAATCCGGCACTAAGCCGTTTCGCTAAGGTTGTTTCCGCGCTTTTGTTCGCCGGGCTTTTCTTTAGGTTCAAGCGCCGATGCGTTTATCTTACCAGCAGCCGCCTCTCTTTGAGCAAGTGGGTCCTTGTCCTGGCGCGCGCGCGCCGCATCGGCCTTATCTTGTGGGCTCTGGGCTCTTGATTGCGCCGGTTTTGTTGACACTGCCTCGTTTGGTGGCCTCGATGATGTGATTCCCTCGGATTTCATACTTCCTCCTTGATTAATTGAAGTTTGTTGATCCTAAAAGTCGAATTGTATCCTAATGTAAAGAACTCGTCGGAATCCTGGGCAAAGGTGACGATCTGGGCCTGAACTTATATGCCCACAAAAAAGACAGTTAAAGAGCATTTAAATCAGCTAGTTATGGCTCCGCTCGACTGGCCGGGAGCAAGCTGTCGCAGATATTTGCCGCTTTGTCATAAGCTGAGACTTCCGCCTCGCGACGCAAAGCGCTTACAACCTCGCTTAAGCCAGTCTTAATTTCCAGTCTGCGCGCATCATTAAACAGCAACTCCTCCATCTCTTGTACCAAGTTCGCAGGCGACACGGCGCGTTGCACCAATTCTCTTACAGTGCCGGATCGAATCAGGTTCACAATGGAATATTCTTTTGTTCTCACCATGGCGCGCACGATAATCTCGCTAAGAAGGCCGGTCTTGAAGAACATACTAAACGGTAATCCGGCAAAGGCAGCTTCAAGGTTTGAAGTGCCGGACTTTAGTAAAGCAGCATCAGAGCTACGCATGACAGAAAAAGGATCGTCAGAGATCAGCTTAAGATGCGGCGCCGCCTTAATAATATTTCCGAGCAGCTCTGAGGGCAGGTTCTTCGCCAATGATACAACTATTTGTACCTCCGGATGTTTTGCGACAAATCGGATCGATGCCTCTTTTAAGATCTCCATGTGGCGATCGATCTCTTTCGTGCGGCTCCCCGGAAATAGAGCAAAAATGGGGCGTTTTGGGTTAAGTTCGTGCCTTTCGCAGAACTGAACGCGATCTTTTAAGGTGAAAGGAGTAGCGTCGAATTTGGAACAAAAGGGGTGCCCAATAAATTTCGCATTGTTGTAGCCGTGGGCTACGTAAAATTTCTCTTCGAAGGGATAAATTAACCCGGCCGCATCAATGTATTTTGCAATCGTTTTGATACGGCCCTCACGCCAAGCCCAAACACTTGGAGGTATAAAATAGAAAGTCTTAATTCCGAGTCCGTGAGCGAATTTGGCTAGTCGTAGATTGAAATCAGGGAAGTCCACAAGCACTAATAAGTCGGGGCGGCGCTCCTGACACACGCGCTTGAGCAAAGCTAATGCCGCGAAAATCTTTCGTATGTTCAGCGCCACATCGACAAAGCCCATAACCGACGCTTCTTTCTCGGAATCGACAAAAGTTTCGCAGCCCGCTCCGCGCAAAGCCTGACCTCCCATGCCAAATAATTCTATTTTGTCGCCGATTTTGCGCTTTAGCGCTGCGGCAAGCAGGGCTGCATGCTCATCCCCCGAAAGTTCGCCCGCTGAAACCATCACTTTTATTGGGTTTTTGTTAATTTTTAACATTTCTTTATTTTTCCTAGTGACATTATTGACATTTCGGGAAGGAAATTGCTAATATCTCTACCTCGCTGCTGAGAAGGATTTTCTCAATAAAATCAATAAGTTGGCGAATTGACGGCTATTGTAGCAATTTACTTGCTCGGTTTTCGTTCGGTTTGTGTTCTTGGCAGCTGGCTATTTCAAAACCAGGTTATGGGTAGAGGCTGTTTAGTTTCGGAATGCAGCAATACTGTTTGTTCAACATCTAGCGATGTTGAGACGATGGTGTAGAATTATTGCTTTGGCATTTAACGATGTTGAAGCATTAGATAGTTCGGCTCTTAATTGAGTCGAGATGTCTCCGGAGCGAAAACGTTTAACAATTTAGGTTTTTTATAAGGTTCCGCTTGAGCAATTTCTAGTTTTGTTGTTTTAACATCTAACGATGTTGAAACGATTGTTGGTTCAACATTTAACGATGTCGAGCCAATGTAAATAAACTAGATGTCAATAAATATGTGCAGGGCAACAATTTACGTACTGTTTGTTCAACGCCTCACGGTGTTGCGACGACAGTACAAAATATCCTTAATTTATTAAGGATATCCTTCTTTCAGGCTACTTACGCAGGGAAGAAGGCGGTGCGTCTCAGCGCACTGTAGTAGCAGATTTTTTTAATCTGAGAGTTTGATCCTGGCTCAGAATGAACGCTGGCGGCGTGCCTAAGACATGCAAGTCGAACGAGAAAGTAGCAATATGAGTATAGTGGCGCACGGGTGAGTAGTACTTGGGTAATGTACCCATTCACTGGGGATAACCAGGCGAAAGCTTGGCTAATACCGAATGATCCGGGGAAGCTTCGGCTTTTACCGGTAAAGGCGTAAGCCGTGAAGAGAGCAGTCTGAATCCGATTAGCTAGTTGGC
>CAZVWV010000158.1:0-7765 GCA_964631745.1 uncultured Bdellovibrionales bacterium
CTATAACCATCGGCGGACGAGTCGTCCGCGCTACGTAATATCTCGTGCTTTACCCGGGGTGTTTGAGCAATTGCCCCGAGGGCCCGTCGTTTACGAGGGTTCAGGGCTACAAAGTCTGCCGCCTGTTATATTTGCTTGGCAACGCAGCCATGCATATACTCTCGCCATAAGTAGTCACACTTCGGTTTTAACAATCAGGGGAAATTCACTAATGCAAACGAAGCGCGATGCTCGTAACGTCACGCTTGTGACGGTCGGGGTATTCCTTCAATTCTTAGGCTTTGACACGGCGCAGCAGTTTTTTGCGCCGTGGCTCTCAAGCCAAGGCAAGGAGGATCTGGCGCTCTCTGGGCTGATTCTCCTTTATGCGGTTTTTTTTCTCTCTAACTTCTTCGCTCCCCAGATGGTGGCGCGAATGGGGTTGAAACGCTCGCTACTGCTGGGCTCAACGCCATACGCGCTGTTTGGACTCAGTGCTCTTAGCGGCGCGCCGGCTCTCATATACCTAGCTTGCATAACGGTGGGCCTCGGAGCGGCTCTGTTCTGGAATGCGAACACGCTCCTCATAGATGGTAGCTGTATTGCAAGCGAGGTTGGGCGAAAACAGGGGCGTAAGATGTCTGGGCTTTACTGGTCTAATGTGGTTGGCGCACTGCTGGCCACGATTCTCTTGGGACGGTTTGGCATGAGCGGGATCTACTTGTCTCTAGCGCTTGTCTCCGTGAGTGCCTTAGTCGTCTACGCCAATGTTGAGGATCGGCCTTCACCGGCCATCCAACCAGTAGCTGGATCGGTGCGCTCGATGCTTAGTCCCAAACCGCTGCTGCTCCTGCCTGTGGTGTTCAGTGGGTTTTACTTCCTCGGACAGAGCGCGGCAGCCATACCGCTACTGGTCCAGGACAAGTTCGGACTTGCATCCGTCGGCCCGACAGCCGTCGGCATGAAACTTGTAGCGGCCACCAGCATATCGCTGATGGGACATGCCGCTGACCGATTTGGTCGCGGCAGGGTCTTAGCAACATCCCTGCTGGCTGGGATTCTCGGCACAGCGTTGATCTGTTCTGGTCAGGTGTTGCCGGTGGTACTGCTTGGGGTATCGGTCTTGGCGATCCAGTTTTCTAGCACCTATCCAGCGGTGCTGGCGGTCATAAAGGATCGCTTCAACCCTGCCGAGAATGCTAACGCTATCGGCGCGTTTCATCTCTACAGCACGGCTGGAGCTGTATCAGCCTACGCCGCAACGAAACTTCTGGCACGCCCGCAGGCTCTCATGCTAGGGGTCGTGCCGCTGGGCTTAGGGCTTATTACTCTAGCAATTTTCATGCGCAGGTATCCGCGGCTTGCGTAGAGAGGAGGTTTAAAAGCTGGGGGTGGTTTACGGCGCTGTTCTTACCACCCCAGCGGTGAAAAGAACGGTTTTGTGTGACTACTTCCATTTGTTTTCGGGCCGACTCTGGGTTTGATATCGTTACTTCTCTCGAAAGTCGTTCTCGACATATTTGCGGCCTGCCGAGACTTTTGCTTGCGTTTGGTAGCATTATTAAGATATATACGCTCGTTGTATAACCAATTTCGCGTTGAGGTGGAGGATGTATGCGGAACGCAGATAGGGCAAGTAGAAGTCATGGCGGCGAAAGCACGCCAAAATCCGTAACAAATGACGTAACCGACCCAAATTCTGACTTGGCTGCGGCTGATGCGCGTCTCTCAAAAGAAGGCCTAAGCGCAAAGCGGATTAAAGATATTCGGTTCTTGCGGCAGGTTCATCGAGCCATGCAGCTGATAAAAAGCGAAGGGGACCTTGGCGATTCACAAGACACTGCGGCAGCTCTTGGACGACTAGCAGAGTTTGTCAAATGGAGCGATTTGGCGGAAGCTGAGGGTGCCCCTGCCGCCCGGGAAAGGTTCGAAACCGTAGCTCAAAAGCATTGGAAAGCAGCACTTAGACGGCTGGCACGGGCTGAGCCTCTCGCCGCCGTCCCTTCAGGGATCATTGGCGGCCCAGCGGTCCACATCGGATATTATTACCATCTTAAGCGAGCTTCCCTAGAATTCGAAGAGGGGAACTTTGCAGAAGGGAAGTCTCAAATCGAAAGTGTTGTCAGTCGGGTGATTAGACGCCATGAACGCTTGCAGATCGCTAGGCGGCAACGTGGCACCCGCTTGGCGGAAATGCTACGCAACGCAAAACCGGCAGAACCGCGGGACCCTTCGCTCCGACTGTTCGTTGACAGGTTAACCTCAGCTAAAGATTTGCCGCGCCGCAAGAGCTAACGTTGATAAGATCCGTTTGCCTGCGTGTCGCGCAGGCATCTCAAAAGCTCGCCCCTACCCCACCTCAATAGCCGCCCTCAGCAGCTCTTTGAATTTGGGCCGTGCAGCCTGGCCAGCTTCTAAAACTTCCTCGCTCGTTAAGAGCGTCTTTGAAATTCCGGCCGCCATATTTGATATTAGGGAAACTCCCAGACAACTAATCTTCATCTGCCTAGCCGCGATAACTTCCGGTACAGTTGACATGCCGACCGCATCTGCTCCTAAACTCTGAAGTGCTTTGATCTCTGCGGCTGTTTCGTAACGCGGGCCGCGCGTCATGGCGTAGACCCCACTTTGAGTTTTGAGTCCGGTCTTTCCGACCCGCTCGGCAACCCTTGCGCACCAATCAAGATCGTACGGCGCGGTCATATCAAAAAAATACTCCCCAAGCTCTGGATGTTGTAGACCGGTGGAGGGATCGTCAACGAAAAAACTCAGATGATTTGTGAGAAGCATCAGGTCCCCTGCCGAAAAGTTTGGATTAACTCCACCGGCGGCGTTTGTTACGATAAGCTTCTTAATTCCCATCTTCCCTAGCACGCGCACACCGAAAGCCACGCGATAGGTGGGAAAGCCTTCGTAGGTATGCACCCTCCCCTTAAAGCAGACTAGCTCCTTTTCCTGAAATTTCCCAAAGACCAGAGAGCCGACATGCCCGGGCGCGGTAGAACATGGAAAATGCGGGATCTCTTTGTATGGAATCTCGATTTTGTCATCCAATTCTGAAGCGAACTCCCCTAAGCCACTCCCCAGAATCACCATAATTTGTGGGGAATATCGCACTTTCTTTGCAATGGATTGAAGCGCTTCGGAGATCTGGTTTAAATATTCTTGGGGGGTTGGGTGTGTCATGTGGGAGAGGTTATCATAGTTCCGGGCCGTCTGAGAACAGATTCCCGATTGTGAGCTTGGCATACCTCTGCTAATTTTAACGGGGTGGATCTTCGGAATACGGTCTCTCGCCAAGAACAAGAGAGAGAGAACAAGACACTTAAAGATAAATAGTTGTGGTTGCTGTGACCTCAGATCAAGAGATGAGTTTTGACGTTTGTGTAAAGCGCGACCTGTGCAGGCTTGCGCGTTTCGGGGCTAATCTATCCGATTCCCATAGCTGCTTTATCTTTCTTCCGGCAAATATTCTCTTGGATAGTTCCAGCTCGCTCGGTGCGCATACCTCGGAACTTTCGGATCAGTTAGAGCTGGCTGGATTTCATTCATTTAGCCAAGATGTTTTGCATGCTGCCCGCATCGGCATCGGCACAGGTTTGATTGGTTGGGTCGCAAAGCATGGCAAAGCCATACATGTCTCCCCCTTCGAACGCGATAGCCGCACTCTCGGAATTTATACAAACGACCAGCAGCTTAAGAGCTTCATCGGCGTGCCAGTTCCCTTTGCGCCCGTGGATGGCGCCGATCCATGCTACGGCGTGATTGCTTGCGATAGTAAGAAATCCTTCGCCTTTTCGAAGATTCAAGGCAAATTAATTGAGGACCTCTCCGCCGAAATTTCAAACACGCTGCGCCTGCATCTGCGCAGTCGCGCTCATAACCAGAGTTCAAGCGGATGGCACGAATTTCTGCGCGATAGTTTGCGCCTCTCTGATTCGTTGGGCAGAGATTCTCTTGAAATACTAAGACTCAAATTGAAAAACTTCGCTGAGATTGAGAACGCACTTGGCACGGCCGACTGCGTGAAACTTGTGCAACAGCTTCAGCGGCTTGTGAAACAGACTCTGCCGGCGCATTTTCCGTTACTGTGTCTTCCGAATGGGGACATAGTGATAGCGTTGGATGTAATGGCTAGTTCCTTTTACGAAAACCGTATCAACGCCGTTTGTTCGCATATAAGTAGTGTCAGCCAACCGCCCGTGCTTGAGTTTTGCAGAGCGTCATTTCGCGACAAGCGCTTCAAGGGCGCAACCATTGAAAGATTAATCACGGACTCGGCACAGGGGGTGCCGGTTAGCCGCGCAGTTCAAGGGGAATTATTGTATGAGTACCGTAGGGCTTAGCGTTGCTCTGCCCGATACATTGGAAATTGGCGCTGACTCTCGCAGTTTTCTAAGCTATTTTAGCCGCTTCTGGTGCGCTGATATGGCCATGGACCTTGGAACCGCCAACACCTTAATTTACATGCGAAAGCGCGGCATTATCGTAAATGAGCCTTCCGTGGTTGCGGTTGATGAATCAACAGGAAAAGCTTTGGCCGTCGGTAACAACGCCAAACGCATGTTCGGAAAGACGTCGCAGGCCATTAGATGTGTGCGCCCCATGAAAGATGGTGTGATTGCAGACTTCGATATGACCGCTCTGATGATCGATTATATGTTACGCCAGGCTAAAAAGGGTTGGAGTCTTTATAGCCCGCGCATTGTGATAGGCGTCCCATCAGGGATCACTCAAGTTGAAAAGAAAGCGGTCATAGATGCGGCCCACTGTTCCGGCGTTCGGGACGTGATGTTAGTAGAGGAATCCATGGCCGCAGCGCTTGGCGCCGATCTTCCGGTAGATAAAGCAGTAGGCAACATGGTGGTCGATATCGGTGGCGGCACCACCGAGGTCGCTATTTTGAGCATGAACAGCACCCTGTATTCACATTCTATACGCGTGGCGGGCGATGAGATGGACGAGGCTATTCAGCGTGAATTACGGCGTCAGCTCGGAATTCAGGTCGGCATTTTTGAGGCCGAACGCATAAAGCTTGTAATTGGTTCTGCCTTGCCGTTTGGCAAGCCCAGATCAATAAAGGTGTACGGCCGCGAATTTGCGACGGGCATGCCGCATCAAGTCGACGTTACGGATGAGTTTATCAGAGACGCGCTGCATGAGCCGATTTCCGCCATTATATCATCAGTCGTGGCGGCGCTTGAGCAAACTAGCGCTGAAGTTGCTCAGGATATCGTAGCACGCGGCGTTTATTTGGCAGGCGGCGGTGCCTTGCTGAAAGGCTTGGCAGAGCGGCTTTACCGAGAGACCGGAATTCAATTTCAGAGAGCTAAAGATCCGCTAAGTTGCGTGGTTAGAGGCGTGGGCAAGATCGTTGATAACTTAAAAGAGATGCGCGCGCTTTGTATTTCGTAGAGAGACTTCCTGGAAAACCGTTCTTCAGAGCGATTTCTGCTGCCTTACTCCTGGCAAAATGCAATTAAAGCGGTGAAGCACGAATTTTTGGTAGCGCCGCTAAGTCGTCGGCGCTACCAAATTTACATGTTCCTTATCCGCTGGTCGCCTTCGAAGCGCCCCATAAACTCCTCGGTGTTTTCGAAAAGCGCGTATTCGCCGGGGAGAAGCTCCACTGATTGAAAAGTGCGCTTGGCATTATTTGGCACTATGCAGAGATTATTAAATTGAGCGTTCAAATCCCTAGGGGTACAGTACTCACCCTTGGCGCTGGCCGAGCTGCGGCAATCCTTAAGTTTGGTCCCTAACGAGATATTCACGCCGGATCCGATAAAATTATTATCTCCCACTATTATACCGGCGCCAATTCTGGAGAAGCTCCCGATAAAATTGGAGTTACCGATCACAACCCCTTCCGCATTGGCCGGGCTCAGCACCCCTTCTAAACTCACGAAAGATCCGAGTTTGTTTTTATTTCCTAGCTGCGCAGCGCTTCCTACAGAAGCGTGAGAATCAATTAAGTTATCATCCCCGATGTAAGCGGCAATATTTACGGCAGCGTGAAACATGAAGATATTTCTGTTGCCGACATAGACTCCATTTCGAATCATGGCGCCTGGCACTATGCGGTTACCGGTTTGCATCAGTTCCTCTCCGCGCACGCTCATTAAACTCGGGAATTTATCGATACCGGCCACAAAACGTTCGCCCCCGCCAGTAAGATCCATAAATGCTCCGCTAGAGGAGAGATATCTATTAGGCAGAACTTTAAATGATTCAAGCAAGAGCTCTCTGGCCTTACTCTGGGAGCCGCGCAGGGCGCCTGAATTAAAGAGTTCGAATACGGTATTGGTGCGGTATTCAAGAAAGGCCCGCTCTTGTGTGGCATCCAGCGCTTTTTCATTTAATACCACAAAGGCAGCCCGTTCAGCCCAGGCCAAAACCTTCTGGAGCTCATCAAACTTGGCCCCGTTTGTGCTGGCATCCACAGGGGCAAGTACAGATTGCATAGTGCGGCACTGCTCTAAATTTAGAATTCCTTCCAAGTAACCGAATGACTTGAAAGACGGCGCTCCCACGAGTTCAAGCAGCAATAAAAGAATAAGTCGCTCATTGCCCTGCATTAAGGAGGCAACTGCGCGTACCTCGCTGCCATTTGTTGCTTCGACCGCAAAGCACAATGCGTTTTCTGCTTCCGGATTAGCAAGTTCTGACAGGAGCCGTATGGCTTCAGCAGAAGTATTTGGAATTTTAGAATCCGTGCCGAATTTTTTGTTGATCATCGATGCCACCGAATATCATTATTACCCAAACCACACCACCAAGACCACCCCGACAATCATAACGCTCCCGGCTAGAAGCCTCTGCAGAATATTTTTTTCGTTGAAAAATAGATATCCCAAAAGAACTGAGAATAGCATGCCGATACGAGAGGCCGAGGAGGCATACGCCACAAGGGTAAAACCAAGCGATACATACAAGGTCGTCATGCCCACGGCCCAGCAAATCCCCATGCCGATGGCGTGCTTAGGTCGTGCTAAAACCGGTTCGAGCGGATTCTTACCCTGCCATAGCAAGACCAAGGTAAACACCACCACGCAAACAAAAACCAGAGAGGTAAATGAAAGCACCGAGTTAACATCTCTGGCAAGAAACTTCTGAAGTGTCACCATGATTGAAAAACATCCGGTCGCCAAAAGCATACAGAGCGGGCCTTTAGTAAATGCAATCCGAAACGGCGCGAAAATTCCCCGACGACTTTTAAAATCAACACTAATCAGATAGCTTCCCAACACGATTATAAGAATTCCGAGGAACGCAAACGGTGAGGGCAACTCTTTAAGAATCAGCGCGGAAAGCAAAGTTGCGCCCACGGGGCCGAATGCAGAAAACGGGATGACTAACGATAAATCCGCACTCGACACCGCTGTAATAAAAGCAATCTCGCCGACGGTAGCTGCTACAGCACACGCCAGCGTACAAAGATAAAAGGTGTAACCAGAAGGAATTGCTAGCTCGTTGGTCAAGTAAAGAAAAGTGACGTTGCAAAGTAGGGCCGCCGTCAACGTGACCCAGCCTACCTGAAAGGGCGCGTAAAACTTGGCAAGCTCTTTCTTACCGGCATCAGCAGTAGCTAAGATTATCGAACTAAGTGCCGCCAGAGCTACTCCGAACATATTATCTCACATGTAACCTTGATATTTACCGTGAAGCAAGGGTGCAACGTGTCTGCTCAAAAACCGCGGGTAAAGTGCCTGCCCAACTCGGAGCAAGAATATTATGGAGCGCAGGCGATTCGCCTGCCGGTGCCGAGAAGTGGCACTAAATCTTA